>WRGQ01000135.1 GCA_009787115.1 Bacteroidota bacterium
CATTCAGCAAAACGCCGCGTTCGTCTAGCTGGCCCAGGACATCAGGTTTTCATCCTGAAGATCAGGGGTTCGAATCCCCTACGCGGTACAAAATTATCTAAATAATTAAAAAAAATCAGCAACCTACTTTACAGGTTGCTGATTTTGCGTTAAAAACAAACTTTGTGATATTGAGAAAAATATATTTTCGCATTTCCAAAAATTACCACATCTGTAATTGTTAAGTTATCATTATTCACTAAAATCTATAATCAAATGAAAACCAAAACTATCTTTTATTTATTCAATTTCTGCTTTTTAATCACCCATTTTTTGTGTGCGCAAAACAGGCAACCTAACTATGATTTTTATAACGCAGAAAAAAACTTCCAAAACCGTACCTCAAAAGTTCTTCCTACAGAAGTTCAAAAAGCCTACGATGTAAAATGGTATTTTTTAAACCTGAATGCCGAAAATAATACGGTGTCGCTTTCGGGTGATGTAACTATCAAAGCTAAAGTAGTTTGGAACAAAATGGATACTTTCAGTTTTCATTTACACGAAGCGTATATTATTGATAAAATTCTGATAAATGGCGTTCAGAAACAGGTTACCAATAATGGGCACGAACACTTGGTAACCAATTTGGCGCTACCTGAAAACACACTCTTTGACGCTCAAATTTTTTATCATGGCAATGTAAATTCTTCTGGCGGGTTCTTTTCCGGAATCAGTACTGAAACAGATCCCAGATGGGGCACATTTGATGTTACCTGGACACTGTCGGAACCCAATAATGCTTACGAATGGTTTCCCGTAAAACAAGACCTTACCGATAAAGCCGATTCCTCATGGGTGTTTGTTACCACAACAAAACCCAATATGGTGGCGTCTAACGGTTTATTAACAAAGACGGTTGATCTACCGGATAACAAAGTACGTTACGAATGGAAATCAAAATATCCCATTGATTACTATCTTATTTCTATTGCGGTTGCCAAATATCAGGACTATTCCATTGAGGCTACCATTCCGCAAACCGGAAAAAAACTGTTAATCCAGAATTATATCTACAATTCTCCGGAATGTTTGTCAGCGAATAAGGAGGTAATAGACAAAACCAAAGATATGATTGAATATTATTCTGCAATTTTTGGAGAATATCCTTTTAGTCTTGAAAAATATGGACATGCTTTGTCGCTTATGGGTGGCGCGATGGAACACCAAACGATGACTACCACAGGTTATTTCGGAGAATCTGTTGACGCTCATGAACTTACACATCAATGGTTTGGAGATAATGTAACCTGTGCTTCGTGGCAACATATCTGGCTTAACGAAGGATTTGCTACTTACGGCGCAGACTTACTTTGGGTAGAACATAAATATGGAAAGGAAACAGCATTCAATAATTTTAAATTAAGTGTTATTAATAGTGTAATTAATAATGGAAAAGCAGGCAGCGTTTTTGTTCCTATTGAATATATTGATGATGATTGGCGTATTTTTAACGGTACACTCTCTTACAATAAAGGCGGCACATTGGTGCACATGATTCGCTATGAGTTGGGCGATAATGATGAACTGTTTTTCAATGTGTTAAAAACATATCAAAATCGTTTTAAAAATAATGTGGCAACTACTGAAGACTTGCAAAGTGTGATTGAAGAACTGTCGGGTAAAAATTTTGGTACATTCTTCGCACAATGGTTTTATGGAGAAGGGTATCCTATGTTTGACATCAAATGGAATCAAACAGATGGAAAACTTATGTTAAAAAGTACGCAAACCACCACAGCGCCTTCTGTAACGCCGCTATTTAAAGTTACCTACGATTTGAAAATTACATATAATGATAATACGAGCGACATTGTACCTTTCTATCACGAAGAACTGAACAAACAGTTTAGTTACACTATCCCCAATAATAAAACAGTAAAATCACTGAGTTTTGACCCGAATAACTGGTTGCTGGCAACGGCTACCATTGCTTTTGACCCTACTATTGGGATAAAAGATTTTAACCGTGAGGATTTGATAACCGTTTATCCAAACCCCACCACAGGAGAATTAACAATTGCAAATTACGAATTACGAATTGAGAATGTTGAAGTGTTTGATATGTATGGTCGAAACGTATTATCGCAAACCGCACGACACACACCGCACACCGTATTGGATATTTCCCATTTACCTTCAGGAGTTTATTTTCTTAGAATAATATCGGACAATGCCTCCGAGATGGTGAAAGTGATTAAATTCTGATACTCTTCTTAATGACTTCATCCATAGTGTTTATAATCGGATAAAACGCTTCGTCCTGATACAGGTTTCTTCCAATGAACGCTTTGAGCCACGTACTGAGGGCTTTGCTTTCTTCCTTATTTAAGAACGGTAGATTGCGAGCGCTTTTTTGTGCATAAAATCTCAAATATTCCTGTAAAATATCTTCGGTTACATACATCTTTTTGATAAATGTCTCAGCCGAAGGGTATTTATTTGTTAGTGCAGTTTTATTTTGATTGGTGTAATTAAAGGCAAACTGAATGAGTGCGGTATGATTCAATGCTTGGTAAAATTCATTGGAATGGATTCTTTTTTCGTGAAGTACAATAATATCCGGAGTGATGCCGCCCCCGCCATATACAATACGTCCCGATTTGGTACGATATTCTGTTGCCGGAATGGTATCGGCGGTCATAGTTACCGTATCTTCATCATTGATTATTCTTTGTAAAAGTTCATCGTAATAGGCAGCATTTCCTTTTTGGTAATCTCTTTGAATGCATCGTCCGCTGGGGGTATAGTAACGCGAAACGGTCAAGCGCACTTGTGAGCCGTCTGCAAAGTCAAAGGGACGTTGCACCAAACCCTTGCCGAAGGAACGTCTGCCCATAATAGTACCTCTATCGTTGTCTTGTATGGCACCCGCCAAAATTTCGCTGGCGGAAGCGCTGATCTCATCAATCAAAACCGTAAGTTCTCCTTTCTTAAAAATACCTTTGCCTGTAGCATAATATTTCTCTTGTTTGGCATGCAAGCCTTTTATGGAAAGAATCAGTTCATCTCTATCTAAAAAATGGTCTGTAATTTGCAATGCTGCATCCAAGTAGCCGCCGACGTTTCCGCGTAAATCTAAAACTAATTTTTGCATTCCTTTGGCAATCAGTTTGTAGAGCGCTTCTGTAAACTCTTCAGCGGTATGCGCTCCGAACTGGTCAATTTTAATATATCCGGTATGTTCATTGAGCATATAGGCGGAGGGAACGGTATGCGTGGGAATAATGCCACGGATAATTTCAAACTCTAAAATACCGGATATCTCCGGACGCAAAATACCGATTTTTACCTGTGTTCCTTTTTTTCCTTTCAACATTTTAAAAACCTGTTCATTAGTAATACCGATGGCAGCCACCGGTTCTCCATTTACAAAGATGATACGGTCGCCGGCTTTAATGCCTGCTTTTTCGGAGGGACCACCGGCGAGCGCAGCCACTACCATAATTGTGTCGTTCATAATATTAAACTGCACGCCAATTCCTTCAAAAGCGCCTTCCAAGTGCTCGGTTTGCGCCTTATTTTCTTCAGCATCTGAATAAGTGGAATGAGGGTCTAAATGTTCTAAAATGCCCAAAATTGCATCTTCTGACAGTTGGTCGTGGTTGACACTATCCACATAATAATGGTCAATATAATAGATGAGATCGCGTAATTTATCATACGAATTAGGCGTAGTATGTTGTTTGTTAACAGAATAGAAAGCAATTGACATTCCCAAAAGGAATATCATTACAGTATATAATACCCTACTGAAAGAAAACGGTGTTTTCTTCATACGTTTACGCTGTCACACTTTTAATATTTACGCTGTCTGCTATACAAAAAGGCTCAACAGACAAACCACGATACTGAGGAAGGCAATCCCTTCAATAAAGGCACAGGCAAGAATCATATTGGTACGAATATCTCCGGAAGCTTCGGGTTGTCTTGCTAATGATTCCATAGCAGTTTTTCCAATTTGTCCGATACCGTAACCGGCTCCAATAGTGGATATTCCGGCGCCAAAAGTAGCGCCCATTTTTCCTAATCCTGCGCCAAGTTCTGTAGCGGCTTCTAATAAGGTTAATGATGTCATAAGGTTGGTTTATAAGTTTATAAGTTTAATGATGTTCTTTTTCCATTGCCATTCCGATGTAAAGTGCAGTAAGTATAGTAAATATATAAGATTGAATAAAAGCGACCAGAAGTTCTAACAATCCCATAAATATGTAGAAGAAGACAGAGACGGGCGAAACGGCGATTCCCAGATAAGGGGTTATGGCTCCAAAAATAAATATCAACGCAAGAAAACCGAGTACAACAATATGTCCTGCCATAATATTGGCAAAGAGACGAATCATCAACACGAATGGTTTTGTGATGAGTCCAAAGAGTTCAATGACAGGCATAATAGGGATAGGAAGTTTGAGCCATATTGGGACGCCGGGCGTATTGACAATATGTTTCCAGTAAGTTTTAGTAGATGAAAATTGTACTACAAAAAAAGTAATCAGCGCCAAAGTCAGTGTTACTGCAATATTACCGGTAACATTTGCCCCGCCGGGGAAAATCGGGATTAGCCCTAACAAATTATTCATCAATATAAAAAAGAAGAGCGTGAGCAAATAGGGAAAATATTTTTGATACTTATCTTTGCCAATCATAGGAATGGCAACTTCGTCCCGAATAAAAAGAATTACTGCTTCCATCATATTTTGCATTCCTTTCGGGGCGCGGTTCGGGTTTCGTCTGTAGGTTTTTGCCACCGAGAGAAATACGCCGCACAAAATGAGAATACTTATCAATATGGCACATACGTTTTTTGAAATGGAGATGTTGAAAAAAACAGTATCCCACGCATACTGTTTGGCATATTCTAATGTGCCTGTAAAATCAGCGTTTTCGCCTTGCAGTTTGACAATTTTTCCTTGCGCATCTTCCGTAAAACCGAGTGCATATCCTTTATAGGCTGCCGTTCCGTGATGAAATTCGGAAGACATAAAACAAACTATTTTTCCGTGATCGAACAAGATGATGGGCAGCGGAATAGTAATTTCGTTGCCTTTAATGTCGGTGATATGCCAGCCGTAACTGTCCAAAATGTGTTCCATAATATATTCATCTACTTTAAATGCTTCGGGTTCCGATTTCTCGTGAGCAAGCAGTTGCAAAGGAAACAGGGCAATCAGTAAGATGAACAGAGCAGTTCGCGACATGTGTTTTTTTTAAAGGCGCAAAAATAGATTTTTATCCATTTAAGATTTTATCTTATGAAACATTTTTATTACTCATTTTTCTGCATATTAAAAAAAATATATTTTTGCGCCGCAATTTTACCAAAAAGCAAGTATCTTGCAAGGTACTTATCAAAAAATTTCATACCACATTTGTTCCACAATAATTTATTTTTATGGAAAATCCTGAAGAAGGTAAACAACGTAAACGCAAACGTATTCCATACGTAGAAAAAACGCCGTTAGCCACCTCAAACGAGACAAAAATTACGAATGGCGAAGTATTAACCACTAAGAAAAAAAGAGGAAGAAAAAAGAAAGCACAGGATATTGCTAAAAAATTGTTCAATTTCTCTTTTCCAACTGAAATACCTGTTGAAACAGTAAACGAGATGAATATAGAAATGCCTCTTGAAACCGAAACTCCAATTGAGATTGAAAATCCAATCGTAATTGAACAGCCGTTAGAAAACGAAAAACTGTTGTCAAAAGAAAGAAAACTTACAAAAGAGAAAAAGTTATCAAAAGAAAAAAGGTTGTCAAAAGAGAAAAAGTTTGATAAAACACTTGACGTCTCTCTGATTAATGACCTGATGTTGAGCGATGATTCTTTTTTATCAGATGATTCGGTAGAAGAAGAAAATACTGAAGATAACGGCGTTTCAATAAGCCATACAATTATTAACGAAAATGAAACGCTTGACACCCCAGTCGGTGTTGTATATCAATTAGATGAGATTCCCGAAACTGTGGTAGAAGAATCTCCCATCTCCATTCATATTAAACAAGAAGATATTACTGCACAACAGGACGAGTGGTGGAATTTAGTGGTCAATTCCGAATTTGACGGTAGCGTAATGACCGAAGGCGTATTGGAAATCACGAATGAACAGTGCGGTTTCTTACGCTCTTCCGACTATAACTACTTGCCTTCGCCCGACGATGTGTATGTTTCGATGTCGCAAATTAAATTTTTCGGCTTAAAGAACGGCGATACTATTTTGGGTATAATTCGTCCGCCCAGAAGCGGCGAAAAGTTCTTCCCGCTTACAAAAGTTGAACGGATTAACGGGAAATTGCCCGAAGAAATCCGTGATAGAGTGCCGTTCGACTATTTAACCCCGATGTTTCCCGATGAAAAAATCAGACTCACAGGACATGTAGGCTCTAATATCTGTACACGTGTAATGGATTTGTTCTCGCCTATAGGCAAAGGGCAACGCGGATTGATTGTAGCCCAGCCAAAAACAGGTAAAACCGTATTGCTAAAAGAGATAGCTAATGCTATTTCGGCTAATCACCCTGAAATTTATCTGATTATTTTATTGATTGATGAACGTCCTGAGGAGGTTACCGATATGCAACGCAGTGTTAGAGCAGAGGTAGTTTCTTCCACTTTTGACGAGCCGGCAGAACGCCACGTGAAGATTGCCAACATTATTCTGGAAAAAGCCAAACGTTTGGTAGAATGTGGTCACGATGTTTGTATTTTGCTGGATTCCATTACCCGTTTGGCGCGTGCCTTCAACACAATGGCGCCCGCTTCGGGAAAAGTGCTTTCCGGTGGTGTGGAAGCCAACGCACTACAAAAACCTAAACGCTTCTTCGGCGCTGCAAGAAATATCGAAAACGGAGGCTCGCTCACTATTATTTCTACCGCCTTAACAGAAACAGGCTCCCGTATGGATGAAGTAATTTTTGAAGAATTTAAAGGAACCGGTAATATGGAGTTACAATTAGACAGACGGCTCTCTAACAAACGTATCTATCCCGCCGTAGATATTGTTGCCTCCAGCACCCGCCGTGACGACCTGTTGCAAACTCCCGAAACCCTGCAACGTGTTTGGATTCTACGAAACCACCTCGCCGATATGAATACCATTGAAGCGATGGAGTTTATTAAGGATAAAATGGAGAAAACAAAAAATAACGAAGAGTTTTTGCTCTTTATGAATGGGTAATTCTTTAAATTAGATGATGAGAAGATTAGATAATTAGACAATTGTTACTCGTTACTTGTCACTCGAATTTTAAACTTTAATATTATGAATAAATATTTCAAAACGATATTATTAGTCTTATTTTTAGTATTTTACTCATATTTTACCTCTGCACAAAATGGAGTTGACGCTATTCCAAAAGAAAAAGAAAAGAGATCGTTGGTAGTAAATCTGTTTTCAAAATATGTAGATAATTTGAACTACTACACGATTACGGCATTAATGACGGTTGAAAGTTCTTTTATTCCATTTCCTTCGGAGATTGTGGTGCCACCGGCAGCCTACCAGGCGTGTAATCCTGAAAATAGCAGTTTGTATGTTACCGATTCAAAATGGCTCAATATTACACTTGTAATATTCTTTGCTACATTGGGCGCAATGTTTGGCGCTATCATTAATTATTTCTTAGCTTTGTTTTTAGGACGTCCGTTTATCTATTGGTTTGTGGAAACAAAATTAGGAAGACTCTGTTTGTTGGACACAAAGAAGGTGCAAAAAGCGGAAGACTATTTTGTAAAAAACGGTAATATTTCTACATTTATAGGCAGATTCATTCCGGCAATACGGCAACTTATTTCCATTCCTGCCGGTTTAGCGAAAATGAGAATGAGACCTTTTCTGCTTTATACTTTTCTGGGCGCCGGACTATGGAATATGGTTCTTGCTCTGCTCGGCTATTTTGCACACGGACAACAGGAGATAATTAACCGCTACAACAGCGAAATCTCTTATATCATTCTTGGTTTGGTAGTGCTGTTTGGTATCTATTTGCTTTGGAAGGTATTTGGAAAGAAACAAAAAGAATAGCATAACCATAAGGGGATATTAAGAATATGCCAACAGTTTTAATCTTATTACAAAAAATATGAAACAGATTTTGCTAACGCTCGTCGCTTTTATTTGTTTATACACTGCATATCCTCAAGAGCAAAAAGATTACAAAGCCTCTTTGTGGGACATCCGCTCGGACGGGCAAACGTTGAATACCAACTCTATTCAGAAAGCCATTGATTATATCAGTGAAAACGGGGGTGGACGACTCGTTTTCTATGTTGGACGTTACCTTACAGGAACTATTTACCTGAAATCGAATGTTACTTTACATTTACAGGAAGGCGCGGTGCTGCTCGGCTCACTCAATCCGTTTGATTATCAGCGTGTAGTGAATACAGCATTAATTCAGGGAACTCATTTGGAAAATATCGGAATTACCGGAAAGGGAGTAATTGACGGACGCGGGCGCGAGGTTGCCAACAATCTGGTAAGTTTAATTCATAACGGAGTTGTAAACGATCCTTTGAGATTAGACCGCCCCGCCGAAGGAATCCGCCCTATGATTATCTGTTTTCGGGAATGTTCAAACATTCTGATAGAAGGTGTCAATATAACCAATGCTGCCAGTTGGGTGCAAACATACGACCAATGTAAAAATTTGAGAATTAACAATATTACTGTTCGCAGTAATGCCTATTGGAATAACGATGGTTTAGATATTGTGGACTGTGAAAACGTAACCGTAACCAACTCTTTTTTTGATGCCAGCGACGACGCCATCTGTTTAAAATCGCACGACCCTAATTTTATGTGTAAAAACATATTGATACGCGACAATGTAGCGCGTTCCGGCGCTAATGGCATTAAATTCGGGACGGCTTCGCGAGGAGGTTTTGTGAATATCAAAGTAATCAACAACAAAGTTTACAATACTTTTCGTTCGGCTTTCACTATTGGCGCGGTGGACGGCGCTACCGTTGAAAATATTGTAGTAGATTCATTAGAAGCAATTAATACAGGGAACGTGATTTATTTGCGCGTGGGCGATAGAAACAGTCAGGGTAAAAAAGCCTCTATGAAAAATGTTACTATTTCTAATGTTTATGCGGAAGTTTCGGCAGGAAAGCCCGATGCAGGCTATGAATACGAAGGACCGGTGGAAGATTTGCCGCGCAACGTATCTCCCTCAAGTATTGCAGGTTTGTCCGATAATCTCATTTCAGATATTACCTTAAAAAACATCACCATTGTCTATCCGGGCGGCGGAGATCCAAACTATGCAAAATGTGAAGCCTCGCCGGAAGGTTTGGCAACCATTCCCAAAATGGAAAAATCCTATCCCGAATTTTCGCAGTTCAAGGAGTTGCCTGCATGGGCGTTTTTTGTTCGCCATGCTAAAAATATTACATTTGAGAATGTGAAAGTTACCGCTAAAAAAACCGATTATCGCCCTGCGGTTGTTTTAGATAATACGCATAATATACTCTTTAACGGTGTAACTTTCGTTGAGCCGGCAGCGGAAGGGAAGGAACAGGTCTATACTCATCGGAGTAGCGGAATAACGGTGAAATAGGTTATCCCGCCCTCTAATGGGCATATTACCAAAATTGCAACATTATCGTCATTTGAAAATATTTGATATTTTTGCCGTATATAAATTTTAATTTTAAGTAATTATGAAAAGAACAATTTTATTTTTTAGTTTCATCGGCTGTTGTTTTGCCATATTCAGTCAAAACCAAATTTGTGTGGACGGCAGTGCAAGTGGCTCCGAAAACGGAACTCCGTCTAACCCTTACCACACCATTCAGGCAGCGGTTAACAAAGCTGTAAACAGCGACATCATCAAAGTTGCAAAGGGAACATATTCAGAAGCCGTGCAAATTGTGGAAAAGAAGGTGCAGTTGCTCGGCGGTTTTGCGGGGAGTGGCGATTTTAATTCCGCTAATCCGGAGATAAACAAAACTATCATCAAGGGAAGGAATAATACACCGTGTGTTTTGGTTAACATACAAGGTTCTGCAATTTCGGGTTCATTGATAATCAAAGGCTTCATCATTCGTGAAGGTGAACGCGGAATTGAACTTGCTAACGGATGGTCGGAATCTATGGATAATATCACGATTGAAAACAACATCATCGAAAATAACGGAACTAATAACGCGGGACAGTATGGCGGCGGAATTAGTTTTGGGGGAAGCAATGTAACCATTAAAAACAACATTATCCGTAACAACAAGTCGGGGCACGGCGCCGCAATAGGGCGAACAGACAGGATGACCAATTTTATTATTGCCGACAACCTTATCGAAAACAATACGGGCTACGGCGATCACGCAGGAGGTGTGGACATACAGGGAACGGGAACGATTACCCGAAATATTTTCGATGGAAATGTTGCTGCTAAAGACCTCTCTTACGGTTGGGGTGGCGCAATTCTGATTACCAATTACGACACCACGAAGTTGATAACTTTGTCGCATAATGTTTATCGCAACAATCACGCACCGGATCGCGGTGGGGCTGTTTTTGTGGACGACGGATCAAAAGTGCGAATGGAACACGAATTGTTTTACAACAATACAACCAAAAAAAGCGGTTCGGCAATTTACGTTGATTCCGATGGAGCATACAATCCTTCTGTTTTGTATATGAACAACTGCACGGTTTCGGGCAACTCAACAGACGGAGCGGCGTTGTTTGTACAGTCGAGTATTGCACATATTCAAGACTGCATTTTTTGGAACAACGGTAGCGACTTCGAGGTTATCGCCGATGGACATTTGACCGTCAATTACACGCTTACGCAACAAGGTTTTACAGGTACGGGTAACATTTCGCCCGACCCTTTGTTTGCCAATGCCTCTAACGGCGATTTTCACGTCAAGTCGAAAAACGGACGTTTTGACCCTGCGACCGGACAATTCGTCAATGACGACGTAAGCAGTCCCGCTATTGATGCAGGAAATCCCTCTTCTCCTTTCTCGAACGAACCTGCCCCGAATGGTGACCGCGTGAACGTTGGCTGTTACGGAAACACTGCCGAGGCAAGCAAAAGTGCAGTTGCAGGCATTGAAAACAACACGCAGGTTTTGTGGACAATATTCCCGAATCCTGCGAAAGAAAATATAACAATCGCTCATTTGCCGGGCGGTTCAACGGTAAACATTATGGATATCACAGGTAAAAAGGTTCACAGTTCGGTAATTGAAAACGAACAAATAACCATCAGCACTGTAAATTTTGAAAACGGAGTTTACATCGTTCAGGTAATAAATAACGGCGGCGTTGCTTACAGAAAACTTGTTGTAAAAAGATAGCCTGATTGCACTACAACAGGGCAGATTAAAGTTGCCTTACAAAACGAACTTTAAGTTTTGAACGCGAACATAGCAAAAACTAATTACCGCTACTATGAACTTTAAACTCCATTCCCAATTTTCTCCTGCCGGCGACCAGCCCGAAGCGATTCGCGAGTTGGTGGAAGGGTTACAGCGTGGTGATGCTGCGCAAACGTTGTTGGGCGTTACCGGCTCCGGCAAAACATTCACCATTGCCAATGTACTGCAGGAAGTACAGCGACCCGCATTAGTGCTCAGCCACAACAAAACTCTGGCAGCACAACTTTACAGCGAATTCCGACAGTTCTTTCCTGAAAACGCAGTGGAATTTTTCGTCTCATACTACGATTACTACCAACCCGAAGCCTATATCCCAACTACAAATACTTACATTGAAAAAGATTTAGCCATTAACGACGAGATTGAAAAAATGCGCCTGAAAACCACCTCTGCATTACTATCCGGAAGACGCGATATTATTGTAGTTGCTTCTGTTTCTTGTATCTATGGAATTGGAAACCCTGAAGATTTTGCTAAAAGTGTTATCCATTTAAAACAGAGAATGATTATCAGTCGCGAGCAGTTTTTGTATGCTTTGGTTAATAGTTTGTACTCCCGCACAGAATTGACGCTTGAGCCGGCAAAGTTTAGAATTAAAGGGGATACAGTGGATGTTTTTCCACCCTATCATGATGTTGCCTATCGGATTGTTTTTTTTGATAATGAGATTGAACAGATTTTTGAGATTGACCCCGAAAGTGGTAGCAAATTGAGCGAACAAAATCAACTCACCTTGTATCCTGCCAACCTTTTTGTAACCTCGCCCGAAGCCCTGAACGAAGCCATTTGGCAAATTAAATTAGATTTGGGAAATCAAATCGAATATCTGAAATCTATTGGCAAACATTTGGAAGCAAAAAGATTAGACGACAGAGTAACCTACGATGTGGAGATGATGAAAGAGATAGGTTATTGCTCCGGAATTGAGAACTATTCGCGCTATTTCGACAAAAGGAAACCCGGCGAACGACCTTTTTGCATTATAGATTTTTTTCCCGATGATTTTATTTTGGTAGTAGATGAAAGTCACGCTTCTGTGCCTCAAATTGGGGGAATGTATGGCGGTGACCGTTCCCGCAAAATGAATCTGGTAGAGTACGGTTTTAGGCTGCCCGCTGCAATGGATAACCGCCCCTTAAAGTTTCATGAATTTGAACAGTTGATTGGACAAACCATTTTCGTGAGTGCCACTCCGGCAGATTATGAATTGGAAAAATCGAATGGCGTTGTAGTAGAGCAGATTGTGCGACCTACAGGATTGTTAGACCCGCCTATTGAGGTACGCTCTGCTGACAATCAGGTGGATGATTTGTTAGATGAAATTGAGCATACTGTAGGAAAAGGAGAACGCGTGCTGGTAACCACCCTGACAAAAAAGATGGCAGAAGAGTTGAGCGCTTATCTCATTCGCATCGGAATTAGAACGCAATACATTCATTCTGAAGTAGAAACATTAGAGCGCATAGAAATTCTGAAAGATTTACGTTCTGGATCCATTGATGTACTGGTAGGTGTAAACTTACTGCGCGAAGGCTTGGATTTACCGGAAGTTTCATTGGTTGCTATAATGGACGCCGATAAGGAGGGCTTTTTGCGCAACGAGCGCTCGTTAACGCAAACCGCGGGCAGAGCAGCACGACACATCAACGGACGTGTTATTTTCTATGCCAATAAGATTACTAAGTCTATGCAGGCAACCATTGATGAAACCAACAGAAGAAGAAGCAAACAAACGGCGTACAACCTCAAACACAACATTACTCCGCAGACCGTGAAGAAAAACGAGAAGAAGTTGTCACAGAAAAATCTCATTTATCGTTTTGATGACATCATCGAAACCAAAGTTGCTGAAGAAAAACAGTTAAAAATGCTTAATGTGAAACAATTGCAACAAAATCTGAAAATTTTGCGCAAACAATTGGAGGTATCCGTAAAAAACTTAGATTTTTTAGACGCGGCAGATATTCGGAATAAGATTTTGGAAACAGAAGCACGGATTAAAACTTTACTTTGACAAGGTTTTGTCTATTGCTAAACCCCATAACAACTTGTTCAATATTTTATAAATTCTAAATAATTAATTCTATTATCCCAAGTCATTATATTGCCCAATAAACCATATTTTTTCTACTTTTGCCCACTTTTTAAAAAATATTTATGAATAGAATTTTAGCCATTAATCCGGGTTCGACCTCTACAAAAATTGCCGTTTTTGACGGAAAAGAACAACTTTTTGTAAAAAACATCAAACATTCTACAGAAGAATTAGCAAATTTTAAAAAAATTACCGACCAGACCGAATTTAGAAAAAACGTAATTCTAAAAGAATTGGAAAATAATAATATCCCTTTAAAAACCATTGAAATAGTAATGGGGCGCGGAGGGTTGGTAAAGCCCATTCCATCAGGAATTTACAAGGTAAACGAATTAATGAAAGAACATCTTTACAATGGTTATAGTGGGGAACACGCCTCTAATCTTGGGGGATTGATTGCCGATAATATTGCGCAAGTTATTGGACTTTCAGCCTCTTATATTGCCGACCCTGTTGTGGTGGACGAGTTGCAGCCGTTGGCGCGTATCTCCGGACATCCGCTCTTTGAACGGGTATCCATTTTTCATGCTTTAAATCAAAAGGCGGTAGCGCGTGGCTATGCACAGGATATTGGCAAAAAATACGAAACGTTAAATCTCGTGGTTGCCCACATGGGCGGCGGCATCAGCATCGGTGCACACGAAAAAGGACGGGTTATTGACGTAAATCAGGCATTAGACGGCGAGGGTCCATTCTCGCCCGAACGCGCCGGAACACTGCCCACAGGACAGTTGGTAAACGTTTGTTTCAGTGGCGAATATACCAAAGATGAGGTGAAGAAAATGCTGGTTGGCAAAGGTGGCTACGTAGGATATTTCGGCACAAATGACGCATATCAAATTGAAAAAGATGCAGAAGCCGGCGATGAAAAATCCATACTCATTCAAAATGCGATGGCGTATCAGGTGGCGAAAGCGATTGGCGAAGCAGCCGTAGTATTGAAAGGAAAAATTGACGCTATTTTGCTCACCGGTGGCATCGCTTACGGAAAACCGGTTGTAAATGAGATTACGCGCTATGTAGATTGGATTGCGCCTGTAAAAGTGTACCCCGGCGAAGACGAAATGCGCGCATTGGCATTTAACGCTTTACTGATTTTAAACGGCGAAACGGAGGCTCAAAATTATGAGTAGAAGATTTTTCTGTTTTCAGCGTTGCAACACCCTGAAATTTGTCCATTAGAAACTATCGTCTAATTTTTAGCCTGAAATTTGTCCATTATTCCTAAATTTTGTTACTTCTTAAACGTAAACAAAAACTATCGTTTAATTTGTTTTGAAAAAAAATCAGACCATATCCTTAATGTTGTCCCGTCCTGAAATAGGTTGACCAAGTTTAACCTAAATCATTAATAATTATGCAAATAATTGTAAAAAAAATTGAATGTTAATTGAAAACTCATAAATTTAATTAGTGTGATTGACCACTTCAAAGGTGTGCCTCTGGTCGGAGCAGCAACCTGGCTGTAGCAATGTTATCATTTCCAAGAAAATATCATTAGGATTTTGCGGCGTATCTACGTCAAAGGCTTTCATTAATTGTGCGTAAAATTGGTAGTCGTTCCA
>WRGQ01000136.1 GCA_009787115.1 Bacteroidota bacterium
CGTTTGGTTTGGAAAGGGCAAGCGCCTGACGTTAAAACCGAAATTACGCTGAATGTGGCTACCGGTATTTACGGCGTGCGCATTATTACTGGCGATAATCAAAATATTACGACAAAGGTTGTTATAAACTAAAAAATTGTACAACAAAGAAGAAATACTTAGACTGCTTCAAGATAATCCTAAAAACGAGGATATTACTGATTTCCTGAATGCTAATGATGAACAGCAAAATGTTTTATTTAAAACTGCTGTCGAGATAAAAAGCAAATATGTTGGTAATATCGTATATTTTAGAGGATTGATTGAGTACTCCAACATCTGTGGAAAGAACTGTAAATACTGTGGTATCCGCAAAGGGAATAAAAAACTCAGTCGTTATACTATGACGGAGCAAGAGGTTATAGATGCCGCATTGTACGCCTATCGGGCAAATTACGCCTCTATAGCCTTACAGGCGGGCGAGTTGAGTTCTGAAAAATTTGTCCAAAAAGTAACCTCTATCTTGGAACGCATAAATACCGAAACGAATAACGAATTGGGCATAACTTTATCATTGGGCGAACAGAACGAAGAAACTCTCAAAATGTGGAAAGAAAAATTGGGAATTCGGCGCTATCTGTTAAGAATAGAATCTTCAAACAGAGAACTATACGAAAAAATACATCCCAATGATGAAACACACAGTTATCAAAAGCGATTGGATACGTTGAAATTATTACGCAAATTAAACTATCAGGTTGGGACGGGCGTAATGATAGGGTTACCCTTTCAAACCGTTGAAAATCTTGCAGAAGATATTTTGTTTTTTAAAGCATTAGACGTTGATATGATTGGTATGGGTCCTTACATAGAGCATTCGGAGACACCACTTTACGAATACAAAGACCAACTTTTACCCATTGATGAACGGTATAATTTAACATTAAACATGATTGCAATATGCAGAATTATGTTTAAAGATATTAACATTGTCGCCTCAACCGCTATGCAAGCGATAAATCCAACAGGGAGAGAGGCGGCAATTAGGGCAGGCGCCAATATTATTATGCCTAATCTCACGCCGCAAAAGTATAGAGAAAATTATCTACTTTATCAAAACAAACCCTGTTTAAATGAAGATGCGCAGCATTGTAAAAAATGCTTGGAAAACCGCATAGAACTTACCGGAAATACGATAGGATACGGGCAGTGGGGAGATGCGGGGCATTATTTTAGCAGGCAGGAGCAAGTATAATGAGAGTAACCGAAGAAAATTACACTAATTCGGTCTAATGAACAAAATTCAGGTTAATTTTTAACCTCGTGTTTTTTATTCACCTGAAACGTAGTATCTCCTGTCTGGAAAAATTTCACGATTTGGTTTGCAGCGGCTAAGCCTGCGTTGATGTTGGCTTCGGCGGTTTCTGCGCCCATCTTTTTGGGAGTGGCAAATACACGAATACCAAATTTCTCAATCAATTCGGCATGATTTCCGGCAGTCATATCGGTAGCATATTTCAAATCAGTTCTTTCTTCCAATAGTTTCACCAATTCTTCTTCATTGATCACCTCTTTCCGGGCGGTGTTAATCAAAGTTCCTCCTTTCGGCATTTTGGATAATAAATCGTAACCAATTGACTTTTTAGTTTGTTCATTTGCAGGTATATGCAAAGATACATAATGACATTTTGAGTATAACTCTTCAACGGTATTGCAAACAATAACGCTTTCATTTTCCATAATCTCTTTTTTAACAAACGGGTCGTAAGCGTAAACGGTCATTCCGAAACCTTTGGCGATTTTAGCAACCAATTTACCTACATTTCCGTAAGCGTGTATTCCAATATTCTTGCCCAAAAGTTCTTTACCTGTACCGGGGGTAAACTGATTACGAGCCATATATACCATCATACCCAATGCCAGTTCTGCAACAGCATTTGAGTTTTGTCCGGGAGTATTCATTGCCACAATATTTCTGGCGGTACACGCGGGCAAATCCAAGTTGTCGTAGCCGGCACCGGCACGTACTACTATCTTAAGTTTTGTAGCATGTTCTATTACTTCCGGCGTAACTTTGTCGGAACGAACAATCAAAGCATCTGCATCTGCAACGACTTGATACAGGTCATTTATGTCTGTGTAGTTTTCCAATAATGCCAATTCATATCCGGCATTTTCAATAATTTGTTTAATACCTTCTACTGCCACTTTGGCAAAAGGTTTTTCGGTAGCAACTAAAACTTTCATAAGAATTATATTTTTTAATGAATGATATATTTGATAAATAGAGTGTTATTTCCAACAAATCATGTCGTTTCAGAATTTCGTTAACGTGCCATATCTTAGTATTTTGTTAGTAGTATTTAGTTGAAAAATTTGACAGCAAAAATATAAGAATAATTGTTCCCTGTCTTGTTGTCGAATCTTATTTAAAACATTTTCATTATGAGAAAACTTATTTTTAATAATTTTTCCCTGACCCAATTTTCCAATGTTCTTTTTCTTAACGAAAAAAATATATTTTCGCGCACCAAAAAATTAACCAATAAAAAAATTTATTTATGGCAACAAGAATCAGATTACAAAGACACGGTAAAAAGAATCAACCTTTCTACCACATTGTAATTGCGGATGGTCGTGCACCACGTGACGGACGTTTTATCGAAAAAATTGGCACCTACAACACACTGACCCATCCTGCAACTATCAACATTGATTTCGATCGTGCGTTGTATTGGGTAGAAACAGGCGCTTCTCCTTCCGATACCGTTCGCTCGATTCTCAAACACGAAGGTGTTTATTTAATGAAACATTTGCGCGGCGGCATTGCCAAAGACGCTATCAGCGAACACGAAGCAACTAAAAAATTTGAAGAATGGAAACAGGAAAAAGAATCGAAAGTGAACAACGTGAAACGCGAAGCAGCAGACAAAACCCGCACAGACAACAAAAAACGCATGGAAGCGGAAAGCAAAGTTCGTGAAACTATTGCTAAAAAGGTAGCCGCAAAATATGCCGTTGAAGTCGAAAAAGAAGCTAAAACTGCTGAAGCAGAAGAAATTACCACAGAAGAAGCACAAGCTATTGAAGTAGCAAATGTAGCAGAAGAAACACCGGCAAATGTAGCAGAAGAAACACCGGCAGTTGTAGCAGAAGAAACACCGGCAGTTGTAGCAGAAGAACCCGCAGTAGCAGAAACTCCCGAAACTACAGAAACACCGGTAGAATAAACCGACTTGATTTGAAATTTCGTTGAAACAAAACAGGGACACAAAAATTTGCGTCCCTGTTTTTTATTACCCTATTTTTTAAAATATCTTTTAAATAGCGCTTCAAACACTTGTCCGTGACGTGCTTCATCTTTGCACATTTCGTGTACGGAATCGTGAATGGCGTCATAATCTAACTTTTTCGCCAGTGTAGCAATTCGTTTCTTGTCTGCGCAAGCGCCCTGTTCGGCAAGCATCCGTTTTTCGAGATTGGTTTTGGTATCCCAAACTATTTCGCCCAACATCTCTGCAAAACGTGCACAATGTTCGGCTTCTTCGTAAGCAATTCTTTTGTAGGCTTCGGCAACTTCAGGATATCCTTCTCGGTCTGCCTGACGACTCATAGCCAAATACATACCCACTTCGGTAGCCTCGCCCATAAAGTGGGCGCGAAGTCCTTCCACTACTTCTTCGTTTAATCCTTTAGCAATGCCCAGACGATGTTCGTCTGCCCATTCTAATTTATCGGTTTCTTCTAACATTTTGAATTTTTCACGCGGTTGTTTACATTGCGGACAAAATTCGGGGGCTTGTTCTCCTTCATGAACATAGCCACATACTGTACAAATCCATTTTTTCATATCTTTTTAATTTAAATTTGAATAACTTACATTTAAACGAAATAAATTCTGTTTTATTGGTTAAACCTTTTTTAAAACGTCGTTTTTTTTATCTTCAACATCTATAAAATGTTGGTGCATTTCCATATTTCTATTTTCTGCATTACAATCATCTAATCATCACATCATCTCCACAATCCTAATCACTTCTTCCTCTTTTGGATTCATTTCAAAGATATAATTGGGTTTGAAATAATGCAGCGGGTGCGATGTTTTAAACAATTTTTCTCCGCCACCGGTGATGTTGAGCATGATAATCTTTGATTTGTCAATGCTGTTGTTTTTCACGGCTTGTATAAGACTTGCCGTGGCAACGGCAGCGGCAGGGTGAATATCAATACCTTCAAGTTTTTCAAAGAGTTTTGCAGCGTATTGCGCTTCTTCGTTACTGATTGCAAAAAACTCGCCTCCGGTATCTGTCATAGCGTCGAATAGCCCACCTATGATTCCGTAGGGAGGTTTTCTGTTTGAAAGCACTTTGGCGTCAATCTCTTCTACCTGTTTTCTTGCTTCGTTATCGTCGAAAGGGAGTAAGTTTCTTGAATTTAGGTTCCACGCATTAACCATAGGGATAAAGGGAAGATTTTGCGAAAGGAGCAGTTTCATTTTTTTGTTTGAAAACCTGCCGTCGTCAATCAATCTCAGATTGGCTTCCCACGCGGCAATGGCGCCTGTGCCGCTACCCACCGCCTGAAAATAATAATCGGGAATTTCGCCGATAAAAGTTGTGGCAGAGAGCATTGTAGTTGCCATACCGTCTCGCCTTGCAATATTTTTAGCCCCCCCTTCCGGGTAATATTTTTTAGATTTCACTACAATGTTACTCAAATGAATAGCATCAAAATAATCGCATCCTTTTTGAGAACAGATCAACTTAACACAGTCGTTCAAAGGTTTATCAAACCAAAGAGCGTCCAAGTTATCTTCGGGAACGCAAAGAAGCAGCGGGATGTTGTTCTCTGAGCATACTTTGGCAAAAGCGCGGGCGGTATTTCCTGCCGAAGCCACCACCAAAACACCTTCTCTGTCAGGAGTAATCCGTCCACAAACGGAATATGCCTCCGTTTCTTTAAAAGAACAAGTGGTCATATTGGCTCCGATTTCAGGAAAATAACCGCTGAAACAGATATAGAGTCGCTCTACATCCAAATAGTTTGCCAATGCCTTGCTTTGGTAGGTTACAGGCGCGCAAGAGCCGTGAAGAAAACGGGAAACAGGCAGCCAGTCAGCAAACTTATAGATTCCGTAAGAATCCTCTTTGGAGAAAATCTGTTTCTTTTCGTAAACGGCTCTAATCAAAGATGGTTTTTCGTCCAACGGGTCATCAAGTAGCCAGCCGCTATCCTGAAACTCGCGACCGGAAGCCACACTCATCAGTTTATAGGAAGTAGGGTTTGTGTACATAATTTTAATCGGCTGTTTAATTTTGTATTTTCTCTCTTAACCAATCGAGCATTATTTCTAAAACCTCTTGTGAAAAAGTTTCTTCTATTTCTGCATATTCTGAAACATTACCTGTTTGTGAAGTTTGGAATAAATGATTTAATTTAGAGATTTTTTTGATTGTAATATCTGTGTTTCCCGACTCAAGGAATATCTTTTCAATTGCATTCAGATTTTCTTCAGCAGAAACCTGTACATCTTTTTCTCCGTTGAGAGCTAAAACAGGACATCGTACTTGTGCCAAAGTCGGGGCAGGGTCATATTTAATTAAATACTGATAAAACTTGCTGGTGAATAATCTCACCTCTGTCCTCACGGTTTCCTCTTTTTCTTCCGGTGTCAATGAGGGCACTTGTTTTTCATAAAATTCTTCAAACAAAGCCGTCATGTTGCGTTCAAGTTGTTCTGCATCTGCGGTATGAATAATAATACTGTCTTGCCGTCTTCTCATGTTTAACACTTTTTCTATTTCTTTCTTATTTGCTCCGAGTGTTTTTTTAACTGTTGTTAATTTTCTTTGAAGAAACAGTAAAGAATCCCCTTTTATTCCGGGAGCAGCTAACAAAATAATAAAACCCACCTCTTTGTTTCGTGCAGCCACCAATGGAGCAATCATTCCCCCCTCACTATGTCCAATAAAACCTATTTGTTTGGGATTTATCTCTTTCCGCCCTTGTAAATATTTAAAAGCCGCTTCTGCATCTGTTGAAAAATCATACGTTGAACACGTATCATGAACCCCTGTGGAAGCTGCCGTACCTCTGTCATCATAGCGTAACACTGCTATACCATTACGAGTTAAATAATCTGCGATAACCAAAAATGGTTTATGTTCAAACACTTCCTCATCTCTGTTTTGTGCACCACTGCCGCTCACTAAAATAACAGCAGGAAAAACGCCTTGCTGATTAGGCAGGGTTAATGTTCCGACTAAAGTTGTACCCGGAGCTGTCAGGTTATCAAACCATACCTCTTCTTCATAATAAGGATAGGGCTTTTGGGGCTCTTGAGGACGTTTCTGCTCTTTTTTATACAAATTCAACGACATCGGAAATCCTTTTTGTTTAAATATGCCCTTAATCGTATCATTATGTAATGTTCCCTCATAGTGAATGGCTAAACTTTGAATATTGATTTTCAGATTATTGCTTTCAAAAGAAAGTTCAGTTACAGGTTTGCCAAAAGTATTTTGGTCGGGAACATCAATAGTAGCAGTATAACCGCTATCAGATTCCTGAATATGAAAAACTAACTTTAAAGATTGTCCGGGTACTTTTAAAATGCCGTTCCATTGACCGGTTATATTTTGTCCGTTAACATATCCTAATAAGAATGTCAATAATATAATACTGATAATTTTTTTCATCTGATATTTTTTTCAGTGCGGCAAATATCTGTAAAATTTTCAAAATAGCACAAAGAAGTAAAGATATTCTGGTAATATTTTTATAGAGTAACCATTTTAAATATTTTTGCATTTTAAAGAATAGTTTCCAATGTATAGAAATGCTACAAGAATGGTTAGATGGACTAAATTGATTATTTGTTTATTATTTGCAACTATTGTCTGGCAACAAATAGGAATAAACAACTGGCTCAATAATATTTCTCTTTTTATTTTAATAGCATGTTTGATGGGTTGTCTCATTGTTTACATTGTGAAAATGCTAAAATCAGAAAGATGATAAATTAAGAACACCTTCCTAATAAATATACCCCCATTTTCCAATTTCAAAACTGTCTAAATTTGCGGGTAGCGTTTCCAGCAATCCATACTGATAGATAGGGAATATGCCCAACATCTCTTCTTTGTCGCCTTGCACAAGCGAAACAAATACGGGCGCCGCTTTCCTGATATAATAACCGCTACTCTTTCTGTATTTTGGTTTTGCCGCAAGAAACTCATAAAAATTAGTTTGCTGATTTGTTGAAATTTGAGGCATACATTTCAGATAATAATTATAAGCGTTGGTTTTGCAGACAGAACTGCTAAAACCCGTCGTTGGCGTAACGGAACAAAGCGGCAACAACGCTGATTCGTTATTGGGATAAACTACAAGCGTTTCGTGAATATCCTCAAAAACGGTGATTCCTGTAAACAATTCCAAATAACTCTTTTCAAATTCATTCAATTGATTAACCAAATATTCAAAAGCATCTTTTGAGATTGCTGTTTCCTGCATAAAAGAGATGATAGCATACCTGTCGCTACGAATTTTTTCAATAAAATTTGCGGCTTCCTGCGCCTGTTGCGACAAAGTTTTGGTAGTAATTTTTGTTTGAGTAACCGGAATTTGAGTAACAACACCGTCAATAATTTTTGTTTCGGTGTAAGTTTCGTAAGATTGCTGGATCATAGCATCTGCATAATTTTTGAAGAAGTCGGGTAAAATATCTGCATCATTTTGTTCATATTTTGAAGAAGTATGAAAATCGGGAGTTGCATTATTAGCGTACAATGACTGTAAGAAATGGGATTGCATTTGCATCGGAGAAAGTTCAGCCACAAACTGTAATGTTTCGTCGGGAACTGTAAAAGGGGTTATGAAAATTTTTTTTAAAGTGTATGAAAAACTATTTTCTGCACAATAATTGGTAATTCCCAGCATTTTTTCTGCAAAATCGGCATATAATCCTTTAATGTTGGAAGTTTTTGTAATCACCACATCCACTTTAAAAGCGGTTTTGGGCAATGTGTAAAAAAAAGTTGGATTTGTAATCGCAGTTTCCGATGCTACAGGCAATTGATATACTGCCTTTTGGGAATAACCGTTTAAAAAAACAAAGGAAACCAAAAAAATTGAGAACATTTTTTTAATCATAAAAAACAAATTTTAATTTCGCCGCAAATATATAGATATGATTTATACATTGACTTTTTTGTTACATCATACAAAAAAAATAATTCTTTCTGCACTTTTTTTCTGCATTTTCTGCATATATGTTAATGCACAAAATTCCGGTTATCATTACCGGTACGAAGTTGTTAAAATGGATTCTACTTACGATCAAGGTGTTGATTTAACGGTTGAAACATACCTCAGGCATCTAAAGCAGGAGAAAAACAGGATTATGGATAAACCTGTCGGCATTTCCAAAGAGGAGTTAACTTCGTTTTCGCCTATGAGTCCTTTATCTAACCTGTTAGTAGATATGCTTTTTGAATGGGGAAACGCATATCTGTTATCCGGAAAAATGGGAAAAGCGGATTTGGCGTTGTTGAATTTTGGCGGTATCAGAGCGACGCTACCGCAAGGACAGATCACCATTGGCGATATTTACCAAATTGCTCCTTTTGACAATACGGTAACATTTGTATTTGTAAAGGGGAGTGAATTGCAGAAGATGTTCGCCGGTTTTACCGAAAAAAGAAACGCTCCAATGGCAAACGTGCAAACCATTTACGAAAACGGAAACTTAAACTCTTATACCATTGGCGGCGCTCCGTTAGATAAGGATAAGGTTTACACTATAGTAACCATCAATTTTTTAGCATTGGGTGGCGATGGCTTTTTAAAAGAAGTTAATTTTGAATCTGTGATCTATCTTGATACCCTTTTGCGTGATGTTTTTATAGATGAAATTCGCAAAAAAGAGGTACAAGGCATTGAAATAGAGAAGATAAGAGATGACCGTGTAATGATCCGCCCTACCCCATAAATCTTAAACTTTAACAAAGAGATTTACGATAACATCTCTTTCGCCTTAGCTACAGCATCTACAAAAACGTCAATCTCTTCAAAACTATTATAGAAAGCAAAGGAAGCGCGTATGGTTCCTGGTATTCTTAGTTTGGTCATAATGGGTTGTGTGCAGTGGTGTCCGGTACGCACGGCAATACCCAACTGATCTAAAATGGCGCCCACATCGTAAGGGTGTATTCCTTTCAGATTGAACGACAGGATTGCGGCTTTGCGGGGAGCCGTTCCATAAAACTCTATCCCATCAATTGGAGAAAGTTTCTGAACAGCATACTGCAAAAGTTCCTGCTGAAAAGCGGCAATTTTTTCAATGCCGATACCTTCTATGTATTCAATGGCAGTTTTTAAGCCTGTTACATCTCCCACGCTTGGGGTGCCTGCTTCAAATTTATAGGGAAGTTCGTTGTAGGTGGTTTTTTCGAAAGAGACATGCTGCACCATTTCACCGCCGCCCTGATAAGGAGGCATTGCATTGAGCCATTTTTCCTTGCCGAACAACACTCCTACCCCCATCGGCGCGTACATTTTATGCCCTGAAAAAGCAAAAAAATCGCAATCCAATGCCTGCACATCAATCTTTTCGTGCGACATAGCTTGTGCGCCGTCAATTAAAACAGGAATATTTTTGAGATGTGCTTTTTGAATGATGGTTTGAATATCGTTAATCGTTCCTAACGTGTTCGAAGTATGGGCAACTGCAACTATTTTAGTTTTATTCGTCAGGTATTCATCCAGCAAATCCATACAAAGTTCTCCTTTATCGTTGAAAGGTAAGATTTTTAGTTTTGCTTTTTTCTCTTCACAAATCAGTTGCCAGGGAACGATGTTGGAGTGATGCTCCATCTCGGTAATGAGTATTTCATCACTTTCGTTAATAAATGCTTTCCCGAATGAAGATGCTACCAGATTGATAGATTCTGTGGTACCTCTTGTAAATATAATTTCTTGGTTGGAAGGCGCATTGATATATTTTCGCACACATTCGCGGGTTTCTTCAAACAGGGCGGTTGCCTCCTGACTGAGCGCGTGCACGCCACGATGGATATTGCTATTGAAATGAGCATAATAAAACGACAACGCATCAATGACCTGTTGGGGTTTCTGAGTGGTCGCAGCGTTATCAAAATAGACCAAAGGACGATTATATATCGTTCGCGTAAGAATCGGGAAATCGTCGCGGTTCATTTTTGATTAACTATTCTTCTGCATCAGCGGGCGCTTGTTCTGTATTAGCACGGGTTGGCATATCGCGTCTAAACTCTTGCTTGGTAATGAAGGCTACTACCAAGCATAAGAACATGATAGAACCGGCTAATATCCAAGTGGCCTTTTCTAAAAAGTCGGCTGTTTTGCGTACACCCATAATTTGATTAGAACCGGCAAAGTTGGAAGCCAAACCGCCGCCTTTTGAGTTTTGAATCAATACAAAAAATCCTAAAACAAAACACGCTAAGATGATTACAATGATGATAAGGGTCAACATATTATTTTTCTTTTTTAATGATTACTTTCTTCTAAATTTTTACTTTGGTTAACTGATTTTTTCAGCGTTTCAATAAGGGCTGCGAAATAAGTATTTTTTTCGGGATTTTGTAACATCAATTTTTTAATTATTTTAACCGCTTTGCCTGTGTAGCCCTGAGCAGCGTAAACAATTGCCAATGTTTCACTTATAAATTCAATATCCTCTGTTTCTCCCGATTCTGCCAAGTTCATATCGGCATTATGTTTCTCCGGATCGAACTTAATTTTCGGAATATTTTGCTGAAGTTGCGCCGCTAATACCGCTATTTCATCAATGTTTTCTTCCTGCACTTCATTTGCCGTAAAATATTCTAATTTACAATTATGAAATTCACTCCGATTAAGAATAGAGAGCAGCAGTTTTGATTTAAGTTCATCATATTTTTTTGGAGTTCTTTCCTGCAACATTTTCAAATAGAAAAAAGTAACAAAGTGAGAAGCAGGATACCTTTGATGATATTTTTCCAACAGTGCCATCTGCGCTTCAGGCTCTAATGGAAAGTTTTCAAAGTAATTGTTGATCTCTATTTTTTTCATTTTCAAATTACCAGTTTACAAATGCTTTATTAAAAATATCTTCAGTTAAAGCAGAGACTATCTCCTGCACTAATCCGGATTCTATAGAAGTAAAATTGAGTGAACTTAAATAATCCGAATAGCGTGAAAAAGTTTGTTCAAAATTCAACTTTTCATCAAATTTATTTTTAAAAGTAACTCTCACTGCAATGGTTAGTCTGTTCATTGCGGCTTGATCGTTTCCCTGTATGGCAATGGGCGTAACCGAATAGTTCGTAATTGCTCCTTCAAAAACATAGTCCGCATTTTTTGTATCAACAATAGTAAGCGGCGTTTGGTTCTGAACTCTGTCTTTCAGTCCGGTAGTAAATTCCTGACTCAGACTTGGGTTCACCAACGAAGCATTATTAGGGAATGTTGCTACATAAACCGTTTTAGCATTCGGGTTTACCGAGCCTCCTGTAAAAGAAAAACGAACCCTGCAGCCCATCAAAACCAAAAGCAAAACTACACCGCAAACCACATACCGCAAACCGCTCACCGCAAACCGCAAACCGCACTTACATTCCATACTCCTTAATTTTACGGTACAACGTTCGTTCTGAAATGCCAAGTTCTTTAGCGGCGGCGCTTCGGTTAGTTCCATAAGTGTCTAATGCCTTTTTAATTATCTCTTTTTCTATTTCATTTAAAGATAAAGATTTATTCTGTTGTTCTTCTTCAACAGTATCTGTTTCTTCCTGAATTTCAATAGGGTCATAATCCAAAAATTTAACGGGTTTTCCCTCCGGTAGCCTTGTTTTTGCGTTACTAATTTCGTGTACCAACTTTTTGAGTTCCGCAACTTCTTTGGTTAAATCGGTAAGGAACTTATAGATCAGTTCCCGTTCAAAGAATTGTGGAGGCGCTTCTCTGTCGTTTATCATCAAAACCGGAAGGTTGGACACTGCTGGCGCTACCAAATAGTTTGCCAAAATCTCTTTGGTGATGGTACGCTCCTTTTCAATGAGGGAGATCTGTTCCGTGACATTTCTGAGTTGACGCACATTACCGGGCCAACTATAATGGGTCAGTACCTCTTTAGCCTCTTCTGTAAGTTGCAACGGCGGAATTTGATATTTAAAAGCAAAGTCGGTGGCAAATTTCGTAAACAACAGGAAAATATCCTCTTTTCTTTCTCTCAACGGCGGTATATAAATAGGCACCGAATTGAGGCGATAGAAGAGGTCTTCTCTAAATTTTCCCTTAGCAATCCTATCCGCGATATTTACATTGGTAGCGGCAACCACGCGCACTTTTGTTTTTTGAGGTTTTGAAGAACCCACTTTAATAAATTCTCCGTTTTCCAGCACACGAAGCAACCGTACCTGAGTAGAAAGCGGCAAATCGGCAACTTCATCCAAGAAGATAGTCCCTCCGTCGGCAACTTCAAAATAGCCTTTTCGGGCTTCCATTGCGCCGGTAAAAGAGCCTTTTTCGTGTCCGAACAGTTCGGAGTCAATAGTTCCTTCTGGAATTGCGCCACAATTCACCGCAATATATTGTCCGTGTTTGTTAGCGCTAAAATCGTGAATGATTTTTGGAAAACACTCTTTGCCCACGCCGCTTTCGCCGGTAATGAGCACCGACAAATCGGTAGCCGCCACCTGAACAGCGATATGAATGGCATAATCTAAAGCAGGAGCAAAACCAATAATACCGTAACGCTGTTTAATTGAAATGAGTTGTTTGTCCATTTTTTTGTGTTGGGGTGCAAAGAAACATAAAAAATTGGTAAGCGCCTTAAAAAAAATCAAACTCTCACAAAGAAACTCTTCTCGTTATTTTCTTTCCTCAGTTCTCTTAGAGGATCGGACGGGTTTAATGAAATCTATATTCACAGCAGGACGTGTCTCTTCGGAGCAACAACCTGAAATACTAAAACTCGTTTCCAATGGACACACTCTGCCGTCATCCATTGTAATCTCTGCTTCGAGAAAATAATGTCCATTGGGAAGTACTGTGCGCCAAATCAGTGTACTGGTATAGTCGGTTTGCTCTACGCCGTTTATTTTCCATACAACATGGGTTATAGCGCCGACTAAAGTGGTAGCTTCAAAAATCATCGTATCGCAGTGTGCGTAGGTTGTATCCTTCATAATATCGTAGTAATCTCCGTTTACTATCAAAGTAGGATAAAGACTTCTGGCTGCTGAACCTGCCAGATAATAATAAGTCTCTACCTCTCCGTATCCGTAACCGCCCACCACTACGCCTTTGGGATTGTCTATTTTATAAGTATTATCATTGGTAAGCTGATAGGAATAGTACGACAACCCGCTGAAAGCATTATCCTTCCAATTCGAGGAAGAAGATAACGTCGTGGTTGTTCCATTATTGACCACGGTTGTACTTAATTTATTTGCCGTTGGCGTTACTATTTGGGCAAAATGTTTGTCCGTAATAAATGTGCCGGATGACATAAAAAAACGGGAAATGCATACATTATGGGTATATTGTTCCATAGGCGGTATCCATCCTATGGAAGGGTCGCCTTGCTGTGCAGGGGTATTATAGGTGTGATCGGGGACACTACTAGACCCTGAACTTACCATATAATTCACTACCATAACGGGTTTGTTGCTGCTGATATAACAGCCGTTTGCTGCTGAACCTACATCTATCTCAATGTATTGTCCCGCCTGCAATCCCGTCAACCCCGCCTGCGAACCGGTAGGACGATTTCCTGAAATAGGATTATTTTCAATTGGTATAGAGATGGGATTTGCCGGTTCTCTGACAATGGGTCCCATAATTCCTGTTTGGTTTTTTAGCACGCTACCCGTGGGAGTGTTGTTGATTACAATGCCGGGAATAGTAAGATTGGTTCCATTGTGAGCCGCAATAACGCGGATACGCATTTTCGATTGAACGGTGGACGGCACAAAAAATTCGGTTCCCCATGTTTCTACCGGAAATAACTGTTCGAAGAAGACGTCGCCATAACGATAAGTAGCCGGAACACCGACCAAAGATGCTATGGAAAAATACGCAACGGGCTTGTTGGCGGTGATATGCGTGCCGGTTAAATCTATACCACTTACACTGGTTGGAACCGGAGTGTTGTCGCATCCATTTCCATAATAGCGGTAAACTTGTCCCGCATTTAGAGATGATGAAGTTACCATAACGCCATCTTTATAGATGTTTGTTCCGTTTTGCGTTGCGATTATCATAAATCCGTCCCGGGAGTATCTGTCGGCGCCTAATGATTCTATAGTCGGGCAATAACCCGCATGGTAATAATCCATCCCAAGCACCGACACGGGCAAAATAGCGGTAGCATCCGACGAACCAGTAGAAAACTCGCCGGCATATACGGTGATGTTTACCGGAGATATAATATGCAATGACTTCGACGTTGTGAGGCTTCCTGCCGCCGGAGGATAATAATTATAGCCATGATTAACCGCTCCCTTTTCTTCAGGGGTAAATGTAACCGGTTCAACAATGTTGGCTGTTATCGAAACATCTCTATGCGACTTTTTTTCGGTAAATTCCAGCCTTACCGTAGTATTTACCTCTGACACTATCTTTATGCAAGGCGTCATGGCATCACGCGCACCAAATGTCACCCAAAACTCTTTTCCTTTCATAGAAGATTGAGCGGAGAGGCGGAATGATGTGCTACAAAGCACGATTGCTGCAATAACAGGCAGCATTTTTCTGAAAATTGTGTAAATTTTGTTCATTCTAATTTGATTTTTAAGATTTGTGAAGATTCTAATCATTTCTTTACATTTTGATTTTTAAAAAGTTGAAGTTCATTAAGCCACTTTGAAAGGGGGGGGTAAAACTAGCAGAAATATTATTCAAAAGACTATTTATTCAAAAAACATCTGAATAAAATTAATTTTTAACTTAATCGATTTTTAAAAAAAAGATTAATTTTGCACACTATTAGCTCATTATTTACAATAACCATATTATTTACCAAACATCAATTTATTATGAAAAAAATTACATTTTTCTTAACAACCCTGCCGCTGTTTATGTGTGTTGCTTTTGCCCAACAACCATACGTAACTCCCAATACAGCGATGAAATATTCTTTTGCAGACCTTGTCGCTTGTTCAAACGGTACTG
>WRGQ01000137.1 GCA_009787115.1 Bacteroidota bacterium
ATCAGAATAGTTTGACCGTTCCGGACGCTCTTCTCTGCTACGACTTGGACGCTTCTCTCTATCAGAATAGTTTGACCGTTCCGGACGCTTTTCTCTTCCGCCTTCTGCCTTCTGCCTTCTTTCCCCTCTTACTTCCGTTTTTTGATTACTGTCTTCCGACTTTCTAAAACTTCTTGGTTTTCTTCTCTCCTCCATATTATTGAAATTATTTATGCAATGCAAGTATGTTTTTATATTGATGATGTGAATTAGAGTTCTATGATTAGAACTTTTGTAAACGAGCGCAAAGATAGAAAATTTTACCCAATAGAAATTTAAATAATTTATTGCCTTTGCACCCTATCAATAAATCCATATTTTTGCAAAAAAAAATGACCATTAATCCCCAAATTGAAGATTCATGGAAAGCAGCACTCGGCGAGGCTTTTTCAGCTCCTTATTTTGCGCAGTTGAAGGCGTTTTTAATTGAAGAAAAGAAACAACATACGGTTTTTCCACCCGGAAATTTAATCTTTAATGCCTTTAATCTTACGCCGTTTTATGAGGTGAAAGTAGTGATTTTAGGACAAGACCCGTATCACGATTTCGGACAGGCGCACGGGTTGTGTTTTTCGGTGCCTGATGGTGTGCCGCACCCGAAATCGTTGATTAACATTTTTAAAGAACTTCATGACGATGTAGGCGTTGCTGTACCTGTAAGCGGAAATCTAACCCGCTGGGCAACACAAGGTGTGTTTTTGCTCAATGCCACACTCACTGTTCGGGCGCACCAAGCCGGCTCACATCAAAACCACGGATGGGAGCAGTTTACTGATGCTGTGATCCAACAACTTTCGCAAAAACGGGAAGGGTTAGTATTTCTATTGTGGGGAAACTATGCCCGCGCCAAAGCAGCGCTCATTGACAGAACAAAGCATTATATTTTGGAAACGGTACACCCTTCCCCATTATCTGCGCACGCCGGATTTTTTGGATGTAAACATTTCTCCAAAACAAACGCAATATTAAAAGAATTAGGAAAAAAAGAGATTAATTGGTAAAAAAAGATAAATATGAATAGTACGAAATTAAAAATAGTTTTAGCAGTTGCAACGCTTTTGTTCACTGTATCGTGTGGCGCATACTACAGAATGATCACTGTTTTGGATAAAAACGGAAATGTGCAACGCGAGATTTATGCGCACGGAAATAAAGAAAGAACAACCGATCTTTTTACAAAGAATCCATTTCTGTTTGAAGTAGATACTACCTGGAATATGCACTGTCTTGATTCGGTAATTCACTATAATTTTTTTGGTGAAGAAAAAGAGCTAAATGTGAAAATCAGTAAACAAACGAAATATCTTGAACAATTTACACAAGATATCTATACTCATAAAAATGAACGTTCGCTTGCTGTTCCCGAAGAATTTCTATTGATAAAAAGAGGCTTGCTTTTTACAAGATATGTATTTAAAGCCAAATATCATAAATTTGAATATCATCCAGATGTTTCTGTTGATAATTATCTAAGTAAAGAAGAACAAATGCTTTGGACACAGGGAGATATGAGCAGTTACAACCTGATGAACGGCTCCGAAATGAGTGATTATCTCAATAATATTAAAAGTAAATTTATGAGATGGTATGGACGTAATCTCTTTGAAGTCAGCTTTAAATGTATTAATAAACTGAATGATAAGTATGATTTGGATAAGGACAAAGAAAAAATCTATAAGCAGGTCATAGATCTTATAGACGATGATCTTACTAAGATTGATCCGGGATTTGTTTGTAGTGTTTTGGACTCTCATTACAAAACAACCTATTTTTCAAAATTATACAGAATCAATAATCTCATTTTAGATGATGATTTTGACCGAACGGTTGCTATTGAAGCGCAGGTTCCTGATGTGGTAAGTTATGAACTTGTAATATCCGGTAGCATCTTGCAAACCAACGCGCCCATTGTGAATGCAGACACTCTGATATGGAAAGTGGACGGTATGCGGTTACTGTTTGATGATTTTATACTTACGGCAGAATACCGCACCCTAAATCGCCGGGCATTATGGATTACCGGATTGTTAATACTTGTTGCCGTTTGTGGTGGCGCCGTATTGTTGGTAAAGAGGAGATGACCAAAAGGGTTATTGGTAAAATTTTACATTTATTCTTTTCTTTTGTAACATTTGTAGTTTGTATTTAATGTTTTTTTTTTACTTTTGCCTACTTTTATTTTAAACATAAAAAGTTTTGATAATTTCTTTCAAAAAATAAAAATTCACCAAATCAATTATTATGAAACGTAAACAATTTTTTTTAGTCCCCATTATTGCATTTGCCATTTTTTTGCTTTTTAATTATTCCACATGTTTTTGTCCTTGTTCATGTATTTCCTATGACACTGACATTCAACCTTGTAAATGGGATTCTATATCATCTCCAAATGATGACATATTAGAAATAGATACTGTTGTAATAGCAGAAACGAACAACATAGATACGAGTAAACCGATAATTGATTCACTTATCATTGTACGTGGTCGCATAGAGATTCCTGCGATAAAGGATCTAAATTGGTTCATTCAACACAAATATTATGTAATGGAGTATGATACAGGACAACGTCATTCAGTTTGGGTGGCTTATGTGTTTGATTCAATTTACAATCTAAAAAATGTAAAACGTTCTGATGCATGGGGTTTTGACCCTATTATTCCTCAACGATATCAATGTCTCAATAGCGTAAGACAAACATTCAATGAATTTGGCTACGATCGTGGGCATTTGTGTGCTTCAGAAGATCGTGTTTTTAATCTTACTGCCAATGAGGAAACTTTTTACTATACCAATATGAGTCCTCAGTTGAGTTGGTTTAATCAACAAATATGGAAAAATTTTGAAGAAAAGGTAAGAAAGTGGGCACAGGCAGATGATTGTGATACGATGTATGTAGTAACCGGCGGGGCTATAAATCCTGGTGTGGAAGTCATTGGAAAGTTAGAAACGCGCAACAATGTTACCATTCCTAAATACTATTTTAAAGCGCTTGTAAAACGTCAAGGAGATTCATTTGAAGGTATAGCAATTTGGCTCGAAAATAAAAAGTATGAAAGTGCAAAAGTGTCGTATGAGTATATGATTACTATTCGTGAATTGGAAGAAAAAACAGGGATCAATTTCTTCCCGAATTTGAAATATGCACTTCCTGATAATCCTAACCTCGAAGATGAGGTTGAGACTAGACGGGATACTTCAAAATGGCCCTTGTAAAATGCTGTGTTCTATGTGTTTCTGTGCTGAATGTTTTTTCAACACAGAGTACATAGAGTTTAAACATTAAAGAACACTATTAACCAAATTTTTTTTTAAATAAAAAAAATTACTTCATCGCCTTTCTCATCGTTTCGGGAAGTACACAGGAAAGAGTGGTTGTGAAGAAGTTGATTAAGATGTAAGTCAAGGGCTAACTATCTTTGCCTATTTTCATTGTGAGTTTTCTTAGCCACGCTGCCCACTCTTTTGGGGTTTTGGAGGCATCGAAAGTAGTATAAGAGATTGGATCTCCAAAAGTTACCGTGAAATTATTTCCTTTTTGCTTCACCATCTCATCGGGTAAAAGAATCATTTCCAAATTGGTTTTAATTCTTAATCGTTTGCGCCAATTGGCAATACGATAAAACCGTTCACTGTTTTTACCCTCAAAATAAGCAGGTATAATATCTCGCTGATATTCTTTGGCTTTTTGAATAATGGTTTTCTTCCATTCCAAATCCTGAATTTTGCCTTTAATTTTACGGGAGCATAATCCGGCGGGGAAATAGAGTATTAAATCGTTGGAAGAAAATGCGTTATCAAGTTGCATAGCGGCTTCAAAACTATTTTTTCCGTGTTTATTAATGGGAATAAAAATGCCGTGCATAGGTGTAATTGCCATTAACAGGTCATTGACGGGAAATTTGATGTCGCTACGATATTTTCCGATAAGCGAAATTAAGGCAAGCCCGTCAATACCGCCCAGCGGGTGGTTCGATGTTACAATATATCTCCCCTCTTTGGGAATCTTTTCTTCGTTCATAACAGAAACATGAGCCTGTGCAAACTCTTCCAATGTATATTTTGCAAACTCTATAGCGCTATCGTGTTCATGTTTTGCCAAAAATTCGTTCATCTCATCTTGATGGATAAGTTTCTCAATCCACCGCACTACAAAACGGGGCAACCGTTTTGCCAATTTTTTATTCTTAGAAGCAATCGTCTGTTTAACATCAACTTGTAAAGCGTTCATGTCTTTTATTTTTGGGATAACCACGACTGAGGATCAAGATGGGTAAACTCTTTCAGGATTTCGAAGTGTAATTCGTAGGTGTCTCTGCCCATAGTTTTTCCAACGGTACCAATATTTTGCTTGATAGAGACTTTGTCCTCTTTTTTCACGGAAACGGTTGCCAATCCCTGATACACGCTGATATATTCTCCGTGCCTGATAATAATTACCTTACCGGCGCTGCCCATATCCAAAATGCCATACACCACGCCATCGAAGACAGTGCGTACCTGTGTGTTAGGCTCTACTAATATATCAATGCCGTTACTTTCCATCAGTACGGAGGGGACGTCGGGGTTTTTGTATTTTCCAAAACTGATAACAGTAGTGCCTTTTACTACGGGCCACGGCAATTTTCCTTTATTGCCGGCAAAAGAGTTTCCGGTAACTTTCTCTTCTGGAGTATATTCAAGCACAGTGGAGGAGGGCTTTTTTTCCGAAGAGGTTCCGGCGGTGGTTTTATTCTTTTCCGCCTTCTTTTTGTTAGCCGCTAAAATCTCTTGCTCAATTGCCTTCTTAATGGCAGATTCTATCTCTTTCTGTTTTAATTGTTTGGATTTCAAATCGTTTACCAACTGTTTCTCCTTCTTCTTTAATTCGTCCAATGTTTTGTTTTTCGAGGTTTTATCTTTTTCCAACGACTTAATTTCGCTCTCTTTACTTTCCAGCAATGTCAGTTTGGTTTCTTTAATGCTTAATATTTCGGCATTTTTTATTGCAATTTCCTGTTGGGTTTTTTTAATTTCATCTGTTTGATTTTTAACACTTTCTGAAAAATTAGAATAAAATCTCAAACGGCGATACATTTGGGTAAAATCATCGGCTGAAAGTAAAAAAGTAATCTTGTCAATCAATCTTCTGTTTTTAAAAGCTAAATAAACTACCCGTTCATAATCAGCCTTCATATTTTCGAGTTTTTTGTCCAAACTTTTTGAAAGTTTTACATTTAAGTCTAATTCTATTTCAAAATTAAAGATTTGTGTATTGAGTTCGGTAATCAACTTTTCGCGGTTATTGATCTGCTTTCTTAGCAGCGCAATTTGTTGTAAGGAAGTATTTTCCTTTTTTTGTGTTTCTTGTAAAAGTCGTTTTGTATCAGCAATTTCCGATTCTAATTTTTTCTTATTGGCTTTGAGTTGGTCGCTGGATTGTGCGTTGCAATGGAGGGTAATAACCGTGCAGATAATCAGAAAAATCCATTTAGGGAAGTGCATCACTTTTTCAAAAATTGAAGGTGCAAAAATACATAAAAATGTGTAAGTATTCCCGTTTACAGAACTTCAAATCACGCGCTTTATCAATTGGAAAATTGGCGTTAAAGTGTCGCATTGTCAAAGTCAGCAGTCTATGCAATTGTATTTTAAACTTATTTCTTTCTTATCACTCGCTTCATCACTAACTCTTTTTGCGCCCACGGGGAGTAGCGTGCCGAAGGCATATCAATGGTAATGATTTCACTTTCCTCGTCTCTGTATTCATTGAAATAATAATGCATCGCCATAGCGATTGCCGCTAACTTTTCACTGTCCAATGCTTTGTTCGTTTCCTTTTTATCTTCATCTTTTATTTCTTGTTTTTGTGTTCCGTGAACTTTGGATTTCGACAGTTTTACATTCCCAATTTTGCCGAAAATTTTCATCATAATATAAATGATAAATAAGGCGCCAAAAACTACCGACATGGCTATGACTGACAATGCTAACCCACTTGGGTCATTTTTTTTCATTTTATCCGACTTTGTCTCAGCTATTTCGTGGTTATTAGTTGAACCGGGGGTAAAATGCGTTAAAAATGTTTTTTCATAAACAATATGACCATCCTCGTTTTTTTCACATCCATAATCATAACGATAGCCGTAAGAATGTGAGGAAGGGCGGAGTTCATCCGGAAAATCAAAAATATCAATTAATTTTTTGCCGTTAGAATTAATCAACGCTACATAATTTGAAGACCCTTCATCTCTTGGGTCAAAATTGGTATGGAAAGGTCCGTATGTAGGTTTGTTATCCAAATAGAATATAAGAAATCCCCGTTGCGGAATGATGGTCATAGGGTCTCCTTTCGGAATACGGTACCATTTTTTAGAAATTATTCCTTGTGCTAATCCGGCAGTATCGTTGGTTAAGTAACATTCTGCAATATTAACTTTGTTATAAGAAGTGTTGAAAATCTCGATCCAGGGCACGTGACGTCCATACTCATCCGCAAGGTTGGGTTCATCTTCAAAATTGATAAACATTTCGTTAATACGAAGGTCGGTGATTTGCTGGGCAGAGAGGCAGAAAGCAGAAAGCAGAAAGCAGAAAAGGAAAAATGATGTGAGGATGAGATGATTTGATTTTTGAATTTTAAACATTGAACATTGAATTTTAAACATTAAACTTTAAATCTTAAATCTTAAATCTTTATAACGGCAGGTTGTCGTGTTTTTTTGCAGGATTTTCCAAGCGTTTGTTTTTCAGTGATTCTAAGGCACGTATCACACGGAAGCGGGTATTTCGCGGTTCAATCACATCGTCAATATAGCCGTATTTTGCTGCTATATATGGATTTGCAAATGCGTCTCGGTATTCGGCTTCTTTTTCTGCAATAAATTCGGCTTGTTTCTCTTTGTCTTCAATAGCCGCAGTTTCTCTTCCCATCAGAATTTCCACAGCGCCTTTTTCGCCCATAACGGCAATTTCGGCGGTAGGCCATGCATAGTTAATATCTCCGCGCAAGTGTTTGGAACTCATCACGCAATAAGCGCCGCCATAGTTTTTTCTAAGGATAACCGTAACTTTTGGAACGGTAGCCTCGCCGAAAGCGTACAGGAGTTTTGCGCCGTGAAGAATCAACGCGCCATACTCCTGTTGTGTGCCGGGCAAAAAACCGGGAACATCTACCAAAGTAACCAACGGAATGTTGAAAGCATCGCAGAAACGAATAAAACGTGCCCCTTTTCTGGAAGAGTTAATGTCTAAAACACCTGCCAGATATTTGGGCTGGTTGGCAACAATTCCCACCGACATTCCGTTGAAACGTGCAAAACCTACCATGATGTTCTTTGCATAATTCTCATGTATTTCAAAAAATTCAGCATCATCAACAATACTCAAAATAACATCTTTAACGTCGTAAGGTTTGTTAGGATTGTCAGGAATAATTTGATTTAAGGCATCTTCCAAACGGTTAATAGGGTCTTTTGTGGTTCTAAACGGAGGTTCTTCCATATTGTTAGAGGGAATGTAACTCAATAGTTTACGAATTTGCGCAATTCCAATCTCTTCGTTGTCCACAGCAAAATGGGCAACACCTGATTTGGTGGAATGCACGCTTGCCCCGCCCAAATCTTCAACTGTAACATCTTCATTAGTAACTGTTTTTACTACTTTTGGACCAGTAACAAACATATAACTGATGTTTTTCACCATCATAATAAAATCGGTAAGGGCAGGCGAATAAACAGCGCCACCGGCACAAGGACCAAAGATGGCTGATATCTGCGGAATTACGCCTGATGCTAAGATATTGCGCTGAAAGATTTCGGAGTATCCTGCCAAACTGTTTACCCCTTCCTGAATACGTGCACCGCCGGAGTCGTTAAATCCAATGACCGGCGCACCCATCTTCATGGCTTGATCCAACACTTTACAAATTTTGTTGGACACGGTTTCCGAAAGTGATCCACCGAATGTGGTAAAATCTTGAGAATAAACAAATACCAACCTCCCTTCTACTGTACCATATCCGGTGACTACACCATCAGACAGATACTTCTCTTTTTCCAATCCGAAGTTGGTGCAGCGATGGGTAACAAACATATCGAACTCTTCAAAACTGCCTTCATCTAAAAACATAAGGATTCGTTCGCGTGCGGTGAACTTACCTTGAGCATGTTGTTTTTCAATACGTTTTTCACCGCCCCCCAAACGTGCGGTCTCCCGCAACTTTAAGAGCTCGTTAATCTTTTCTTGCATTGTCATAATATACTGATGTTTAATTTAATATATGTTTTTTTCTTTATTCAAACAGCGCGGCGAAGATAGTAAAAAAAGTTTTCCCTGCGCTACGTTCTTCAATACTTGGTGTTGTGCCTCTGTAAAAAAAAAAAATCTTTTTCTTATCATAAATATTTTTTTATTTTTGCCGAACTTTTATTGAAACATTTTAATTATTAATCAAAATTTATTATTTATGAAAAAATTATTACTTTCTATTGTTAGTGCGTTTTTGCTCTTTACACTTAGCGCACAGGTAACAGAAAATTTTCAAGACTACACTGTAGGCGGAAAATTAGCACAACAAGCCCAGGCGATGGGCAGAATGTACTGGACCACATGGTCGAATGCTCCCGGCGGCGGTGAAGATGGCGTAATCGGTGAACAATCCGGTAGCAAAGTTTTTGCACCCACTTATGGTGTTGACCAGGTTTTAAAATTAGGTCAAAAAACTTCCGGCGTATGGGAACTTTCCCTAAAATTGTTTGTTCCTACGGGTAAAGATGCTTATTTTAATGTAATAGCTCATTTTGTGGGAAATGGGAATGACGATGTGTGGGCTATGCAGTTTGCATGGGCTACTGATGTATCCAGTTCTCCTGTTTACACCCCCGGCGTGCTAAAACTTTATGCAGGTCAACAGACACCTCTTCCTTTTAATTTTACTCACGATACTTGGTTAAACGTTAAAATTGTTATGGATTTAGACGCTGATCATGCTGATTTTTATCTTAATAACACTTTACTTCATAGTTGGCAATATTCATTAGGTACTTTTGGCGAAGGTTGCCCAAGAGTAATTGATGTGATGGATATCTTTCCTTCATCTAATACTAATTTGTCGGTTTTCTATATGGATGACATCGTATTTGCTCCGACAGCCTCGGTTCTTTTTCAAACCGGTTTTGACGATAAACCGAACAACTCTTACGTGGCACAATCTTATCCCGATTGGTGGACTACTTGGGATAATCATCCCGGAACAACAGAAGATGCGTTGATTACAAATGCACAGTCTTTATCTGCACCTCAATCTGCCAAATGTGATGATGGTACGGATTTGGTTTTTAAAGCAGGTAACAAAACCTCAGGCGCTTATACCGTTGATTTTGACATGTACATTCCTAATGCTGTACCCGCTTACTTTAACGTATTACATACTTTTTCCGGTAGTAACAGTGAATGGGCATTAGGTGTTTATTTTAATATTCCAACATCAGGTGGTCCTCAAGGGGTTCCCGCTGGAACAAATTTTCACCAAAATGGAATTTTCACGCCGTTTACCGTCCCAAGCAATCAATGGTTCCATATTCATATTGATGTGGATTTAGATCAAGACCAAGCCAAAATATCAATTAATAACACTGACCTGACCTGGCAATTTAGTCTTGTTGAAAATGGCGGTAATGGTGTACGACAATTGGCTGCCCTTGACTTCTTCCCTATTGTTGCAACTTCGGTATTCTATATAGATAATTTTGTATATGGTATGTTGGGTGGTGGCGAAACCTTTCCTATCATGAATGTTACTCCAACTGCAATAAATGAAACGCTCCCGCTGAATGGAAGTGTTACTAAAACCATTACCGTTGCTAATACTGGTACCAGTATAGGAAATTATGACAGTTTTGCTGTATTTGATTTTGAAACGCCTACGGGAAACAGTACTTTTACGTTAACAAGATCTACGCTTACTCCTTACGGTAATGGTGGTTTAGGATTTAGCAATCTAACTGCTCCGACGCTTGTTGAACTTGCCCAAAAATTTACTGCACAACAACTATGCGATAAATTGGGTACCAAGATTACAAAGCTGTCCTATTACTTACCATCCGGACAAACTTCTCAAGGCGTAAACTCGCTCAAGTTCCGTGTTTATGGTCCGAAGTCGAATAATACCCCCGGTGAAGTTTTAGCAGAAGCCACTTTAAACAATCCTGCTGAAGATAGTTGGAGTGAAGTTACGTTATCAAATCCTGTACTAATAAACAAAAGTGAGTATTGGATATCCGTTGAATTTTTACATCAGCCCAATACTTATCCAATGGGCATTGATGCAGGTCCGCTGGTTCAAAATGCTAACTATTATAGAAGAGATAATGGCACTTGGTCAGTGTTTGCTAATACTACCTACGGTAACTATCTGATTCAAGGAACAACACAAGGTGGCGTTTTCCCTTGCTGGTTATCTCTTACAGGAGATACTTACGGCACTATTTTAGCAGGAAACACTAAAACTTTCAATGCTGTTCTTAAAGCCCCTGCAACTGCAGGTACTTATAAGGCAACCCTTCTCGTATCCACCAACGATACTGATCACCCGTTGTATGAAATACCCTGCACACTGTTGGTTGGCACTGCTTACACCGTAGAATTCATTATAAATGATTGCGAAACGACAAATCCTATCACCGGCGCTACGCTTGTTTTCAACGGACAAACCATTACCGGTACTGTAGTAAACAACGTATTCCCCGGAGAGTATGAATACAGCATCTCAAAAGATGGTTATGAAATGAAATCAGGCAAGGTAACCGTTGTAGCTGAAAATGTAATTGAAAATGTTTGTTTGATACCGTTAGGAATTAACGATATTAAACTTTACTATAATATCTATCCTAACCCTGCAACAAACAATATCACTATTCAGCGTACGGCTTCAACGTTAGCCACTATTGATATTTATAATACTATGGGTATGCACATCGCCACTTACCAAACCGATGAAATGAAATATGATATCAGTTTGGCAAACCTTGCTGCCGGTACTTACTTCATTCGCGTAGCAGAAGGAAATCTTTCAGCAGTGAAGAGTTTTATTAAAAACTAATCTGTAATTTGAGATAATTCAAAAAAAAAGAGGCTGCCCGATGTGAGCAGCCTCTTTTTTATGACTTCGTAATAAAAAAAAATTAACCCCGTTTTAAAATTTCATATATCTGCTCAATAGTTAAACCGGTATATTTACAAACATTCTCAACAGCCATTCCATCTTCTAACATTTTCACAGCCATTTCGATTTTGCTTTCTGCTTTTCCTTCTGCTTTTCCTTCTGCTTTTCCTTCTGCTTTTCCTTCTGCTAACCCTTCTGCAAATCCTTCTATTTTTGCTTCATCTTTTGCGGAAGAAAGCATACCCTGTGCTGTTAATATATCTATCTTGTTTTGGTCGTAAGCAATCAATTGTTCTTTGCTGAATGCGGCTACTCTCATATATTCCAATGCTTCTCTGGTATATTCGTTGGTAAGCAATTCTTCGGGCGCGTGTGTCGTAGTTTCGTTTATTTCGGTTAAAAAACGCAGCCACAACTCATGCAACTTGTTTTCGGCGCGGTTTTGAGAATGAAATTTTGGCAACTCTATAAAAACAAATTCTAATCCTTTAATCTGTTTTTCAGTATGCTGAATATTTACAATCTTATAGTGATGGTAATACTCATACTCCATATCAGGAGATTTCTCAAAATCATCGTTAATAAAATTTAAAGCGTAAACAGGTTGCAACAATTTTATTTTCTGCGATTTATCTAATTGTAGTACGTATGCTTTTGAAGCATTAAAAAGTACGCGGCTTTTGAAAAATTCATTCCATTGCATTTGCATTTCAACAATAAACTGCCGCCCCAATTTATCCGTGCAGCGCACATCTACAATAGAATCTTTTAATGCAGGTATTTGAGGAATCAACTCGCCTGTTTGATATTCAATGCTCTCAACTTTTCGGTCTCCTTCAAACATCAACATACTGTTAATAAGACTTATACAAAGCTCTTTGTGCTCTCCGAACACACGTTTAAAAGTTAAATCATACTTGGGATCAAGATAGGTTGCCATAGTGTTGTTTTTTTAATGAAATAGGGTGCAAATGTATAATATTTTTCAATAAAAAAAATATTTTCGCGCTACTAAGGTTAATAGGTAAAAAATAAGTTTTTTTTACCTTTAACCTTAAATCTTAAACTTTAAATCTTAAATCCAATGCCCTCCAAAAAACTATTCCTGTTAGACGCGCTGGCGCTCATTTACCGAGCCTATTACGCTATGATTCGCTCACCGCGCGTTACGAGCAAAGGACTCAACACCTCCGCAATCTTCGGCTTTACCAATACGCTGTACGAACTGCTCCGAAACGAAAACCCTACTCATATAGCAGTTTCGTTCGATACGGGAGCGCCGACTCTACGCCACGCCGAGTTTGAAGCCTATAAAGCACACAGAGAAGCCACCCCCGAAGATATTATTAAGGCTATTCCCTATATTTACAAATTGTTGGAGGCATTTAATATTCCTGTTTTGGTAAAAGACGGATACGAAGCCGACGATATCATCGGTACGCTATCCAAAAAAGCAGAAGCAGAAGGGTTTCAAGTCTATATGATGACCTCCGACAAGGATTACGGGCAGTTGGTTTCGGAAAATATTTTTATGTACAAACCCGCGAAGTTCGGTCAGAATGCAGAAGTTGTCGGCGTTAAAGAGATTTGCGAAAAATATAGCATTGAACACCCTGAAGAATTGATTGATATTCTGGGTTTGTGGGGAGATGCCTCAGATAATATTCCGGGCGTGCCCAACATCGGCGAAGTAAAAGCAAAAAAACTAATCCAACAGTTTCATTCTATCGAAAATATCTATCAGAATATTGAACAAGTAGAAAACGATAAATTGCGCCAAACACTGATGGACAATCAGGAACAGGCGTATATGTCGAAATCTTTGGCAACCATTATGTTAGATGTTCCCATTAATTACAATTTTGAGGAGATGGCACTCTGTGCCCCCAATTTCGACGCCCTGCGCGCACTGTTTCAGGAATTGGAATTTCGAGCATTGGGTAACAGAATTTTAATGGAAATGCAAGAGTTGTATGCGGAGAGCGGTGATAAGAAAACAGAAAGCAGAAAACAGAAAGTAGAAAATGTATTGGATTTGTTTGGTCAGGATGTAGCGGCGAATAATTATTCGCCTACCGAAAACAACCCGTTTAAAACATTTGGGGATACGACCCACAATTTTTTTGAATGGGCAGATAATTTTATACATAGACCCAACCAAACACTGTTCTTTGAATGGGTATATTCCAATGATGTTATTTCGGGATTTGCGTTTTCGGAAAATGGTGAGCAGGTGTATTATCATACTATTGATATGGCGTTTCTAAAAATGATTTTTGAAAACACTTGTGAAATAGTCTCATTCCAAACTAAAACTGTTTTTAAATTTTGCAGAGAAAATAAGATAGATATTAAAGCCGACGTATTCGATTTGCAAGTGGCGCACTACCTCATCCAACCGGAAATTTCTCATCAGTTGGAAAGAATTACGGAATCTTATTTGGATTATCAATTAATGAACAGTGAAAAAATAAATACACAAAAGACGCAAATTGAGGCATCTTGCGAAAAAGTGGAGGTTTTTGCACAACTTTATCCAGTTTTTAAAGAAGAGTTAGAAAAAGGTGCATTAACAAAACTGTTTTATGACATTGAGATGCCTTTAACTCAAGTGCTCGCCGATATGGAACAAAACGGCGTCAAGATTGATAAAACAATGTTGGAAGAGAGTTCACACGCCATTGCCAAAGAGATTTACGAGATAGAACAACAGATTTTTACATTGTCGGGAACTACTTTTAACATTGCCTCGCCCAAGCAGTTGGGAGAAGTTTTGTTTGAAAAACTTCGCATTATTGAAAATGCCAAATTAACCAAAAGCAAACAGTATCAAACAGGGGAGGAGATTCTTCAAAAATTGTATCACAAACATCCCGTTATTCCGCTCATTTTGGAGTGGCGCTCGCTGTCAAAACTCAAATCCACCTACATTGACGCTTTGCCGCAACTGATTGACGTTAAGACCGGAAAAATACACACTACTTTTCAACAAACGGTAACCTCCACAGGAAGGTTGAGTTCCATCAATCCCAACTTGCAAAATATTCCCATTCGCACAGAGCGTGGCAAAGAGATTCGTAAGGCGTTTGTCCCTTCATCAGAAAACAGTGTGCTGCTTTCTGCTGATTATTCGCAGGTGGAACTGCGTATTGTGGCTTCAATGGCAAACGATGAAAATATGATACGGGCTTTTCAACAGCAGGAAGATATTCACGCGGCAACGGCTTCTCACGTGTTTGGCGTACCGTTGAAAGGAGTTACCAAAGAACAGCGCCGCTATGCCAAAACCGTCAATTTCGGTATTCTGTACGGTATGTCGGCATTCGGATTGGCAGACCGACTGCATATTCCACAAGGAGAAGCCCGACAACTTATTACCGATTATAACAACAGTTTTCCAAAGATTGAGCAGTTTATGAACGAGATTGTAGCGTTTGCCCAAAAGCACGGTTATGTAGAGACATTGCTGGGTCGCCGCCGTTATATCCGCGACATCAACTCCGGCAACGGCATGTTGCGCAAGGCGGCGGAGCGCAACGCCATCAACGCCCCCATTCAAGGCACCGCCGCCGACGTGATTAAAATCGCTATGCTCCGTATTCACAAAGAATTAAAAAACAGAAATTTAAAAACCAAAATGATACTGCAAGTCCACGATGAACTCGTTTTCGACGTTCCCATAGAGGAATTGGATATCATTGCCGAAATTGTTCCTGCATTAATGAACTCCGCCCTCGAACTACAAGTACCCTTAATAGCCGATTTGAGTTTTGGGAAGAATTGGTACGAGGCGCATTGAAGTGATTAGTGGTTAGAGTTTAAATATTAGAGTTTAAGATTTAATATTTAAGATTTAAAGTTTATTTTATTTGCTTTTGCCTCTTCCTGACTTCGTTACGAGAATTTTATAAAAAACATAACTTATTTTTGTTCAAAAAAAGGGTACGCAACCCTCAAAAAATATTATATCCTAATAGGAGCGCTCCTCACTACTCCGTAGTGGGATATAAAGGAAGATGTTTTATGACGTTTTTGGGAGAGGCATTGACAAAGTTAAGAGAGAATACTTGGATATACATTTCAAAAAAAACTTATAATTAACTAAAAATGAACATTATGAAAAAAAACATCACAACCACAACCCATTACTTTAGAAAATTTTGTGACAGCAATGTACGAGAATGATCGCTTTATCAGAGAAAAATTTGCCGAAACCGACCGGCAAATCAAAGAAATAAATAAAGAGATAGGCGGAATGTCAAAATCGAACGGTGAAATTGCCGA
>WRGQ01000138.1 GCA_009787115.1 Bacteroidota bacterium
CCGACAAAATATTAAAGGAGATGTTTGCGGAAAGCAGACAACAACTCGCTGAAACCGATAAACAAATGAAAGAAACCGACAAAAGATTAAAGGAGATGTTTGCGGAAAACAGACAACAACTCGCTGAAACCGATAAACAAATGAAAGAAACCGACAAAAGATTAGAGAAGATGTTTGCGGAAAACAGACAACAGTTTAAAGAAACAAAGGAAATATTAAAGAAAAATTCCGAAGAAACAAGAGCATACCTTAATGAACTCCGTCAACATTCTGAAGAAACAAAAGCATACTTTAAGGAACTGGGTCAACATTCTGAAGAAACAAAAGCATACTTTAAGGAACTGGGTCAACGTTCCGAAGAAACAAGAGCATACTTTAAGGAACTGGGTCAACATTTGGGTGGAATTGCCAACAGCAATGGTGATATGGCAGAAGAGTATTTCTTCAACACTCTAAAAAGAGATAAGACTTTTGTGAATGAGAAATTTGATAAGATTAAAAGAAATTTAGTGTATGGAGAAGATATAGACCAGCCGGCATTAGAGTGTGATATCCTTCTGTTCAATGGGAAGAGTGCGGCTATCATTGAAGTAAAGTACAAAGCCAAACCGGATAATGTTAGGATTGAAAAACTTATTGCACGTGTAGAGGCTTTTAGAGTATATAATAATGAATATAAAAATCATAATATTTATCTGGGCGTTGCCGCTATGTCATTCAGCAAAAAGTTAGCACAGGAATTGCACAGGGCAGGTATAGCCACCATACATCAAATGGGCAAGAAAATAGTGGTATATGATAAGAATGTGAAGGCGTTTTGAAAAATCATATCAAAATGGGCGCTGCAACATAAAATCCGCTACCACTAACGCTGCCATTGCTTCTACTACGGGCAAAACTCTGGGAATTACACATCGGTCGTTGCGGTTATTTCCGGTGCAGATGGTTGGTATTCCTTCAAAATCAATAGTATGCTGTTCTTTTTGTAAAGTAGGGACAGGTTTAAATGCCACAGAAAAATAGATATCCTGTCCGTTTGTAATTCCGGCTTGCACGCCGCCGTCATTGTTGCTTTGAAAAGAGAAATCGGGATTTTGAATATCGTTATATCTGGAGCCTTTCATTTTGGCGGCGGCAAAACCTTTACCGATTTCAAAACCTTTACAGGCATTTAGGGAAAGCATTGCGTACGCTAAACGGGCATCGAATTTATCGTAAACAGGTTCACCCAAGCCGGCGGGCAGGTTTTTAATGACACAATGCACTAATGCGCCGAAAGTATCTCCCTCATTTTCACTTTTCTGTATTATTTCTTCTCTGTTTTTTCCTATTTCTTCATCTTCTCGGGCAATCACTTCAATTCCAAACTGTTTCAGAAAGAGTTTTGCAATGGCACCGCCCACGACCCTGCACGCGGTTTGTCGTGCCGAGGCTCTTCCAATTCCCGAATTGTCGGTTATTCCATACTTCATCCTGTAGGTGTAAGATGCGTGGGAAGGCTTCAGTACACGCAACATCGCCAAATCGGGTTGCACGTCTTCGTTTGGAATCCTAAATTCGATAGGCGTACCCGTTGTTTTTCCGTTTTCAATGCCGGACAAAAACGCTACACTATCCGATTCGCGGCGTTGGGTAGAGTAGAGGTGTTGCGAGGGTGCGCGACGGGCTAATTCGCTCCGAATAAACTCAAAATCAACCTCCACACCGGCAGGACAACCGGTAATCGTGCCGCCGATATAACCATCGTACGTGCCGCCGTAATCGCTGAGAATAAATGATGTGCCGAATGTGTTCATTATGATTTGTACAAACACTTTATTTTGTTACCCGTTCTAATTTTTTCTGTTTGTTCGCTTTCGATAATTGCGACAAGTCGTTAAAATTTAATGAAAAATTGAAATAGTTCGGAGTAGCACCCACTGCATAATGAGAGCGGGAAAATCCAAACTGGATAGATTTTATATCAATCAAAAATCCATATCCAAAACCTGCCATCGTTTTCTTTTGCAAAATGCGCATTGCTCTATTTTGGTCGTGGTTGTAACTCACAAAAAGTGTAAGATATTTTACAGGAATAATCTCTATTCCAAAGTTAATATGGCGAAAAAAGTTGGTTACCCCCTGACTGAATTTAGATGGATATTTAGGCTGGTTTGTTATAGCGTCAATCTCTAATAAAGTGTCGTTGGGTCCGACATAGCCCATTTTCCATTTATAAAGAGAATGTAAAGCAATGTGGTAACGAATGGGGATATGTTTTAATCTTTGAGAATAAGCAAGTTGTATATCAAATGGCGCCCAGTTATGTTTTCCTTCAACAAAAGGTTTTAGTTCTCCACCGATATTTTTCACTAAAATGGCTACCGCAATATTATTTTTTTCATTGTAATAGCTTCCGGCAACATCTACTGCCAAACCAAACGAGGAGTATATTTCATAGTTGCTAAACATCATTTTCAGATTTGCGCCGATGGAGAAAACGCTGTCTAATTGTCTTCCCCAGCCTAAAGTAACTCCTGCATCGTTGCACGAGAATGTTCCGAACTCACCGTCTGCTCCATAACCTGCTTCATCGGTTCTTACAAAGTCTCCGTATCCTGCATAGCGCACTTCCATAGCGAAACTGCCGACTTTTTTAAAAGTTTGCGCATACATAGCAGAGGCGTAGCCGGTGTGGGCAAAATAGTCAGCAGCGCCAATTAACAGGGTGGTACTAAACTTAGGCGCAATAGAGGAGGGGTTGTACATAATGAGCGAAGGGTCGTTGTCCCGAACGGCAATTAAAGAGCCGCCCAACCCCGCAAGCCGCGCCGAAAACTTGTAATCCATAATGTTATAAACGTAATTTCTGTCCGATTGCGCTAAACAAATCTTCGTAATTGAAATAATAAAGAAAAGAAAATAGAGTTTTTTTTGCACAGGTGCTCGATTTTTTTTTAATAATTTAATAACGGTTTTTACGATTTATTATTTTTGCCGAACCAAATAATAAAAGTCTTTTCTAAGAAATAATAGAAAAACATTTGAAAATAAACAGATTAGTATGCAAAAACTAAGAACAATAAACTATACTGAAAGAAATATGATAGAATCATATTATGCTGTTCTTAACAATTTGAGTGTTCCTTGTAAGATTGAACTTACGGAACGTTTACTCAAATCATTAAAAAATGAAACAGAAAATATTGCTTTGATAACAGATGAATTTATTCCCGAAAAATCTGCTGAACAAATAATTAAAGAACTTCGAGCCCATCGCAATTTTGGAAAAACTAGAATTATTGAACTTTTTTAATATTTTAATTAATATGGAGAAATATTTGCTGGATACAAACATTTGTATCTTTTACTTTAAGACCAAATATAATATAAGCGCTCATTTACAAAAGGTTGGTTTTGATAATTGTGCCATATCGGAAATAACTTTAGCCGAGCTCATTTATGGAGCAGAATGCAGTATGGATGTTGATAAGAACATACGTATCATAAACAACTTTATACAACATATTAAGGTGCTTCCTATTTTGAATGCAATCGGATTATATGCTAAAGAAAAAACTTTGTTGAAGAAAATAGGTAATATGATTGATGATTTGGACATTTTCATAGGAGCAACAGCTATTGCGAATAATATGATTTTAGTAACCGATAATGAAAAACACTTAAGTCGGTTATCTAATATCAGAATTGAAAATTGGATAAAACGGTAATTTTTTCAAATTGTCTTATATGGAGTATTTTTTAGATATGCCTCAACACTATGCCAAAGCGGAAAACGCTAAGTACGTGCTTATTCCTGTGCCTTACGACGGTACAAGTACCTATATGAAAGGCGCTGAAAAAGGTCCGCAAGCAATCATTGACGCATCAGATTCTATTGAATTGTACGACATTCAAACCGGTTTGGAGGCATATAAGTCGGGAATTTTTACCGACAAACACACTTATTCTTTTCTTTCTCCGGAAAAAATGGTGGAAGAGGTTAAAGAGCGGGTGCACTATTTTTTACAACAAAATAAGAGAATAGGTTTGTTAGGAGGCGAACATTCAATCTCAACAGGCGCTATTGAGGCATTTGCCAAACTATATCCAAACCTATCAGTACTTCAAATTGATGCACACGCCGATTTGCGCGACAGTTACAACGGCTCAATTTACAATCACGCCTGCGTAATGCGCCGCGCACAGGAGTTTGCCAACGTGGTGCAAGTGGGTATCAGAAATGTTTGCACGGAAGAAAAAAACAGTATCATTCCGGAAAATATTTTCTATGCTCACGGCATTTGCGGAAAAACAGAATGGATGAAAAAGGCTATTGACAGACTTACGGAATATGTGTATCTCACTATTGATTTAGACGGTTTTGACCCAAGTATTGCGCCGGCAACAGGTACCCCGCTACCCGGCGGTTTATTGTGGTATGAAACCCTTACGTTTTTAGAACTTCTTTTTAAATCTAAAAAAATAGTAGGCTTTGATGTCGTTGAACTTTGCCCGCAAAGTGAAAGTAAAATTACAGATGTGCTGGCGGCAGTGCTGGTGTATAAAATCATCTCGATGATGGAGAAATTTAATTAGTGATTAGTGTTTAGAATAATAAAATGATAAAATGAATACACTTGTCACGAAGATAACCTTAAATAATTAATTATGAACCCGAAAATCGCCGTAATTGGCTTAGGCTACGTGGGGCTGCCTCTCGCCCGCCTCTTCTCAACGAAATACCCTACCGTTGGTTTCGACCTCAACCCGGAGCGCGTTAAAATGCTCATGAGTGGGCACGACGATACGCTCGAAGTGGAGGATTGCCTGTTGCAACAAGCCCTCAAAGACGGATTGATTTGCACTTGCAACGTTGATGATTTAAGAGATTGCAACGTTTTTGTGGTGGCTGTGCCTACGCCTGTGGACAAAAACAACCGCCCCGATTTGACCCCCTTGCAAAAGTCGAGCGAAACCGTAGGAAAAGTGATTTCAAAAGGAGGTATCGTAATTTACGAATCTACAGTATATCCGGGTGTTACGGAAGATTTCTGTTTGCCGATTGTAGAAAAAGTATCCGGATTAACTTACAATACGGAGTTCTTCGCAGGGTATTCGCCGGAAAGAATCAATCCGGGGGATAAAGAACATACGGTTGAAAAAATCAAAAAAGTAACTTCAGGCTCCACACCGGAAATTGCTGATTTTGTTGATAATCTTTACAATTCCGTATTATTAAACGGCACTTGTAAGGCAAGTTCCATCAAGGTGGCAGAAGCCTCCAAAATTATCGAAAACTCGCAACGCGATGTGAATATTGCCTTTATGAACGAATTGGCAAAAATCTTCAATGCTATGGGAATAGACACCCACGAAGTAATAGAAGCCGCTGCATCGAAATGGAATTTTCTGAAATTTACGCCCGGACTTGTGGGCGGGCATTGCATCAGCGTTGACCCCTACTATCTGATTGAGAAAGCGCTCAGTTATGGCGTTTTGCCCCGCGTAATGTCTGCCGCACGCAGATTAAACGACGGGATGGGCGAGTACGTTGCCTACGAAGTTATTAAACTGATGAATAAAAAGGGAATTTTAGTAAAAGACGCGCACATTCTGATTTTGGGCATTACCTTTAAAGAGAATTGCCCCGATACGAGAAACACCCGTGTGGTAGATATTTATAATGTATTGAAGGAATACACGCCCAACATCACTATTTTTGACCCACACGCCAACCAAAAAGAGATTGAAGAGGAGTATCAAATTGCCGTTAAAACAGAACATCTTGAGCATTTAAAACATCAATTTGACGCCATCATTCTGGCAGTTGCGCATAATGAGTTTAAAACAATAAACTTACGCGATTTTGGAAAACCGACCTGCGTGGTATATGATGTGAAAGGAGTAGTTGAGCGGGCGCAGGTAGACGGGAGGCTATAGCTTTAGTGACGAGTGACAAGGGGCTGTTCAAAAAGTCAAAACCTTTTACCACAAAAAGCACAAGGATTTTTCACAACGTTCACAAAGAATTGTATTACACAATTTTATATTTGTGTCCTTTGCGGGTTCTTTGTGTCCTTTGTGTTTAAAAAGACTTTTGAGACAGCACCGGATATATCGCACAATATCATCATCACATCATCACATCACTTTAGAATCAGTTTCTATATAATGAAATCCACGTGTAGATAGGATAATGGTCTGAAATTGAAATGTCTGTACCAACGGTATGCCCGTATGATTTATAGGCTCTGTCGTGCAAAATGTAATCAATTCTAAACTTGGGAAATGTTTCCCCCAAATAAGTTCGGTCCATCCCTTTGCCACTCTCTCTGAATGAGTCTTTGAGATTACCCGCCACTTTGTTATAGGCAAAAGAGGCAGGCGAATCATTCAAATCTCCGCAAAGAATGATATAATAAGAGCATTTTTTAAGATGTTGTTTCAATACTTTTGTCTGATGCCTCCTGATTTTATAAGCAAGTTCCATTTTCTTGTATAATATATTGACTTTCTTCTGCCATTTAGGGTCGTTCATTGGATTAATTATCAATTGTTTGCCAATTTCATAATCTTCATTTTCAAAATGAATAGATGCCAAATGGCAGTTGTAAACGCGTATGGTGTCGTTTCTATTTTTAAAGTCAATATAAGTAGCAATTACTGTGCTGTCGGGCATCTCCACTATTCCGTTTCCAACGATTTTGTTTTTGGAAAATGTGGCAAATCCATAGTAAAAATCGCCTCTGGTTGCAGTAAAATATTCAAAATGAGAGTTCTTACTTTTCAGTTTTAAGATTGAAAGTAATGTGTCGGTGGTATTAAAGTCTAACTTTCCCGATTGATCATAAAAATATTCTTGAAAACACACAATATCAGGTTGTTCTTCATTAATATATTGAAGAATTTTGTTCTTATTCTGTTTGCGCATTTTTTTATTTTCGGTATCATACAAACCAAATAGTTTTACATTATAACTCATTACTTTAATGCAATTGGTGCAAGAGGGTGGTTTTTCTGTTTCCTTAAGTTGAAAATGTTTGTCCATATTCCCGACATTTAATAGGATTAAAGAGAGCGAAATTAAGGCAAACGGATATTTTATGGGAAGCCACAAAACTACAAACAAGGCATTTATGGCTAAGATATAAATAAATCCGAGACCGCAAAATGCGATGTATGAGCCCCACGTAGGCGGAATAAATTGTGCTAGAAAAGATAAAAGCAAGCCCAACGCTGCAATACAATTCGCAAGGAATAACGGGATAATAATCAGTTTTTTGAAAGTAAAGGGAGATTTTTTTTTCTTTTTAGGAAGCGCCATATAGGGTTTAAAAGTTAAAGGGTGGATAAGTGTATGGGTATAAGGTTTTTATTTTGTGAACTTTAAATTTTAAATATTAAACTCAGCTGTGTATAACGTCCTGTATATTGGACCCTCATTGGTAAGTTTGCTTTGAATAAGTTTAAGTTGTTGAACAGGTATCGTTTGTGAAAATTGAGGTTGCAATTTCTCAATTGTTTCCCAAAAACGTTTTTTGTTATCTACTTTCTTAATTCTTCCCACTGTAATATGAGGAACCAAATTACCGTAGTTCTCCTGAAAACCAATTTGAAGGAGTTCTTCTTCCAATTTTTCAAACAGATTTTTGAATAATGCAAATTCAGAGAAACCGTACCATAAAGTTGCAGGCGCATACCTGCTGCCAAAAACGCCCATTTTATCTAACTGTAATTCAAATGGATGTGTTTTACTTGCTATCGTAGTTAAAGCATTAGTAATGTGCTCAATTTTAGTGTCGGGCGTTTCGCCCAGAAAACGTAAAGTAAGATGTTGTACATTGCTTTTTACCCACACAATCTCGTCATTTCTTAATTCGTATTGCAGTTGTTGGGTTAAAGTCTGAAATTGCTCCGACAGTTCAATATCCACGGCAATAAAAAGTCGTTTCATCTGTGCTACTGATTTATCGTTATTTTGTTTTGCAGTTCCGGAGTGTTAATGCCTCGACGTTGCGCGGTTTTCCAATATTTTAAGGCTTCCTCTTTTTGGTCTAATTCAAAGTAGAGGTCGCCCAAAAGCAAATTTAATTCTGCAACGAAACTGTTTTCAAATGTGAATGAAAGGGCTTGCTTAGCAGCCTTTAAAGCGCTGTTGTACTGTTTCTCTTTGTACAAAGCCAATGCCAAACCGTATTGAAGTTTTGCATTCGTGGGAAAATATTCTTCTACAAGTTTTGCGTGAGAAGCGATGGATTTATAATCTTCTATTTTTGATAACACATAAAAATAGTCTTCCCATATTGCAGACTGACTTTCATCTAATGCTATACATTTTTCGTACAATGTTTTGGCTTTTTCAAATTGTTCTTTTAATATGCAGAGTTTTGCCAAAGTAGCCCAGCCTTCCAAATCGTAAGGATGAGCATTTGAAAAGGTTTGGGCTAACTGTTCTGTTTTCTCCATTATTTCAGGAGTGTGCAAACGAAAAGAGTCGGCTAAGTATTTTTTTAGAACGGGCAATTTTTCTTCAATCTCTAATTCTTTACACGAGAATGCCCATAGTAACGCCTGAAAACTCTCCGCAGTTTTTTTTACAATTTCGTAGTAATTTGCTAAAGCCAAATTGAGCGCTCCGTTTTTGGCGTCAATTTTCATCGCTTTTTGGAAGAAAGGAAACGCTTTATCGGGCATATTGTTCGACAGATAGATTTCGCCGGCAGTAATGTAATAGCCAATTTCATAAGGATAGAGTTCCAGCAGTTTTTCATATTCCCGTACGGCATTTTTTACATCGTTCAAATAGAGCCAAATATTTTTTTTGGTTTCGGTAAGGTCGTCGCTTTTTCCTAACAGGTTTTCAATTTTATCATACATTTTAATTACCTCCTGCAACTTTCCTAATTGCAAATAGTCGTTTGCCAGCGACATTAAGTAATACTCATTTTGATATTTCACTTTACAAACTTCTTCCCAAATTTTAGTGGCGCTTGCGTAGTCGCCCAATTGTTCGTAAACGTTAGCCAAGTCAATGGGATACCACTCATTTTTTTTATTTAATTTAATCGCTTCCTTCAAGTAGTGAGACGCCAGCAAGTAGTCTTTTTGTTCAACAGCCACTTTATGAAGCAAATAATAGGCGGCATCGTGTTTAGGATTTTTGATTATTACTTTTTGAAACGACTTAGTTGCGGCAGAATAGTTTTGCGAATAAAATTCACGAAGTCCATCGGCAAAAATAGCAGACAGGGCACGTTCATTGACAACGGTTTCGGTTTGTTTTGGGGTTTTGTCCTGCTTTTTTATCCTGTTTTTTTGGGCAAAAACAGAGAAACTAAGCAGAAGGCAGAAGACGATGAGCAGTAAGCGGTGAGTGGTATTCATAGGGTAATAATTACAATAAAATGATAATAACGCAGATTTTTTGAAAAACATATAAATAATTTCTAATTTTTACCCCAACCTCTCACCGCAAGTATATTCTTGCACCGATAGTTTCCACGCATTTAGCGCTTAGTTTTGAGGCTAATGCACCGGCGTTCGCAATAGTATAATTATGGGTTAATCCGTATAGAAACCCTGCGGCGAAAATATCGCCTGCACCGGTAGTATCTTTACAATGTGCTTTAACAGCCGGAATGACCGTGGTTTCGCCGTGTACTTTTGCTATTGAGCCTTCTGCGCCCAACTTGACCACAGAAACAGGGCAATAAGTGGATAATACTTCTAATGCTTCGCGTTCTTTTTTTCCGGTAAATGCGTAAGCCTCCTCTTCATTGGCAAAGATAATATCCACATAATCGCGAAGCAACTCTTCCACTAAGGGACGCATCGCCTCTACCAAATTGTAACTTGCCATATCCATTGAGATTTGCAACCCGCATTTCTTTGCCAACTTACAGATACTCAATATTAAATCTTTATTAAAAATCAGATAACCTTCCACGTGAATAAGGTCATACAAAGAGAAAATATGTTCGTGTAAATCTTCAGGGGTTTGTGTGGCAGCAGCGCCAAGGTAAGTGGCAAAAGTACGCTCTCCGCCTTTGGTAATGAAGGTGGTGGCAATGCCCGTATCTATTTTAGAATAAGTAAGATGGGTAGTAACCCCTGCTTTTTCCATATCTTTTTTGAAAAAAGCGCCCATTTCATCTTCACCGATTTTTCCGATGTAGCCTGTATGAGCGCCGAGTTGCGCCAGTCCGTAAATGGTATTTGAGGTAGAGCCTCCCGAAACCACTGTTTGCTTTAACCCATCTATTTCTCTGTGAATTTCATTTTTCAGTTCGGCGCTAATCATCTCCATTCCTCCTTTCTTTAAACCGAATTTGTTAAAAATTGATTCGTCGTGCGTTTCAACAAGTGCATCTACTAAAGCATTTCCTATTCCGAGAATTTTTTTCATTATCTAAAATTTGTGCAAAAGTATGATTTTTGGTTTGCTTTGACCGATATTATTGCAATTCCTGTACTTTTGCACATTATTTTTTACAGATAAAATTGATAAAAAATTCGATATGAAACGTTTTATTATTTCCGGCGGTGGAACAGGCGGTCACATTTTTCCGGCGTTAGCCATTGCCAACCAACTCAAAAAAGAGATTCCTGAGGCTGAGATTCTGTTTATCGGCGCTAACGGGAAAATGGAGATGACTCGCGTTCCGGAAGCAGGCTATCACATTGAAGGGTTAGATGTTTTCGGTATTCGCAGAGATTTATCGTGGAGTGGTATCAAAAGCAATTTGAAACTGCCGTTGGTGCTGCTGAAAACGATGCGCAAAGCCAAAGCGATTATGCGCCGTTTTAAACCGAACGTGGTGATTGGAGTAGGCGGATATGCCAGTGGCCCGGCATTGCGCGCCGCACAGGCATTGAATATCCCGACCGTTATTCAGGAGCAAAATTCTTATCCGGGAAAAACAAACAAGTGGCTTGCAAAAAAAGTAGCCAAAATCTGCGTGGCTTACGATGGATTGGAACGTTTTTTCCCAAAAGAGAAAATAGTGAAAACGGGAAACCCCGTCCGCGAAGAAATTATTAATTTTCAACCTAAATTAGAAGAAGCCTATTCGTTTTTCAATTTTGATAAAAACAAAAAAACAATTCTAATCGTTGGGGGAAGTCAGGGCGCTAAAACAATCAACGAAGCCGTTTTAACTCATATTGAAGATTTTCAAAAAACGGATTGTCAATTGTTATGGCAGACCGGCGATTTATTTTATCGTGCCAACGAAGCAAAATTATCTGATTTAGAATCACAAAACATTAAGATATTGCCTTTTATTAAGCGTATGGATTTGGCGTACGGTGTTGCCGACTACATCATTTCCCGCGCCGGCGCACTTGCCATTGCCGAACTTTGTATTGTGGGCGCTCCCACCATTCTTATTCCCTTGCCCACTGCCGCCGAAGACCACCAAACCGCTAATGCCAAACAACTTGCCGATGCCGGCGCGGCTATCCTGCTCCCCGATAAAGATGCTAAGGATAATCTGTTCTCAATATTGGAAACGCTTATGACCGATAAGGATAAATCGCAAACAATGGCACAAAAGATCCGGCAATTTGCGAAACCTGATGCGATACTTGAGATTGTAAAGGTGATATTGAAGGATTGAAGAAAATTTTATTTTTGCACTTTCAATTTTTTACATTATGAAACGTACACTTTTAATAATTCTTTGCGTTATGACACTTGCTATTATTACAACATCTTGCTATACTGCATACAAATGCCCTGCATACAGTTATAATGCCGAGAAAGAATGCGAACAAACTGTCGTAATAGATTAATCATAAGTTTTTCGACACCTGTTTTTAGATGTCGAAAGTAAAGAAAACAGTAATGACTTATGGCACGTGAAGTATGCCCATATCAAAACTGAAAATAAATAAACGGCTGCAAATCCGCAGTGATAAACTGATACACCAAAAACACGACAGCCACCACCACAATTCCAATAACCCAAATGGGCATCATGGTAAAGTTGATTCTGTACCATCTTTTCCAACATTCTGGTAGCCAGTGGATAATCATTCCCAATGCAAAAAGAAGAAATACCCATTTGTAAGTGTTCCCTATTTCAGGAATTTGTGTCAGATTCCACGCGCCGCCGATTTGGTTAAGCATAGACTTGGCGGTATTCCACGCGTGAGCCGTTTGTTCTGCCGGATCTAAATTGGAACCGGAACGAAAAAACAATCGGGTAAAGGTAATAAAAACAAAGGTGAGAAATATACTCCACGCCCTGTTTATTCGTGGAAGCGGTTTCTTTTTCAAAATATTAATAAACAAATAAGATAACGAAACGCCAAGACAGATCATGCCTGTCCACACGAGCGCAATTTTGAAAGCGGGCAACGGGAATATGACGAAAAGAAGCAGCGAAAGAAGAAAAAGAGCAAGCATTACCCAAACCCTTTTCAGGTTTGTAAATTTTCGCCAGAATTTATAGATGATAATCCCTAAACCGTTTAAGCCGCCCCAAATCACAAAGTTCCAACTTGCGCCGTGCCACAACCCGCCCAGCAACATAGTAATCATCAAGTTAATATTTGTTCGCAATTTTCCCTTGCGGTTTCCGCCCAGCGGAATATAGAGGTAGTCTTTCAGCCACGTGGATAATGAAATATGCCACCGTTTCCAGAACTCTCCCGGATTAGTGGCTTTATAAGGAGCATTGAAATTTTGAGGCATATAAAAACCCATCAACATAGCAACACCAATCGCAATATCGGTGTAGCCGGAAAAATCGGCATAAACCTGTAATGAATAGACAAAAATAGCGGACAAATTTTCAAAAGCGGTAAACAGATGCGGATTTTCAATCACTCTGTCCACAAAATTCACTGCTAAATAATCACTGAGTATTAGTTTTTTCATCAATCCGTTTAAAATCCAGAACACAGCAATTCCAAACTGTCTTCTACTTAAAAAGAACTTCTTATACAACTGCGGCATAAACTGGTTGGCGCGAATAATAGGACCTGCCACCAAACCCGGGAAAAAACTGACGAAAAATCCGAAATCGAAAAAGTTAGATACATGCTCAATCCGTCGTCTATATACATCTATCACATAACTGATACTTTGAAAAGTATAAAACGAAACACCCACCGGCAAAATAATATTATCCACTCTAAAATAGGAACTCCCTGTAAAGTTGTTTGCCCACAACGCCAAATAATTCACAATCTCAATATTAGTGTGAAACAGCGAATTATAAATGGAAGTAAAGAAATAGGCGTATTTGAAATAAGCAAGCAGAAACAGATTGATAAAAATGCCGAGAAAAACAAACCACTTTCGTTTTTGAATATTTTCGGTCATATCAATTTTCTTTCCCACCCAAAAACAGTTTAATGTAGTGAACAGTAATAGAATAACAAAGAGTCCTGAGGTTTTGAAATAGAAAAAGAGGCTGGCAAACATGAGAAACATATTTCGCAGCATAATTTTATTTCTCAACAATGTTAATCCTGCAAAAACCAAAGCAAAAAACGCCCAAAAATAGAATTGAGTAAAGAGTAGTGGAAATTTATCATTGAATGATAAGAGGTTACCGAAGAAGATTTTAATATTATCTATGAGCATGGTGTTTTAGTTTATAACGCGCTTAAAACAAACAAAAGCGTAATCAAAATCAATCCTCCCATAGCCTTATTGAGTGCCAGTCCTTTTTGACGATACACCACAATTGTATGGTAAACGGCAAAAGGCAACAGACAAAGAAAAAGATACGAGATAAAAGTTTTATGTAAAAGTATATTATATACAGACATCAGGATAAATGGCGACAAAACCAAAAACGTATGATAATGTCGGGCATTTTTCTCGCCGATGAGAATGGGAATGGTTTTACGGTACTTCCTGTCGTTTTCTATATCACGAATATTATTTACATTCACTACTCCCGTAATCAAAAATCCCATAGAAACAGCAGGTAGAAATATTGTTGCGGGCAGTGTTTTGGTAAGCAGAAAAAATGTACCGGCTACCGCAGCCAACCCAAAAAAGAGAAAGACTGCCAAATCGCCGAGCGCTCTGTACCCGTAAGGCTTTTTACCAATCGTGTAAAAAATTGCCGCCAAAACGGCAAGTGCGCCCACAAAAATCATAATGAGTGAGCGTATAGTAAATAGTTTTCCAAAAGATAAATATACCAACGCAATACCTGAACCCACCGCAATACCTGTGAGTACTCCTATCATAATCGCAAGGTCTTTCACAGACAATTTTCCCGAAATCAGCATGGTTTCGTAGCCAATGCTTTCAAAAGAGTCGTTTCCCGATTGAAAATCACCCACATCGTTGGCAAGGTTGCAGGTAAGGTGTAGGGCAGCAGCTGTAATGAACGCCAAGCCAAACAACAACCATGAAAATTGCCCGAAAGAGTTTGCCAATAATCCACCCGTAATTATTCCGGATAAAGAGAGCGGCAGTGAAAACAACCGTAGCGCTTTTATTCTGTAAGTGATTTTGTGCATCAGTTAAAATTTAAGGTTTAAGATTTAATGTTTAAAATTTAAAAGCCTGATATTCACTTTAAATTTTAAATCTTTAAATTTTAAATTTTTTGAGTGGCAAAAATAGCAGTTTTTAGAAAAAAACTATTTTTGCCACTCAAAAATTGAATATCCTCTAAAAATCATTATGAAGAAGTGGCTTCTCATTTTCGGATTTATCATTTACAATTTTTCTCTTTCGGCACAAGAAATTGAAGTTGGTGAGGCTGATATGGAAGTGATTACTGTAAAGGAATGGAATTTTTTGCTATGTTTGAACAGTTCCGGTTTTGGTTTTGGTTATCAGCAGGGAAAAACGCCAAACTATAAAGACAAGCGATTTTGGGAGGTTGAGTTTTCCTATTACATCAACCATAAAGCGGTTTTGGGCAGAACTTTTTCCACCGGAAGGTCTTTCAATTACGGAAAATTGTACGACCTGTTTTTTCTTCGCGGGGGGTATGGCTATCAGCGCATCATTACGCACAAACCTTATTACGGTGGCGTACAAATTCGGTTCTTCTTCAGCGCCGGAGCCTCTATTTGTTTCGGATTGCCTACCTATTTGGAAATTTTTTATAAAGACTCTATTTCCGTGTATCCTTATACAAAGATAGAGCGATATGATCCTGAGAATCTATATCATAACCTTGACAATATTAATGGCGCTGCTCCGTTTTTTGCCAGATTCCATAAAATTGCCGTACGTCCGGGTTTTTATGGAAAAATCGGACTTAATTTTGATTTCAGCAATAATCCTTTGAAATTGCAACTGCTTGAAGTAGGATTTTCTATGGATATAATTTTTCCATTCATCCAACAAATGGCGTTTAACAAACCAAAACCCGCTTACCTCTACGCCTATATCGCCTACTCTTTCGGAAAAAAGAAACCGAGATATGATTGGTAGTAAGGCGGTGAGTGGTGACAATTAGGAATTACGAATTACGAGTTACGAATTACGAATTACGAATGTTGAGGTGTTTGATGTTTTTGGGAAGAATGCAGAAAGCCTAATTTTGATGGATATTTCAGATTTGCATTCCGGTATCTATTTTGTAAAAATAACAACAGAACAGGGTTCTTCGGTGCAACGGTTTGTGAAAGAATAGTATATAGCGCTGAAAGCGCTATATATATTAGCCCAAGGCAACGCCTTGGGGCAAGAATGCGGTATTGAATAAAT
>WRGQ01000139.1 GCA_009787115.1 Bacteroidota bacterium
ATCGTTACCGAAATTGACCCCATTTGCGCACTCCAAGCCGCTATGGAAGGCTTTGAAGTGAAAACCGTTGAGGATTCTTTAGAGGAAGGAAATATCTACGTAACCACCACCGGAAATAAAGATGTGATTACCGTAGAACATCTGTTGAACATGAAAGACCAGTCTATTGTGTGCAATATCGGACACTTTGACAATGAAATTCAAGTGGAAGCTTTTGAGAAACAGCCGAATATAAAAAAACGTAACGTAAAGCCGCAAGTAGATGAGTATATTTTCCCCGACGGCAAATCTATTTTCATTCTGGCGGAAGGTCGTTTGGTAAATTTGGGCTGTGCCACCGGACACCCAAGTTTTGTGATGAGCAACTCCTTTACCAACCAAACTATGGCGCAGTTGGATTTATGGACAAACCATTACGAAGTTGGCGTATATAACTTGCCCAAACATTTGGACGAAGAGGTTGCCCGTTTACACTTGGCAAAAATCGGCGTAAAACTCACAAAACTTACCCAAGAACAAGCGGATTATATTGGCGTTCCTGTGGAGGGACCGTACAAACCGGAACAGTACAGGTATTAGAGATTTAGAAAAAAAATGTTTTTTTTCACACATCTATTTTTCGTATCAAATAAATTCTATCTTTGCCGTCCTTTTTGAAGTGAAAAAGAAGACTGACAAAACCTGCTGAAAATTACTCACAACTACTTGATTTCACGGAACGTATATAATTGATGTTGACTTGATGCGGGTGAGTTGTATCGTGCATAATGAGATTAAATAGTTGCAATTTCCTTCAAAAATGCTGCTATTTTTTTTGTTTTACAGATAAAAATTAATACCAAAATAGAAAAAGAAACGATGAAAAAGATTAAAATTACACAAGTAAAAAGTACAATCGACAGACCTGAAAGACAAAAACGCTCTATGCAAGCCTTAGGTCTTCACAAAATGCACCAAACCGTTGAACACAACCCTACTCCCCAAATTCTGGGAATTGTTGAGAAGGTGAAACATTTAATTAACGTTGAAGAAGTCTAAATTATATCTTATCATATAAGTTTTAAATACTAAATGTTAAATATTAAATAATATCACTCGTCACTAAAAAATAAAAAATAACGAATAAAAAAATAAAGATGAAATTACACGAATTAAAACCGGCGGCAAATGCAACGCAATTATCGAAGAGAATAGGTAGAGGTCAGGGATCAGGAAAAGGCGGTACTTCTACAAAAGGTCATAAAGGCGCCCAGTCACGTTCCGGCTACAGCCGCAAAATAGGCTTTGAAGGCGGGCAAATGCCCATCTACAGATTGTTACCCAAAAGAGGTTTCAAAAACATTAACCGTGTTGAATATAGTCCTATTAATTTAAGGACACTGCAAATGCTGTCAGACAAAACCCAACAGACAGAGATTACGTTGGAACTGATGAAAACAAACGGGCTTATTTCATTGAAAGATAAAATTAAGATTCTCGGCAATGGCGAAGTTACCTCTACACTCACCGTTACTGCTCACGCTTTCTCAAAGGCTGCCAAAGAAGCCATTGAAAAGGTTGGAGGTAAATGTATCTGTTTGATGCAAAATTTAGATTAATTGTTAATTCAGAATTTAAAACGATATGAAAAGATTTTTCAACACCCTAAAAAATATATATCGCATTGAAGACCTTCGTAAACGAATTCTATATACCTTATTTATAGTATTGATATATCGTTTGGGGTCACACATTGTACTTCCGGGTATCAATCCGGGGAGTTTATCCAGATTTACCGCAAATGCGCAGGAAGGTTTAATGGGTTTGTTAGACCTCTTCTCCGGCGGCGCATTCTCGAATGCCTCTATTTTTGCACTGGGGGTGATGCCTTACATCTCCGCATCTATCGTCATTCAGTTGATGACTTTGGCAGTGCCTTACTTCCAACGGCTTCAAAAAGAAGGAGAGAGCGGACGTAAAAAGATTAACCAGATTACCCGTTTCTTAACCATTGCGGTAGTCGGCGTACAAGCTCCCGCTTATATTGCCAACATTACCTCTCAATTCTCTTATGCGGTCTCTCCCACTTTATTTAACACTACCATACTTGGGTTCTCCGCATTTGCACTCACGGCATTCCTGTTGCTTATAGCGGGAACTCTGTTTATTATGTGGTTAGGTGAGCGTATTACCGACAACGGTCTTGGCAACGGTATCTCCATTATCATTATGGTGGGGATTATCGCACGCTTCCCGTTTGCACTCCAGGCAGAGTTTGTTGCACGGTTCACAGAAAGCGGCGGTCCGATTGTATTTATTGCTGAATTGGTCGCGATGATGGCTATTATTGCGATGTGTGTGCTTTTAGTACAGGGCACCCGTCGTATTCCGGTGCAGTATGCCAAAAGAATTGTAGGAAATAAACAGTATGGCGGCGTTCGTAACTTCTTGCCTTTGAAAGTAAATGCAGCAGGCGTTATGCCTATCATTTTCGCACAGGCAATTATGTTTCTACCTTTAACTTTTATGAAATTTACCTCCCAACCCAGCAAAGGACTGATGAGTTTTATTGACTATAATGGTGTGGGATACAATATCCTTTTCTTCGTACTCATTATTGCATTTACCTATTTCTATACTGCTATCACTATTAACCCACAACAGATTGCAGAAGATTTAAAGAAAAACGGCGGCTTTATCCCCGGTACAAAACCCGGAAAACAAACGGCAAATTTGATAGACGAAATTATGTCCAGAATTACGTTACCCGGTTCTATCTTCTTAGGCTTCGTTGCTATTATGCCGGCGTTGGTTAGAATGCTCGGAGTAAACCAGCAGTTTGCCCAGTTCTTCGGCGGCACCTCACTGTTGATTATGGTAGGCGTTGTGTTGGATATGTTACAACAAATTGAAAGCCATTTATTAATGAGACATTACGACGGATTGACAAAATCGGGAAGAATTAAGGGGAGAAATAGTGGTATGTATTAATAGATTTAAGATTTAAAATTTAAGATTTAAGATTTAAGATTTAAAACCTCATTTTATACATATTAACCTCAGTAGCATACAAATGTGTTCGATGAACAAAAATGAAATTGAAAAAAGATAAATATAAACTTTATACTCCTGAAGAGATTCAGCAGATAAAAGAGAGTTCTTTGATAGTTGGAAAGACCTTAGCCGAAGTGGCGAAACGCATAGCGCCCGGCGTGCCTTTGATGTTGTTAGACAGAGTAGCGGAAGATTTTATCAGAGCATCAGGAGCCGAGCCCTCGTTTAAAGGGTATCGCGGATTCCCTTCAACATTGTGCGTTTCGGTAAATGAAGTGGTGGTGCACGGCATCCCCGGAAACCAAATCCTGCAAGACGGTGATATTGTGAGTATAGATTGTGGGGTTTACAAAAACGGGTTTCACGGCGACTACGCCTACACCTTCCCTGTTGGAAATGTTTCAAAAGATACGCTTTTGTTGATTGAAAGAACCAAACAATCGCTCTATCTTGGCATTGAGCAGGCAAAAGCAGGAAACACCACAGGCGATATCGGAAACGCAATACAGCGTTACGTAGAATCGTTCGGCTACGGTGTAGTGCGCGACTTGTGCGGGCACGGTTGTGGCAGGAAACTGCACGAGTTCCCCGAAGTAAACAACTTCGGAAGACCCAAACAGGGCGTACTGCTTAAACCCGGAATGGTAATCTGTATCGAACCGATGATTAACAGAGGAACCTACAAAGTGAAAACCGAACCCGACGGATGGACAGTACGAACTTTAGACCGAAAACCCTCCGCCCACTTTGAACACCAAATCGCACTCACCGAAAAAGGAACAGAAATGCTATCAACGTATGAATATTTTGAAAATTAATGATTAATAATTAAAATAGATAAAATGATAAACAATGATAAAAATTGTCACTAAACACATTAACGATTAACAACTCATTAATCATTGATCATTAATAACTAATAATTATAAAAAAAATGGCAAAACAATCCTCACTTGAACTCGACGGCATCGTTATAGAAGCGTTAGGCAACGCGATGTTTCGCGTGCAATTGGAAAACGGGCACGTCATCACGGCGCACATTGCCGGAAAAATGAGGTTGAACTATATCAAGATTTTGCCCGGAGATAAAGTACAGGTAGAAATGTCACCCTACGACTTAACCAAAGGAAGAATAACATTTAGACATAAATCATAATAAAACATAAAAAAATGAAAGTAAGAGCATCAGTAAAAAAAAGAAGTGATGAATGTATCGTTGTCAAACGAAAAGGAGTAGTCTATGTAATCAACAAGAAAAACCCGAAATTTAAACAACGTCAAGGATAATTATTAAACAACAAAATAAACAGTAAGAATTTATGGCAAGAATTGCAGGTATTGATTTACCGAAAAACAAAAGAGGAGAAATAGGTTTAACCTATATCTACGGCATAGGCAGAAGTTTGTCGAAACAGATTCTCGACAAAGCCGGCATTCACTACGACAAAAAAGTGAGCGAGTGGAATGACGACGAGTTGGCAGCCCTTCGTGGTGTCATCAACGATTTGAAAGTAGAAGGCGCTTTACGTTCGGAAGTTCAAATGAACATCAAACGTTTAATGGATATTGGGTGCTATCGCGGGATTCGTCACCGTATCGGATTACCGTTACGCGGACAAAGCACTAAAAACAACGCCCGTACCCGTAAAGGTCGCAAGAAAACCGTTGCCAACAAGAAAAAAGCAACCAAGTAACAGTTAATTCATTTTAGTTAATAGTAGAAGGAAAAATATTATTATGGCAAAAAATACAAAAACCGTAAAGAAAAAAGTCGTTAGAATTGATGCAATGGGCAAGGCGTTCATTTCAGCATCTTTCAATAACGTGATAGTAACGCTTACTAACAGCGACGGACAGGTAATATCGTGGTCGTCCGCAGGTAAAATGGGCTTTAGGGGCTCTAAAAAGAACACGCCTTATGCCGCACAAATGGCAGCACAAGACTGCGCAAAGGTAGCCTATGACTTAGGCTTGCGCAAAGTGAAAGTGTTTGTAAAAGGACCGGGCAGCGGCAGAGAATCCGCCATCCGTACCATTCATTCCGCAGGCATTCTGGTAGAAGAGATTACCGACGTAACCCCATTGCCGCACAACGGCTGCAGACCCCCGAAAAGAAGAAGAGTATAATTAATATATTGTTCAAAGTTCAAGGTTTATAACTCAAAACCTTGAACCTAAAACCTAAAACCTTAAACAAAAAAAATAACAACAATATGGCAAGATACACAGGACCACAAACCAAAATTGCAAGAAAATTCAGAGAGCCGATTTTCGGACCGGATAAGTATTTGGATAAAAAGAACTATCCCCCCGGACAACATGGCTTGGCAAAAAAACGCGGCAAAATGTCTCAATATGGAGAACAGTTGCAAGAAAAACAAAAGGCAAAATATACCTACGGTATGTTGGAACGCCAATTTAAAAAATTGTTTTTGAAAGCCGCAAGTAAAAAAGGCGTAACCGGCGATAACCTGATGAAATTCATTGAGTCTCGTTTAGATAACGTAGTATTTCGTTTGGGCATTGCCCCTACCCGCGCAGCCGCCCGCCAATTAGTATCGCACAGACACATCACGGTGAACGGCAAAATTAACAACATCCCCTCTACCCTGCTGGTACCCGGAGACGTTGTTGCCATTCGCGAACGCTCCAAATCGCTGGAAGTAATTACTAATTCTTTACACGGTAAAGGACACAACTTTTCGTGGTTGGAATGGGACGGCGCCCTGATGACCGGTAAATTTATGAACTACCCTGAACGTAGCGAAATCCCGGAAAATATTAACGAACAAGCAATTGTTGAACTTTACTCTAAATAACAAATAAAAGTTTAAAATTTAAAAATATTAACTTAAATCTTAAATCTTAAACTTTAAACCTTAAACAAAAAAATATATGGCAATATTATCATTTCAACAGCCCGATAAGGTGATTATGCTTGAAGCCAATGATCATCATGGAATTTTTGAATTTCGTCCGTTACAGCAAGGATACGGCGTAACCGTTGGCAATGCATTCCGTCGCGTCCTCCTTAATTCATTGGAAGGTTATGCTATTACTTCTATCAAAATAGAGGGGGTTCCCCAAGAATTTTCTACTATTCCGGGAATTATTGAAGATGTTACCGACATTGTTCTCAACCTGAAACAGGTACGCTTCAAAGCAAAACTCTCTGACGTTCATTCGGAAAAAGTTACATTAGTAATCAGCGGACAGGAAAAATTCACCGCCCAGAATATGAACAATTTCCTTAACACTTTTCAGGTGCTTAATCCCGAACTCGTGATTTGCAACATGGAAAAGAACGTGAAATTGGTTATGGAAATCACTATTGACAAAGGACGCGGTTATGTGCCGGCAGAAGAAAATAAATCGCTGCACGAAGGTATTAACGTGATAGCAATTGATTCTATTCATACCCCTATCAAAAACGTAAAATATACAGTGGACAGTTTCCGCGTGGAGCAAAGAACAGACTTTGAAAAACTGATCATAGAGATTGTTACCGATGGGTCTATTCACCCAAAAGATGCTTTGAAGGAAGCCGCAAAAATCTTAATCCAGCATTTTATGTTGTTCTCTGATGAAAAAATTCAATTGGACGAGCCTGTAAAACAGACTGTACTCAACGACGAAATGGACGACACTCTGATTATCACCCGCCAAATATTGAAATCAAAATTGAACGAAATGGAACTTTCCGTTCGTGCATTGAACTGCCTGAAATCTGCTGAATTGGAAACAATGGGCGATTTGGTTTCTATTCATAAAAGCGACCTTTTAAAATTCCGTAACTTCGGTAAAAAATCATTAGCAGAATTAGAAGATTTAGTGAAATCCAGAGGTTTGGAATTTGGAATGAATTTAACAAAATATAAATTAGATAAAGAATAAGAACATGAGACACGCTAAGAAAAACAATCATTTAGGGAGAACTTCCTCGCACCGCGAAGCGATGTTATCAAATATGGCAGCATCATTATTACTGCACAAACGTATCTCCACTACATTAGCAAAAGCTAAAGAATTGCGTAAATATATTGAACCGTTAATCACGCGCGGCAAAGAAGATACTACCCATTCAAGACGTATAGTGTTCTCTTATCTTCAAAACAAATTTGCCGTAAGTGAACTGTTTCGCGAAATCTCACAAAAAGTGGGAGAGAGACCGGGCGGATATACCCGCATCTTGAAAACCGGCTTCCGGAAAGGCGATAACGCAGAAATGTGCATCATCGAATTAGTAGATTACAACGAAACTTATACCGTTGATGAAAAGAAGAAAACCACAAAAACAAGACGTGGACGTGGTAAAGGAAAAACAGAAACAGAAAAAACAGAAAGCGGAAAGCAGAATGCAGAAAACAGAACGGAAGAAGTAAAACCGGAAGTACCTGTATCTGAAGATGTACCGGAAGCAGTGACTAACGAAGTTGTAGAAGAGGTTGTAGCAGAAGAAGCTAACGAAGCTAACGAAGAAGTTGTTGCCGAAGAACCCCCTGTAGAAGAAGTAAAAGAATAAACCAAATCCCGAAGCCCTAAACAGGGCTTCTTTTTTATACATTGTTATGCACCAACAAATTAGTGGCATAAAATGGAAATCCAAATATACGCTGAAGGAATTATTACCTGATAACAGTTCTGCTTTCTTTCGTATTTTTGAATCTTTAAAATATAAAAATTACCGTCTTTTTTTCTGGGGACAAACCGCCTCGCTCATCGGAACGTGGATGCAAGTGATTGCCATGAGCTGGCTGGTGTACCGTTTAACCCAATCGGTCATTTTGCTGGGAACGGTGGCATTTCTATCGCAAATCCCCACTCTGTTCCTCACCCCGTTTTCAGGCGCTGTTGCAGATAGATACGACAAACGTAAACTGTTGATGCTCACTCAATCCTTATATATGTTTGAGGCGACATTGCTGGCAATTTTAACATTAACCCACCTTATACAATCCTGGCATATTTTGGTGTTAAGTTTATTTGTCGGTTTTGTCAATGCTTTGGATATGCCCGTACGGCAGTCGTTTTATTCTAAATTAGTTCCTCCCGAACTGCTGACCAACGCGGTAGCCTTAAATTCAGCAATCATAAACGGCTCGCGCTTAATAGGTCCTGCCATTGGCGGTTTTATCATTCAATTAATTGGCGAGGGCGGTTGTTTTACCATTAACGCTATCAGTTTCATATTTGTATTGTACGCCTTAACAAAGATAGTCTTCATAAGCCCAAAACATGAGAAATTGAAAAATCCTTTCGTGGAGATTAGAGAAGGATTTCAATATGTGAAAAACAGTATTCCTATCCGTGTGCTACTATTGACCACCATGCTGTTTTCGTTTTGTATATTTTCTTACGCTACCTTCATGCCGGCGTATGTGAAAGACACTTTATTACGGGATAGCAGTTCGCTGGGAATTATCATGTCGGCGGTAGGGATTGGAGCAGTATCCTCTGCCTTGTATTTAGCCGCACGAAAATCGGTTTTAGGATTGGGAAAAGTGGTAGTTATTACCATTGCACTGGCGTCTATTGCGTTAATGCCCGCTTTTTTTATTAAATCCTTCTGGCTCATACTGCCTTTGGCGACGTGCGCCGGTTTTGGCATCACCTGCGCTTTAGCCGCCATCAACACGTTATTGCAAACTCTTACCACAGACGCTATGCGTGGTCGCGTAATGGCTTACTATTCCATGTGTTTTGTGGGAAGTTGTGCGTTGGGGAGTCTCTTCTGGAGCCATATCGCCAAAATACTCACTTTACCCTGGTGTATGCTGATATGCAGTTCCGTATGTCTAATCACCGCATTCACATTCGAAAAATTCAGACCTGTTGTACGTTTGCATTCCCACCCCGTTTTTGTAGAGAAAGGAATCATTAAAGAGATTGCACAGGGAATTAATGAAGTTTAAAAATAATATGTAATTTTTAATATTTTTGTCGCTGAAATATTTTAACTTAATCTAAATATGAAAAAAATAACCCTCTTCCTATTCGCATTATTTACCTGTGCCATATCATTCTCTCAAGTTGATATTAATCAACTTTTTTCACAACACCCCGAAGTGATTATCAAATTTCAAATTCCGGACAGAACTCAATTGGAAACCTTAACCCGAATGATTTCCATTGACAACGTTACGGAAAACGAAGTGATAGCATACGTCGTTCAAGAAGAGTTTGAACAATTTTTAGCATTGAATATTCCTTATGAAATTGTGGCAAGACCGATATTAACCCCTGAAGAACTGAATATGCTGGATTTTGAGGCGATAAAAAAATATCGAAACGACTGGAATTATTACCCCACTTATCCTGCGTATCTTGAATTGCTGGACGACTTTGTTGCCACTTATCCGGATCTTTGCAGAAAAGTGGAGTTTGGAACTACCGTACAAGGGAGGAAACTTTGTGCTCTTGTATTGAGTCACAACGTCAATGTTCGTGAAGCCGAACCTCAAGTGTTTTGGTCATCTTCCATGCACGGAGATGAAACCACCGGTTATGTGTTGATGTTGCGCTACATTGATTATCTGTTAAGTAATTATGGAACAGACTCACGGATTACCTATCTTCTGGATAACTTGGAAATATGGATATGTCCATTAGCAAATCCTGACGGAACCTATCGTGGCGGAAGTAATAACGGTGGCAGTACGATTAACGGCGCAACACGTGCTAATGCCAATAACGTAGATTTAAACCGCAATTATAAAGATTGGTATTATGGAGACCACCCCGATTATAATTCATGGCAACAGGAAACAGTAGCCTTTATGAATTTACAGGCAAACGAAACATTTGTACTGGGTGTTAATATTCACGGCGGCTCGGAACTGTGCAACTATCCGTGGGACAACAGAAACGTAGTTCCTGCCGATGATGCGTGGTGGCAATATGTTTGTAAGGAATATGCCGATACGGTATTTGCTCATGCACCTTCAAACTACATGAAAGGAGAATTTTCTACCGGATATATCAGAGGGTATTTGTGGTATCAGGCTATCGGATCGCGTCAGGATTATGCCAATTATTATAATCATAACCGCGAATTTACTTTGGAAATCTCCAATACCAAAAAACCGGCTGCATCGCAACTACCTAATTTCTGGAACTATAATTACCGCTCATTTTTGAATTATACGCAACAAGCGCTTTATGGCATTCACGGCGTTGTAACCGATGCCTGCTCGGGAGAGCCTGTTGATGCGCAAATAATTATTAACAATAACACAAATAATGATTCTTATATGAAAACCGACCCCCGTGTGGGTTACTATGCCCGCCCCATAAAAGGCGGAACATATTCGGTAACATATTCCGCCGATGGATATACTCCTCAAACGGTATCTATTACCGTTGCCGACCACCAAAAAGTAATTCAAAATATTAGTTTGATACAGGAAGATGTCGCTAATATGCCTGTAGCAAACTTTGAAGCGAATGTAACAGAGATATTTGTAAATGAAACAGTGCAGTTTACTGATATTTCCGAAAACGCCACCGCGTGGGAATGGAGTTTTGAAGGGGGAACGCCAGAAACAAGTACCGAACAAAACCCAACCGTTTTATATAAAAATCAGGGCAACTTCGATGTGAAACTCAAGGTTTCCAATGACCTCTGTTCTAATGAAATTTTAATGGAAGATTATATTACCGTAAATCAAATCACAGAACTTCCCAAAGCCAACTTTGAAGCCGATAAAACAGAACTGTTTGAAAACGAAACAGTCATCTTCTCCAATCTTTCTGAAAATGCCACCACCTGGCTATGGACTTTTGAAGGAGGAACCCCCGAAACAAGTACCGAACAAAATCCCACCGTTTTATATGAAACCACCGGAAAGTTCAGCGTAACTCTAAAAGTAACCAATGACTTTGGCAACGATGAAATGAAAAAAACTGATTATATCATAGTAAACCCATTGGCAATCAATGAAATTGAAGAAATAAATATGAAAATATTCCCCAACCCTGTTTTGCACGAAACATCAATAACTATTGAAGCAGATGCGACTTTACAAAAAATAGAGTTGATTAACATTCTGGGGGCTACTGTTAAAACAGCCTGTCCTAATGCTACGCCTTATCATTTCTCTGTTTCCGGTATTGAAAAAGGAATCTATCTACTGAGAATTGAAACCCAAAAAGGAGCATACGTTACGAAAATTCAGATTCAATAGTTATTACTACAATATAAATTAAATCTTTTTTTATGAAAAAACTTTACCTTTTAATTTTAGCATCTTTAATGCTTTTGCCTTTGTCGTTGTTGGCTCAAACTGACAGTGAAATTGCGGAGGTGCGCCTTAATGCCGAGAAAAAAACTGAGAAAAAAACCAAAAAGAAGAAAGAAAAAAATCCTGATGGGGTGAGAACAGGCTGGACTTTTGGAATTTTACCCAGCGTGGCGTTCGATGCCGATTTGGGTTTTCAATACGGAGTACTCTCTAATGTCTATTATTTCGGAGATGGCTCTACCTACCCCGACTATATGCACTCTTTTTATGTTGAAGCCGCCTATACCACCAAACGTTACGGCTTGTTCAGATTTTGTTACGATTCTAAATTTTTAATCCCCAAACACCGTTTCTCGTTTGATGCCACCTTTATTCCCGATGCTATGAGCGACTTTCTCGGCTACAACGGCTACCAGTCTGTGTATAACGATAACTGGCGCAATTCTAAGAAATACAGTGCGGAAGAAGGATATAAAACACGCGCTTTCTACAAATACAAACGAAATTTGTTGCGTATTGCCGCTGATGTAAGCGGTCCGATTAAAGGAAAATGGAAATGGGCTACCGGTATAGGACTACTCGGCTATTGGACAGGAAGCGTAGATATTGAAATGCTGAATAAAGGAAAAAAAGATACTCAAAAATTTCTTGATAAAAATCACGGAAACAGCAAAATCCTTCCCACAGATATTGAAGGTTTGTATGAAAAATATGTGAAATGGAATATTATTGACTCTATTGAAGCAACAGGCGGAATCCATCCTTACCTGCGTGCCGGTTTTGTGTATGACAGTCGTAACAAACAAGCCAACGCCTCAAATGGAATGTATGCTGATGCGTTTTTTACCTATAGCGCCGGATTTGGAAACTCAGCCAAATTTAACAACATTAAATTTAATACGGTTTTCCAACATTATGTTCCTGTTTACAAAGATTATATCACATTTGCCTATCGGGCAGGTGCACAACTGTTAGTTGCCGGTAATTCGCCGTTTTATATGGATAGTTATTTGAATGCGCTTTATTATCAACGTGTTTTGTATGAAGCAGTGGGAGGCGCTAATTCAGTGCGCGGACTCATCCGCAACAGAGTGTTGGCTGATGGTTTTGGATACGCTACCGCCGAATTTCGTTTTAAAGTGTGGAAATTTAACATTAAAAAAGAACATTTCTATATCGCGTTTAATCCTTTCTGCGATATGGGGATTGTTTTACAACCCAATATCTTAGATAAACAAACCGTTATAGCAAATATTGTTAGATATGATCGTGGATTTTATCTTGCTGATTTAGACCAATATATTATTTTCGATAAGAGAGAACTCTACAAGCCCCACTTTGGCGCCGGAATCGGAATGAAAATTGCTATGAACGAAAACTTTATCCTCTCTGTGGATTGGGCAATGCCCATTGACAAACGAGATAATGCAAGCAAGGCGAATATTTATATTAAGATGGGGTATTTGTTTTAGCGGGGTGCAGTAAGTGGTAAGTGATAATTGTATTTAAAGATTTACAATAATTCAATAATCTTGTCGTTTTTTTTGGGCATTACTAAAAAAATGTTTTATGAACACTCAAATTGATATTCGAGAATTAAATGAACGCATTCAGCGTGAAAGTTCTTTTGTTGATCTTATTACATTGGAAATGAACAAAGTAATAGTAGGTCAAAAACACATGGTAGAACGGTTGCTTATCGGATTGCTGGCAAACGGACACATTTTGTTGGAAGGCGTGCCCGGTTTGGCAAAGACCCTCGCTATTAAATCGCTCGCCCATACTATTGACGCTAAATTTAGCCGTATCCAATTTACTCCCGATTTACTTCCTGCCGACTTGCTGGGAACTATGATTTACAGTCAGAAAAAGGAAGAGTTTATGGTTAAGAAGGGACCTCTTTTTGCCAATTTTATTTTGGCAGATGAAATTAACCGTGCGCCGGCAAAAGTACAGAGCGCATTGCTGGAAGCGATGCAGGAACGGCAAGTTACCATTGGCGAACAAACCTATAAATTGGAAGAGCCCTTTTTGGTAATGGCAACCCAAAACCCTATCGAACAGGAAGGAACTTACCCGCTTCCCGAAGCACAAGTGGACCGTTTCCTTATGAAAGTGGTTATCCAATATCCAAGTAAAGAGGAGGAAAAACTGATTCTTCGCCAACAAATTGATGAGAATATTCCCACTACCAATACGGTGTTAAAACCGCAAGATATTGTAAATGCCCGCAAAGTGGTTAAAGATGTTTATATAGATGAAAAAATTGAAAACTATATTGCTGATATTGTGTTTGCTACACGTTACCCAAGCGAGTATAAGTTGGATAGATTCAAAACGATGATTAATTACGGCGCATCGCCGCGTGCTACCATTAATCTGGCATTAACTGCGCAAGCGTATGCATTCATCAAACGTCGTGGCTATGTAATTCCCGAAGATATCAGAGCCGTTGCCCACGATGTACTTCGTCACCGCATTGGACTAACCTACGAAGCAGAAGCCGAAAATATCACCTCTTCCGATATTATCAACGAAATTCTTAATACGATTGAAGTACCGTAGAAAAATTAAAATTTAATATTTAAAGTTTAAAGAAAAAACCTTAACACTTTAAATTTTAAATCTTTAAATCTTAAATTGTTAATTATGGATTCTACAGAATTATTAAAAAAAGTCAGAAAGATAGAGATTCGCACGAAGGCTTTGTCGCAACAAATCTTTTCGGGGCAGTACCATAGTGCGTTTAAAGGGCGAGGAATGGCGTTCAGCGAAGTGCGCGAGTATCAATATGGAGATGACATTAGAAATATTGACTGGAACGTTACGGCGCGTTTCAATCACCCGTATATCAAAATATTTGAAGAAGAGCGTGAACTTACCGTGATGTTACTCATTGATGTAAGCGGTTCTACACAATTTGGTACAAAACAACAGTTTAAATCGGATTTGATTACCGAAATTTCTGCGGTATTATCATTTTCTGCGATTAATAATAACGATAAAGTAGGCGTGATTTTCTTTAGCAATCAGGTAGAGAAGTTTATTCCACCTAAAAAAGGACGTTCGCATATTTTAAGAATTATCAGAGAATTAGTGGATTACAAATCACAACAGGTGCAGACCAATATGTCGGAAGCATTGCGTTATTTAACCAACGCCATTAAAAAAAGATGTACTGCCTTTATTCTTTCCGATTTTGTGAATTGCGATTGCGAACAGGCGTTGAAAATTGCAGCAAACAAGCACGATGTAGTCGCCTTGCAGATTACAGACAGAGGCGATACGCTGCTTCCCCTAATGGGTCTATTGCAAATTCACGACCCTGAAACCGGAAAAAACGCTGTTGCAGATACTTCAAATGTTAGAGTACAACAAGAGTATGCCCGCTGGTGGCATGAGCAACAAAAGAGAAATATTGAAGTATTTAAAAAAACCGGTGTGGACGTAGCGCAACTTTATACAGATAAAGATTATGTAAAATCGCTCTCGGAACTGTTCCACCGCAGGGGAGCATAAGGGAGCTAAAATTTAATATTTAAAATTTAAAATTCTCTAATCCAATTTCAATACTGCCAAAAATGCCGATTGTGGCACTTCAACATTACCGATTTGGCGCATTTTCTTCTTGCCTTTCTTTTGTTTTTCAAGGAGTTTTCGTTTACGGGTAATATCACCGCCGTAACATTTTGCGGTTACGTCTTTGCGCAATGCTTTGATGGTTTCGCGGGCGATAATTTTAGTACCAATGGCAGCCTGAATAGCAATGTCGAACTGTTGTCTCGGGATGAGTTCCCGAAGTTTTTCACAGATTTTACGTCCAAAGGGGTAGGCATTGTCCACGTGGGTTAATGAAGAGAGCGCGTCCACAGAATCGCCGTTGAGGAGAATATCCAATTTTACCAATTTAGCAGGCTGGTAGTTAGAGATATGGTAATCGAAAGAGGCATAGCCTTTTGAAATACTTTTCAGTTTATCGTAAAAATCAAAAACAATTTCGCCTAAGGGGAGGTCAAAGGTTAGTTCCACCCTGTTGGAAGCGATATAAACCTGATTCAGGAATGTACCGCGTTTGTCCAAACATAATTTCATAATAGGACCGATATAGTCGGCTTTACTGATGATTTGTGCACGAATATAAGGCTCCTCCACGTGGTCAATGTTGCTGGGTGGAGGCATTCCCGAAGGGTTGTGCACTTCAATAAGTTCGTTTTTCGTGGTAATTACATTATAAGAAACGTTGGGCACTGTAGCAATTACGTCCATATCAAATTCGCGGTCTAATCTTTCCTGCACTATCTCCATGTGCAATAGACCTAAAAAGCCGCAGCGAAAACCAAAGCCAAGTGCGGCAGAAGATTCGGGAACAAAGGTGAGAGAAGCATCGTTGAGTTGCAACTTTTCCAATGAGGCGCGCAACTCTTCATAATCATCGGCATCGGTGGGATAGATACCTGCAAAGAGCATGGGTTTCACCTCCTCAAAACCTGATATGGCTTTATCGCAGGGGTTTTCCACATGCGTAATAGTATCACCTACCCTTACCTCAAGCGAGGTTTTGATACCGGAAATGATGTATCCTACCATTCCTGCGGTCATCACATCTGCGGGTTCCTGTTTCAACTTCAGAAAACCGATTTCATCTGCATAATACTCTTTTTCTGTGGATATAAATTTTACGAAGTCATTTTTGCGAACTGTGCCGTTAAAGATTCTAAAATAGGCAATAATTCCTCTGTATGAATTAAATACGGAGTCAAAAATAAGCGCTTGAAGCGGCGCTTCGGGGTCGCCTTGCGGAGGCGGAATACGATGCACCACTGCTTCCAAAATCTCTTCCACCCCTTCACCTGTTTTGCCGCTGGCTTCAATAATCTCTTCTCTTTTGCAACCGAGCAGATCCACAATTTGATCTTTCACCTCTTCGGGCATAGCAGCAGGCATATCCATTTTATTAAGAATGGGAATAATTTCCAAGTTATGGTCAATTGCCAGATAGAGATTTGAAATAGTTTGTGCCTGAACGCCCTGCGTAGCATCAATGAGCAGCAAAGCGCCTTCGCAGGCGGCTATGGAACGGGATACTTCGTAGGAAAAATCCACATGTCCGGGAGTGTCAATCAAATTGAAAATATAATCTTCGCCGTTGTAATTATAATCCATACGAATGGCGTGGCTTTTGATGGTGATACCGCGCTCGCGCTCCAAATCCATATTATCCAACACCTGATCTTGAAAATCGCGCTCATTAATTGTGTTCGTAAATTGGAGTAATCTATCTGCTAACGTACTCTTCCCGTGGTCTATATGTGCAATAATGCAGAAATTTCGGATATTTTTCATAACGGGCGCAAAAATACACAATTAACGATGAATAATGAATAATGAACACTTTTAAAAAAAAGGGGCTACCTTTTTGAGGCAGCCCCTTGCGAGAATAAGATGTTAATTAACTATTGGTTTTTAACAAAACTTTTAACAGTAGAA
>WRGQ01000140.1 GCA_009787115.1 Bacteroidota bacterium
ATTCGCGAACAGATTAAAAGTTTGTGTGTAAGTGAAATGGGAAAAGAGTATGTGGGTAATATTCAATATTCTACAGATTTTTATGCACTTACAGTAGCGCTGGAAGAGACCTTTCAGTTTCAACAAATGTTGCTGTTCGATACGGCATTTCCGGCGCAAGATTTTCACGATGTGCGTCCGTTATTGAAAAACATTCGGTTAGAGGGCAGTTTTTTAGAAGTTGATGAGTTGGCGCAAGTACGGGGTATGTTGCAGGCGATTGTGCAAACGGTGGTCTTTTTTAGAGTAAAAAATGATGATGAAAAATATCCACGACTGTGGCATTTGTGCAAAGATATTTTGTTGGAAAAGAATTTATTGGAATCTATTAACAAAATTATTGATCCCAAAGGGCAGCTTCGCGATAATGCTTCGGAAGAGTTGCGGCGTATTAAACGTGAAATTATTAAGATTTCCGGCGAAGCGGACAGAAAAATCAGAAAATTGCTGACGATTGCCAAACAAGACGGATTAGTGAAAGAAGATGCGGAGATGACCATTCGCAACGGACGGCTCTGTATCCCCGTACCCGCACAGTTTAAACGCCGGTTGCAGGGCTTTATCCACGACGAATCGGCAACCGGACAAACCGTATTTATTGAGCCTACCGAAGTTTTTGATGCCAATAATGAACTGAAAGATTTGCTCAATGCCGAGCGCAGAGAGATTATTCGCATCTTAACAGAAATAGCAAACGAAATTCGACTTTCTATTCCCAATATTTTGATTGGGGTTGATTTTCTGGGCGTTATAGATTTTATTCGCGCCAAAGCGATGTTTGCCATAAACATCAATGCCACGTTGCCGCATCTCTTTGATACTCAAATTATGGATTGGAAAAATGCCATTCACCCCATTCTGTTTTTAACGTTTCAGAAAGAGCGTTTGGGAAATAAAAAAGTGGTACCATTGGATATTCATTTGAACAAAGAAAAACGGATTTTAATTATTTCGGGACCAAACGCCGGTGGAAAATCGGTGTGCCTGAAAACGATCGGATTACTGCAATATATGATGCAATGTGGCTTGTTAGTGCCTCTTGACAGTACTTCCGATATGGGCATATTTACTTCTTTCTTTATTGCTTTAGGCGATGAACAATCTATTGAGAATGACTTGAGTACGTACAGTTCTCATCTCAAAAATCTGAATGTGATGCTGCAACATTTGAATGAGGCTTCATTATTTTTGATTGATGAATTTGGGTCGGGAACAGAGCCAACACTGGGTGGGGCTATGGCAGAATCTATTTTGGAGGAACTGTATCAAAAAGAAGCATTTGGCATTATTACCACACATTACGGCAATCTGAAACTGTTTTGTGACACACATCCCGCAGCGGAAAACGGCGCTATGCTGTTTGATACTGCGCAGATGAAACCGCTCTTTAAGTTGCGACAGGGAAAACCGGGCAGTTCCTTTACCTACGAAATAGCCCGCCAAATCGGACTGCCCGAAATGATTATTGCTGACGCCATCTCCAAATCAGGTACTGCGCAAATTGATTATGAACGTAAGTTGGACGAGATTGAAGTTGAAAAACTTGAGATTGACAATATGCTGAAGCGCGTTACCCAAACCGATGAAAAATTAGCGGAAATGATTGCAAACTACAGCGTTAAATTTTCAGAGTTTGAAAAACAGCGCAAGGATATTTTGCAAAATGCAAAAAACCAGGCAATCTCTATTATTGAAAATGCTAACCGTGTTATTGAAAATACCATTCGCGAGATTAAAGAAGCTAAAGCAGATGCTGAAAAAACCAAGACCATTCGCAAAGAGGTTTTTCAACATAAAGAAAAGATTGAAAAAGAGGTTAATAATATTGAAAAAGAAAAAGTTATAGTTCCTGTTGTTCCTTTAAGACAAGAGGCTGCAAAACTTCAGTATGAACCGTTAGACCCGAAAATTCAGGTAGGCGATGCAGTGTTCATTAATGATATTCAAACGATTGGAGAGGTTGTGCAATTGCAGGGTGAAGATATTACCGTTTCTTTCAATTCTATATCGTTTAAGACACACATAGATAAGGTTACGAAAATCAGCAAAAGGGAGGCGCGGAGTGCAAAACGCGGCGCTGCTAAATTGGACGGCACTCGCATTGGTGACATTCTGAACGAAAAGGTAGCAAAGTTTTCTCCCAAGATTGATGTGCGGGGGCTACGCGCGGAGGAAGCCTTACAAACTTTAGAAGCCTATATTGATGAAGCGGTATTGCTTGGCATTCACCAAGTTAGTATATTACACGGAAAAGGAAACGGTATCCTACGTATGGTCGTTCGACAGTTTTTAAACAAGCGCCCGGAAGTTGCTAAATTTTACGATGATGCGGTGGAACGCGGAGGGGCGGGGATTACTATTGTGGAGATTAGATGATTAGACAATGTGATGATGTGAGGATGAGTTTGGTGGCAAAATTATATTAATGGCGAAATATTACTTAATAATAGGCAAAATTGCCTATTTAAAAAAAGAAAAAATCCATTTTCATTTTTCAATAAAAACCCTATTTTCGCTTCTCTAAAAAATCATCATTTTTATGAAAAAAATTATATCTATTCTATTGACAATTAGCACTATTCTGTTTCTTAATTGTAAAAACAATAACCAAGAAACAAATACAGATGACGCTATTCCCGTGTATTTCACCTCCGACATTTCTCCTGAAGGAGTAATGAAGGTTTTTGAATATGTGAAAGATAATGTAAAAGGAGACCAAATTGGGATTAAAGTACATTTTGGCGAAGACGGCAACGAGTATTTTGTACCCGCTACTATGGTAGAACCGCTCTGTAAAGCATTAAACGCCACATTGATAGAAACAAACACCGCCTACAAAGGTCGCCGCACGAAAACAGAAACTCACATTGAACTGGCAAGAGATCATGGCTTTACTTTTGCACCTATTGATATTTTAGATTCCGGCGGCACACTGGAACTTGACGTTGAAGGCGGTAAACATTTTAAAACCGTTTTACTCGGAAAAAATCTTGAAAACTATTCAACGATTATTTATTTCACTCATTTTAAAGGACACGGCAGCGCCGGCTTTGGCGGTTGCATCAAAAACGCCTCAATGGGTATGGCTACCCCTGTGGGCAAACGAATTATGCACAACAAAGATTTCCCCAAATGCAAACAGGAACTCTGTACATCGTGCGGACGTTGCGTAAAGGACTGTCCCGCAGACGCTATCTCTTTGGAACCGCTTGAAATTGACAAAAATAAATGTACCGGCTGCGGAAAATGTATCTCTTCTTGCCCCAGAGGCGCTATTGTAAGACCCGATGACGAAGAACAAAAATTAATCTTCCTCGAAAAATTAGTAGAATATGCAAAACCAGCGATAGAAAAAGTTAATTCAGTGTATTTCAACATTATAATGACCGTTTCCCCAAGTTGCGACTGCGCTCGCGACCCCAAGAAACCTTTTATCAGCGATATTGGCATATTAGCCTCCACAGATATTGTGGCAATCGAGACGGCTGCCCACGATTTGGTAGATAAAGCCCACCAGTGCGATGACGCATTCCTGAAAGTCAATTCGGTAAGCGGAAAACATCAGATTGAGTACGCCGAACAGTTGGGAATGGGAACTAAAAAATACAAACTCATTGATATTGACAAAAAATAATGTCAAAAAATAAAACAGCAGCAAACATCTCTATCAAAAACAGGAAAGCGGAGTATGAGTATTTTTTACTTACCAAATACACCGCCGGCTTGGTACTTACCGGCACCGAAATTAAATCTATCCGCACCGGAAAAGCCAATATTCAAGACGCTTACTGCTCTTTTGAAAACGGCGAATTGTGGGTGCACAATATGCACGTAAGCGAATATGCCAACGGCAGTTACAACAACCACGAAGCCAAACGCGATAGAAAATTATTGTTGAACAAACGTGAAATCAAAAAATTGCTCGTTAAACTGAATGAACGCGGATTTACCGTCATTCCAACATTGCTGTATATCAATGAAAACGGCTACGCCAAATTAGACGTTGCGTTAGCGCGCGGTAAGAAAAAATACGATAAACGCGAAACTATTAAAGAAAAAGATAATAGACTGAATTATGATAGAGATAATCACTAAATTTCTCCCCGAAATATTGCTCACAGTTTTTGGAATTGTGGTTTTGTTGCAAATCTTGTATCACACAACCATCTTCAATAGATTTTCATTTTATAAACAAAAAATGACTGAACCACAGGAACATCTGCCTGTATCTATCGTTATCGTTGCTAAGAACGATGCACACCATCTTATTAAAACACTCCCCGAATTGTTGGCACAGGATTACCCGCAATTTGAAGTTCTGGTAGTTAATGACAACTCTAACGACGAAACCCCTCAATTAGTGAAAGATTTTCAATATCGTTTCTCAAATATCAAATTGGTGGATTTGGAATCTTCTGTTACCAATATCAAAGGGAAGAAATTCCCGCTTTCGTTAGGAATAAAAGCGGCTACTTACGAACATGTTTTATTGACCGATGCCGATTGTGTTCCCGCTTCAAACCAATGGGTAAGATTAATGGCAAGGCATTTTAATGACACCACTAAAATTGTCTTGGGATTTAACAGCATTCGCAAAAAATTAGGTTTTTTTAATGCTTTAATCAGGTTTGATAAACTGCATCAGGCTATTCAATATTTTTCCTATTGCTTGGCTAAAATTCCCTATATGGGTGTTGGACAGAATTTAGCATATACCAAATCTATTTTCTTTAATAACAGAGGGTTTGCATCTCAAAATCATTTAAGGTTTGGAGATGATGACCTCTTTATCAATCAAGTGGCTACCGGTACGAACTGTACCATTGAGTATCAAAAAGAAGCACATACCCTCTCACGCCCCGACCGCAGTTTTAACAATTGGTTTCTGCTCAAAATCTTTCGAAGCAGAACACGCAAACTTTACACCAAAGCCGACCGGTTTTTGCTTAATTTCTATCATTTTTTGATGACAATGTTTTATATTACACTTGGGTTTGCCATCTATGTTACTTTACATAATTCCATCTATTTGTCTGTTCTTGCAGGAATTTTTGTATTAAAATTTGTGTCACAATATCTCTCTTTTGGATTTGCTGCAGTTAAACTCAATGAAAAGAAACTGATTCCCTTTGTACTGCTTTTCGACATCATATTTTCGGTGCTAAACCCTGTTGTTTATATTGCTTCTAAATTTAAGGATTGAGTTTGTGTTGTTAAATCTTTTTTTAGGTACTATTCTTTTATTTAACCACAAATGACACAAAGATTGCGAGGTTAGCCCACAACGCCGTAGGCGTTAAATATGTTGTTTTGGGGTACGCATTGACGAAGTCAGGAATAAATCCTTTTAAGAATTTTAATATTTTTGCCCCGTTTTTATCCAGATTGAGAAACAATAACCCTCTAACCCTTATTACCCCAAACCTATAAACCCATAAACCTGATATTATGTCCAACGAAAACTTCATTGATTATGTAAAAATCCTGTTTCGCTCCGGGAAGGGCGGAGGAGGCTCGGCACATTTGCAACGCACGGCGCAAGATCCAAAGGCAGGACCCGACGGCGGCGATGGCGGCAAAGGCGGAGACGTCATCCTGAAGGGAAATCGTAATTTGTGGACTTTGCTGCACTTGCGATACACCAAACATATCTTTGCAGAAGACGGTGAAAACGGCTCCGCTAATCAGTGTTTTGGGAAAAACGGAAAAAATGCCGTAGTGGAGGTCCCGTTAGGTACGGTAGTGAAAGATCCTGAAACCGGAGAATTTCTATGCGAAGTGATGGAAGACGGACAGGAACTGGTAGTTTTGAAAGGCGGCAGAGGTGGATTAGGTAATGTACACTTCAAATCGGCTACCCGACAAACCCCACGCTTTGCCCAACCCGGCGAAGCGGGCGTTGAAACGTGGTTGGCGCTGGAACTTAAAATATTGGCAGATGTGGGATTGGTTGGATTTCCTAATGCCGGAAAATCAACCCTTATCTCTGTGCTTTCCAATGCCAAACCTAAAATTGCAGATTACCCGTTCACTACGTTACGACCCAACTTGGGAATGGTTGCCTACCGCGACCACCAATCGTTTGTAATTGCGGATATTCCGGGCATTATTGAAGGCGCTTCGGAAGGGAAAGGGTTAGGACTACGTTTTTTGCGCCATATTGAACGCAATGCACTGCTACTCTTTATGATACCCTGTGATACGGATAATATTAAAAAAGAGTATAAAATATTGTTGAATGAACTGAAGGCTTATAACCCTGAGTTGATGGACAAGAAGAGAATACTTGCCATTACCAAATGTGATTTACTAAGCGAAAAAGATTTAAAAACGCTGCAAAAAAAAGTGCCTGAAACAATCTCTGTTTTGTTTATTTCTTCCATAAAACAGCAAAATTTACAACAATTAAAAGATGAAATTTGGAAACTTTTAAATAATGATGAATGATGAATGATGAATGATGAATTGAATATTAGTGCGTTAAAAAAAAATAAAAGAAAAAACTCGATTTTATTTTTGGTATTTAAAAAAGTATATTTTTGCGGTCTCATTTTGACAAGAAAAAAAGAATAGTAATGGCAAAGAAAAATAAGGAAGCACGGCAACAGATTATTTTGGAATGCACCGAACAGAAAGCTAGCGGGGTACCAGGGATGTCAAGATACATTTCTACCAAAAATAGAAAAAATACAACAGAAAGATTGGAATTGAAAAAATACAATCCCTTTTTAAAAAAAGTAACTGTTCATAAAGAGATTAAATAGTTTGAGATATGGCAAAGAAGGTAGTTGCAACATTAAAAAGAACCGGAGGGGTTACCTACACGCGAGTAGTTAAAATGGAACGCTCTCCAAAAACCGGTGCCTACACGTTTAAAGACGCCGTTGTAGAATCCGAAAATGTAAAAGACTTTTTAGCTAAAAAGTAATATTTGTTTTCATGGTTGTGGAAAACCGGGGTGATTTACTTCACTCCGGTTTTCTCTTTTATATAAAAATACGCAAACTCTCACTTCCTTTTCAAAAAAAACTTGCAATATAATTTAAATTTATCTTTACCAATAATTAAAATATTACTTTTGCCGACAAATTTTTAAAACCTATAAATTTTTATAAAACCTTAAAAAAATCACATTATGGATCTACACAAATTAATTGCAGAGTTGGAAGAAAAGAATCCGGCTCAACCTCTTTACATTCAAGCAGCAAAAGAAGTTCTTGAAACTATTGTTGACTTCGTAAACGCTAACCCTAAATACGATAAATATTCTATCGTAGAAAGAATTTTGGAACCTGAAAGGATATTCCAATTCAAAGTTTCGTGGGTGGACGACAGCGGCAAAATTAGAGTAAATCGCGGTTTCCGCGTACAACACAACATGGCGATAGGACCTTACAAAGGCGGTCTCCGTTTCCACAAAAATGTTACTCAGGATACTATGAAATTCCTGGCATTTGAACAAACTTTCAAAAACTCATTGACTACTCTCCCAATGGGTGGCGGTAAAGGTGGATCTGATTTCGACCCAACCGGAAAATCGGAAGGCGAAGTAATGCGTTTCTGTCAAGCATTTATGACCGAACTGCAAAAATATATCGGACCTGAAACCGACGTTCCTGCCGGCGATATCGGCGTAGGCGGTCGTGAAATAGGATTTATGTATGGACAATACAAGAGAATTAGAAACGAACACGTGGGCGTTCTTACCGGAAAAGGTTTGAATTGGGGTGGTTCGCTTATCCGTCCGGAAGCTACCGGTTTCGGTGCTATCTATTTCTTGTTGGGTATGTTAGCTGCAAAAGGAGACACACTTAAAGGCAAAACAGTAGCATTATCAGGTTATGGTAATGTAGCATGGGGCGCCGCATTAAAATGCGAAGAATTAGGCGCAAAAGTAATTTGCATTTCCGGTCCTGATGGCTATATTCTTGACGAAGATGGTATTACAGGAGATAAGATTGCTTATATGGACGAACTTTTGGCTACACGTAACAATGTAGTGGCTCCTTTCGCAAAAAAATATCCAAAAGCAAAATTCATTGCAGGCAAAAGACCTTGGGAAGTGAAAGTGGATATTGCCATACCTTGCGCTATTCAAAATGAGTTGGATAAAGAAGATGCCGAAAAATTAGTTGCCAACGGTTGCAAATATGTGGTTGAAACTTCCAACATGGGTTGCACTGCTGATGCTATCAACTATTTACAATCTAAGAAAGTTGCTTATGCACCGGGTAAGGCTGCCAACGCAGGTGGTGTGGCTACTTCAGGCTTGGAAATGTCGCAAAACTCTATGAAATTGTCCTGGACTCGCGAAGAAGTGGACGAAAAACTACACGCTATTATGGACAATATTCACGCAAATTGCGTAAAATACGGAACTGAAAAAGACGGTTATATTAACTACGTAAAAGGCGCTAATGTTGCCGGTTTTATCAAAGTGGCAGACGCTATGATTGACCAGGGCGTAATCTAATATCAATATGGCTTTAAAACCATAAAACATCTTTATTGAAGGCTGTCTCAAAAGGGCAGCCTTTGTATTTACTATTCAAAATGGAACTTTATACGGTGTATTTAGTAAGAACCTAAGTCCCGTTTAAACCGCTTAAATTTTAGAACAAACGACAAACGCGCTATTTACACGAATAAGAGCGAAGCACTTAAATACCTCAGCGTAGGGCAACCTCTACGGAAAAGAAATTGCAACCTCTATCTCTTTACCATCACGAATTATGGTAATGATAACCGGAGTTTCGTTTTCGGTTTTTACTAAATCTAATAGATCTTTTGTACAAGTAAAAGATTTTCCATTGATTTTTACTACTTTATCGCCTACTAACAAACCTGCACTATCGCCTTTTGCGGTAGTTTTTGTAATTTCAACTTCGTTGCCGTATTCTAAATAAATATTAATAAGAAAACCAAATTTCCGTGTAAGAGCAGTTAGAGCATTTACATACAGGTAAACCTATTCCCAATTATTGGATTGAAAGTGAAAATAAAAAGTTATTCCCTGTAATTATCAGTACTATGTCTCCTATATCTGATGGTGAGCCTCTTTCATTAAGATTCATAGACACTTGGAATGTGCCTGTTATGTTTGACGAAGCGACTCTTTTATTTGGAGTATTTGCGTTTCCAAATGAAGAGCCATATCTAATTAACACAAGAAAAACTACCTTCGGACAACCTTCAATATTTTTGGCGGTAACGCTTCTAACGCTTTAGGTTGTTGTAGTCCAGACCCACTGAATGGGGCGCACCCTTGCGATAAGGGTGTGCCCCTTGGTCTTTTCAATGAGCAGGTCAGCGTTAAACATATTTTATGGCATTTTGGCACTATTCCCAGTAAAGCAGATACAGGATGGATAAATACTTTTAACATTGAACAGGATCTTATTAAGGACCTCCCCCCAATTGTTCAATGGTATCTTTGGATGTCAGGGGATGCACACGTTGTTGTTGTTTGCGGAATAACAGATAGGTATCGTATCTCGTATATGGATCCGGATAAAGGTATAACAATTTGGGACGACTATAATACATTCATGTCAAATAATCAACATTATTATGCTGGCGCGCTTCGTTGTGAGGAGTGTGTACACCGAGGTTATCCTTGTCATTGCTATAACGGCGAACATGATGCAGACGAAGATGGTATTGATTAATGTAAGTTTTATTACGAAAGAAACGGGTGCCATTGTTTTACTTCCAGGGTTTACAACTGAACAAGGTTGTACTTTTACTACGCACATGATTTTTATGTTGATTATTCTTATGATTACAAATCATCCACTGAAGAATCCTGAGAACCAAAAACCCCTCCTCAATTATCACCTCCCCATCTTGATAATACTCCCCTTCAATCTACCATCGCCCCTCCCAATTTTGTAATTATCCCTAACCCCAACACAGGTACCTTTCAATTAGAAACCAACTTCCCGCTTTCAGATATTGCCAACCTCAAAATTACGAACCCATTGGGTATTACTGTTTATAAAACTCAAGATGTTACGGAACATACCCTTCAACTGCAAAATTCAGCATCGGGTATGTTTTTTGTGGTCATCGTTCTGAAAGATGGGAACATGCTTACGCAAAAGATGATGGTGCAACGGTAAACTACCACGTTTTAAGATTTTCGCTGATTACTTCAATCTTATCTCCTCTTTGTTGAATGAGAACGATACCGTCTTTTGCAGCGCGTTCCCGAACCCTTGCGGAAAAACGGAAGGAAGCCAGACACAAATAGATTTTATAATCTTTAAACATTGGGTAATTGGCTCTGTATGAATGTAATTTGGGAAACATCTTTCCTACATCATCAATGCCTGCTTTGTATTTCATTTCAATAAGTACAACGGTTTTACCGTTTCTCAGTACTAAATCATATTCATCGTTAATTACTACCGGCTCGGGTTTAAGGTACTCAACAACACGTTCAAATTTTTCGCCCAAAAAGGTCGGTTTTTCTTTAAAAGAATTGATGAAGTATTCTTCGCAGAACTCGCCGTTGCTTCGTGAAATTCCTCCAATTTGTTGGTTCGTTTTTTCAATCATTTTTTCCGCACGATCGAATTGTTGGTTTGTCTTTTCAAACATTTCTTGTAATCTTTTATCGGTTGCGTTAGACCTTTTCTCGGCTTCTTTAAAACCTTTGGCAATTTCGGCGTACATCGCTTTGATGTCGTCCAAAGAAAGTTCTTTTTGCTTTTTCATTGTATTCTCTATTTTAAGTTAAACATGCGGTAAAAATAAAAAAAAATCATTACTATAGTCATTTTTTGAATATTATTTTTCTATTAATCAAAATGTTATGTAAAAATAGAAAGACGTAAAAAAATTGATAGAATGTACTTTTTACGTATAGAATAGCAGGAAATATCGAAAATTCGCATTATTTTGCGCAGTCGTAAAAAAAACTGCATATATGTCTTACGAAAATTTACCCTCTCCCTGTTTTGTGCTATTTGAAGAAGCGCTGGAAGCCAATCTGCATCTGTTGGATTTAGTGCAAAAAGAAACCGGCGTTTCCATTATTTGCGCATTAAAAGGATTTGCTTTTTGGCGGTCGTTTCCCCTCATTCGTCAGTATTTAAAAGGCGCTACGGCAAGTTCGCTCAATGAAGCGCGACTTATTGTGGAAGAGATGCATTGCGAAGCGCATACCTACGCCCCTGCTTATTTGGAAGAAGAGTTTGACGTTCTTCTATATTATAGCAGTCATTTAACTTTCAACTCGTTAAGCCAATGGGCACGTTTTCGTGAAAAGGCGCTGGCTTCTCCCAAAAAGATAAGTTTTGGTTTGCGCGTAAATCCCGAATATTCGGAAGTTACTACCGACCTGTACAATCCGGCGCTACCCGGCTCACGGCTCGGCATCTTAGCGGAAAATATGCCTGCACATTTGCCAGAAGGTATTGAAGGACTGCATTTTCATACTTTATGCGAAAACGACAGTTATGCGTTGGAAAACTGTTTAAAATCGTTTGAAGAAAAGTTTGAACATCTTATTAAAGAATGTAAATGGGTCAATTTTGGCGGAGGGCATCACATCACCAGAAATGATTATAATGTAGTGCATTTGATAGAGATTCTCAAGAATTTTAAACAGAGATATCCGAATATTGAAGAGGTTATTTTAGAGCCGGGCGAGGCGGTGGGTTGGCAAACCGGCGTACTCATCTCAACGGTAGAAGATATTGTTGAGAATAAAGGAATTAAAACTGCGATCCTCAACATATCCTTCTCCTGTCACTTGCCCGATTGTTTGGAGATGCCGTACAAACCGGCAGTAGTTGGCGCAACAGATCCAACTCCCGAAAGCAAGTTTGTATATCGTCTTGGCGGAAGTTCCTGTTTGGCAGGAGATTATATCGGCATGGGGGACTTTGCTTTCCCTGAGCCGTTGGAGATTGGCGACCGAATTGTTTTTGATGATATGATTCATTACACAATGGTAAAAACCACCTTTTTCAACGGCGTTAAACATCCGGCAATAGGAATGGTTACCAAAGAGGGTGATTTTATTTTGTTGTCGGAGCCGGGTAGATATGAAGATTATAAAGCAAAATTGGGATAAAAAATGGCAGAAGTTACAATTAAAACCATTGCTGCACCTGCAGAAGCCATTTTTAAAGAAAAGCGCAGTAAATTTCTGGCTTTTGCATATCCTGTAGAAAATGAAGCAGAAATTAAAGAAAAAATTACACTTTTGAAAAAAAAATATCATGATGCACGTCATCATTGCTATGCTTACATTTTGGGCGCTGATAAATCAACATACAGAATGAACGATGACGGAGAACCGTCAGGCACGGCAGGACGTCCCATTCACGGTCAACTGTTATCAAAAGAGGTTACTAATGTGTTAATTGTGGTAGTTCGTTATTTTGGTGGCATAAAATTAGGAACAGGCGGATTGCGGGTGGCATATAAGTTGGCAGCAAAAGAGGCGCTGGAAAATGCAACAATTATTGAAAAAATTGTTGCATTTTAGATAAAAAATACAACAGTGATAAAAAAAAACTATTTTTGTGCACTTTCTAACTAAATACTAAATTAATATGATTAAATCCGAAACTCCCGTAAGCTTCTTCAGATTTGAAGATTTGCGCATTTATGCGAAAGCCTTAGATTACATTACCTGGTTGCACAACGTGGCAAATAGTTTTCCGAGCCATGAACAACCCACACTCGCACATCCTTTTTTAAAAGTAGCGCAAAGTATAGCGCTATATCTTGCGGAAGGTTCTGCACGAAACAAACCTCAATTTATCTATTATCTAAAAATGGCAAAAAGTTCCGTGCGTGAATGCGTAGTCTATACGGAAATTGCTTTACGATTGGGCATTATGAGTGAAGATGAAAAAGAACATTCTGTAACTCAAATGATGGAACTGACAAAGATGATAGGTTCTCTGGTTACTTCATTGCAACGTGCAATGCCTAACATTAAAGAAGAAGAAGAGTACGATGATATGCAACTCCCTCCGGATTTAGATTAATCCTCTTCTTTGTTTTCTTCTTCGTATTTCTTGATAATTTCGTTTTGAACGTCTGCCGGAACTTGTTGGTATTCTGCGAATTTCATACCGTAAGAGGCACGTCCGGAAGTGATGGAACTTAAAGTAGTAGAGTATTTGTTCATTTCTGCCAATGGCACTTTTGCGCGGATATTTTGAAACTCTCCGTCGCTGTCCATTCCCATTACCACGCCGCGACGTCCTTGCAAATCGGTCATTACATCGCCCATTCTTTCGGAAGGAACAAAAATTTCCACATCGTAAATTGGTTCCAAAATTTTAGGACCTGCGTTTTTGAAGGCTTCACGGAAAGCATTACGTCCGGCTAATTTGAATGCCATTTCGTTCGAGTCCACGGGGTGCATCTTTCCGTCGTAAATATTGATAACAATGTCGCGGGCATAAGAGCCGGTGAGAGGACCCTCTTCCATTTTTTCGTTGATACCTTTTAAGATTGCGGGCATAAAACGTGCGTCAATGGCGCCGCCTACAATACAGTTGTTGAAAACCAACTTACCGCCCCATGGCAAATCGTAAATATCTTGTCCACGAACAGGATATTTAATTTGGTTTGGCATACCTTCGTAATACGCTTCAATAAGCATGTGTACTTCTCCAAACTGTCCTGCACCACCCGACTGTTTTTTATGGCGGTACATCGCTTCTGCCGATTTAGTAATGGTTTCGCGATACGGGATTTTGGGCGGATAAAACTCAATCTCAATCTTGCTCTGTTTTTCAATCATCCATTTGATGAGGTTTAAGTGCTGTTCGCCTTGTCCTGAGATAATTACCTGCTTCAACTCTTTCGACTGTTCGCCTAAGAAAGTTTGGTCGGTTTTCTTAAATTCGTTCAAGATAGCGCCTAATTTTTCATCATCTGCGCTGTTTTTAGCACGCACGGCAGTACGGAACTTCGGTTCGGGATATTCAGTAGGAATAATCACTTCGTCGCCTGATTTCACCAAAGTTTGACCGGTTTGCGAGCCTTTCAGTTTGATGGTAGCTATAATGTCTCCGGCAACGGCTTTTTCAATTTTTTCGCGGTTTTTACCGGCAATGCAGAACAATTGCGATAAACGTTCTTTGCTGCCGGAAACAGTGTTTACCATATCTATAGCCTCAACAATCTCGCCGCCATATATTTTCATAAAAGAAACTTCGCCAAGATGTTGCTCAATAGCAGTTTTAAAGATGTATGCAATGGCGGTATCGCCGGTTTTGCAGGCAAAAGTTTTGCCTGATTCTGTTTTTGCGCCGGGCATCTCATCAGGTGACGGAACACTTGATTTGATAATATCCATTAAACGGGTAACTCCCTGATCGTTTTTGGTTGCGATGCAAATCACGGGAAAAGTGCCACGGTTGATGATTCCCAGTTTCAATCCTTGTGCCATTTCATCTTCGGTGAGCGTACCTTCCTCAAAAAACTTATCCATCAGTTTTTCATCATTTTCGGCAGCGGCTTCAATCAAGGCATTGTGCATATTTTCAGCTTTTGCTTTTTCATCGGCGGGAACCTCTTCCACCACTACTTTTCCTCCGCCCACAGGGAATTTCAACAGTTTCATTTGCAGCAAGTCAATTACGGAATCAAAACCAATGCCTGCATTTACAGGATATTGGAACGGCAGTACACTCCCACCGAAATAGTGTTTGAGTTGGCGTAAAGTTTCTTCGAAATTGGCTTTTTCGTGGTCTAACTGATTTACAACGAAAAACACAGGTGCGTGCATTTTCTTTGTCCAGCGCCACTGAATTTCCGCGCCCACGTCCACGCCGTTTTGCGCATTGATTACCATAAGCGCAGTGTCGGCAACGCGAAGCGCACCGATAGTTTCACCGATGAAGTCATCAAATCCCGGACAGTCAATCATATTGATTTTGCAACCTGCGTATTCTGAATACATTACAGTAGAAGAAATAGATTGTTGTCTTTCCAATTCAATATCTCTATAGTCTGAAATAGTATTTTTGTCTTCTACAGTACCGCGTCTGCTCACAACGCCACCATGAAATGCCATGGTTTCCGCCAATGTGGTTTTTCCGGTTCTATTACCGCCAATTAGGGCAATATTTCTGATTTCTTTGGTTTGATAAAGTTTCATCGTTTTATTTATTTGATTGATTTATAAATTATTATTGATTTCTGTAAAGCGGGCGCAAATATAGAAAAAATTGCGAATAGCGGTTAAATCTTATTTATCATAATATATTAATCGCTTTTTAATGAGCAACTATTTAGGGACAAGTGATTAGTGATATGTTTTCTGCTTAATTCGTAATTTTCACCGCACACTGCATATACATCACTGCTGTGAAATATCTCCCGTACAATTGATCAATATATGCGAATTGGCAGGGTCATTTGTAATAACCTCAATAATTGCATTTTGAGGTCCCCTACGATTTCTTGAGTTTAAGGTAATCGTTAAAGTTGCAAAACTGTCCTTAGGAATTTCCATTTTATCTGAAACAATAGAGAAAACCGTGTTAGGAGATTTTAATTGTCTTATAATTAACGGATTTTTTCCTTTATTATATAGATTTATCTGTTTCACGGGATTAGCATTTTTTGCCACTTTATCAAAGTTAATATTTAGAGAATCTATAACAGCCTTAGGCGCATCCTGCAATTGTTTAGTCGTTAACTTTGAGAAATCTTCATTAATAATAGATTCTACAAAAATTGTAATTTTGGGTTCAATAGAATCCTGGGTTTGGATACTGATAATATCTTTATACGATCCAATTTCGCCTCTCTTAACCGCATCATATTTGAAGGTAAGTTCTTTTTCTTCTCCCGGTTGTAAGATAATTTTTGCAGGAATTTTCTCTATGGTAATAAAGTTAGGTATATTCAACAGTTCAAAAGTAGATTCTTTTTCCAAAAAGTTCATCACTTTAACTGTAAACGTCTTCGATTCAGAGTTTAACATCTCTAATTTTATTTGATTATCTTTAATTCTAATATCTCCTGTGCCATTATTATAACCTGCTAATTCATACTTTGACGGGGGTCTTTTTTCTACATTACCTTTAATATATATCATATAAGAAGGTGCATTTTCGGTTCCCTCAAATTTGGGTTCGTTCGTGTTTACTTTAATGTTTTTGTTGAAAGAACCGGGGCGATTATAAGGGTTGTAAGTGGCTATAATGAATCCTTTTTCGCCGGGAGCAACAGGGGTCTTGGTATAATCTGCTGCCGTACAACCACAACCGGGTTTTACATTGGTAAGTAACAAGTCCTGATTTCCTGTGTTGGTAAATTCAAATTTCCCTGAAACCTTGCCGTCATCTTCCTTAATATTGCCAAAATCAATGGTAGTTTGTTCAAATTTGATGGCAGGTTGCGCAAAAAGTGTTAAAGCGCTTAAAAACATTACTAAACTAAATAGCTTTTTCATAATTAATTGTGATTTTTATTAATAATTTTTTAATTAATTTTTAAAAGACCGCAAAAATATAGGAAAGTTTACATAGCGGGTGTGATTTGTGATTTTTTTTAGTACAGATTTTTTAGCACAGAGACACAGAGCGCACAGAGGATAATTGTGATATTTTTCAAAATCTCTACTAAAATTTCTTGTTTTTAAAGAAAACTCTGTGTTACTCCGTGCCCTCTGTGTCTCTGTGTTTTTAAAAATTATTCCACTCAAAATCAATTAATTATATTTTTTTTACCAAAATCATTATTATATTAAAAAAAAGTGTTTCTTCGCGGCGTATTAATACACTAATACACTACTACGCAAATACACATTAACACTTAACACTTAACACTTAACACTTAACACTTAATATGTTGCCCTTTCAGTGCGTAATTTATTCAATACCGCATTCTTGCCCCAAGGCGTTGCCTTGGGCTAATATATATTGCGCTTT
>WRGQ01000141.1 GCA_009787115.1 Bacteroidota bacterium
GATTTGAGTAAAGGTATCTACTTCATTCAAGTTGGAAACAAAACCGCAAAATTATTAGTACAATAACTTTTTTTCATCTCATTTTTAATCTTTATGGAAAACCTCATCAAAGAAAAAATAAACCTTTGGCTTAATGGAAATTACGATAAAGCCACTAAAGAAGAAGTTTCAAAATTAGTACAAACTAACGAAACGGAGGCGATAGACGCTTTCTATAAAGATTTGGAGTTTGGCACGGGCGGACTGCGCGGTATTATGGGTGTGGGGACCAACCGAATGAACAAATATACCGTTGGGTTTGCCACGCAAGGGTTTGCCAATTATTTGAAACAACAGTTCCCCAATAAATCGCTTAAAGTGGCTATCTCTTTCGATTCAAGAAACAACAGTAAGTATTTTGCAGGTATTACAGCAGATATTTTTTCGGCAAACGGTATTTTTAGCTATTTGTTTGAAGATCTGCGTCCAACGCCGGAACTCTCTTTTGCCGTTAGGGAACTGCAATGCGACGCCGGCGTGATGGTTACGGCATCTCACAATCCCAAAGAATACAACGGCTACAAGGCATACTGGAACGATGGCGCACAGTTGGTGTCCCCTCACGATGTAAATGTGATTGACGCAGTTACTCAAATATCTTCAGTAGATGATGTGAAATGGAACCGTAACTCAAATTTGGTGCAAACCATAGGAGACGATATTGATAACCTCTATTTAAAGCAAGTACATACGTTGTCGTTTGCCCATAAAAAAATGGAAAATGCGGCTAAAACACTCAAGATTGTTTACACACCGCTTCACGGTACAGGTATCACTATGATTCCTAAGGCATTTAAAATGTGGGGATTTGAAAATATCCACATCGTGGAAATGCAAAGCGTTCCCGATGGCAATTTCCCAACAGTGGTCTCTCCGAATCCCGAAGAAAAAACCGCAATGGAATTAGCCCTCAGAAAAGCCAAAGAGATTGACGCTGACCTTATTTTAGCCACCGACCCTGATGCCGATAGAATTGCTGCCGCCGTGAAAAATTTGAAGGGCGAATTTATTCTGCTTAACGGCAATCAAACCCTTATTCTTTTAACTTACTATCTTTTATCGCAACGCAAAGCCAACCACAAAAATAGCCCAACAGATTTTGTTGTCAAGACGATTGTTTCAACAGAGTTAATCCCCAAAATGGCGAAAGATTACGGAGTACCGTGTTTTGATGTATTAACCGGATTCAAATGGATTGCCAACGTAATTAGAAAAAATGAAGAGAGACTAAAATATATTGGCGGCGGAGAGGAGAGTTTCGGCTATCTGGCAGGCGATTTCGTACGCGACAAAGACGCCATCTCCGCTTGTTGCCTCTTTGCTGAAATGACAGCCAATGCCGTTGCCAATCAAAGTAATTTGTACCTGGAATTACTTAAAATATATCAACAATACGGATACCATAAAGAAGACCTTTTGTCAATTACAAAAAAAGGAAAAGAAGGTTTGGAAGAGATTAAACAGATGATGGTAACCTACCGAAACAACCCGCCCAAAGAGATTAACGGAAGTAGAGTAATTTGCATTAAAGATTATCTATTACTCGAAACCAAAGATTGTATCACCGGAAAAACCGAAAAAATTGATTTGCCTGTTTCCGACGTGTTGCAATTCTTTACGAAAGACGGCTCAAAAATTTCCGTTAGACCTTCCGGCACAGAACCAAAGATTAAGTACTATTTCGGATTGTGCGAACAACTAACGAATATTGAAGATATTGACGAAATAGACCGGATTTTGGCTGAACGTATTGACGCAATAAAAAGAGATATTGTGCATTGAGTTACATTCTTACAAGGTACCTCGTAACCCTTTCGCAACTTTTTCTTAATCAAACTTATATCTTTCCTATTTGTATGGCAAAAAGGAAGCAAAATACTCATAACTGGTTTGTTTGTTTTTTTCGTTTCATTTTTTGTTAAAAGATATGTTTATAACATTTATTTTAATAAATTTGCAGCCGTTAAATTTATGTTCAATTTAAAATATATCTACATTATGAAAAAAATCTTTATTTTATTATTAGTTGCTTGTTTTACAGCAACTTTGTTTGCACAACGTGCAGTTCCTCGTTATACATTTCTTGAAATGTTTACTTCAGCCACATGTCCTCCCTGTTACCAAGGAAATGTTAATTTGCATAATATGTTAAACCAAAACAATGCTACAGGTGGAAAATATACGCTGATAAAATATCAAATGAGCTGGCCCGGAGTAGGAGACCCATACTATACTGCTGAGGGCGGCGTAAGAAGAAGTGTTTATAGCATAAATGGAGTACCTAATCTGTGTATGGATGGGGTGAATAGACAAACCTCTTTTAATAATAACATGCTCCTTCAGGCACAGGCAGTTCCAGCATACATGGAAGTATATGGCAACTATAATGTTGTAGGACATACTGTTTCTGCAACCATTCATATTAGACCCACTATGGATATTACCATAGGCAATAATCTAAAATTGTATGTTGCTATTGTTGAAAAAAGAACAGTAAATAATATAATGTCAAATGGAGAAACTCTGTTTTATCAGGTTATGAAAAAATTCATGCCGGATGCTAACGGAATTATTTTAGGAAATCTAACCGCATGTGAACTGATTACTCATGAACTTACCTGGGAATTTCAAGGAAATTATCGTCTCCCAGCTAACTCTTCAAGTCCTATTAATCATACAATAGAACATTCTGTTGAAAATTTTGATAATTTAGAAGTGGTTGCCTGGGTTGCAAATACTTCAAACAGACAAATTTACAATTCCTGCACGGCAATTAGAGGGAATAGTTTTGCTATTAATTTCTATGTATTCAATGCAGATAAAGGTACACTTACAGCAACAGTAGATGACGCTCCTATTCAATCCGGCGAGTTGGTTACACCTGGTACCGTTGTTAATTTTACTGCAGTACCTAATACAAATTACTATGTTAAAGAATGGGTAGTGAATGGATGTGATGTAGTAGAAGGTAATAATTCTAATAGTTTTTCTATTACAATGGATGATTCTCAAATAGTTGCCGTTCAATTTATAAGAGACTATAATGTTAATTTTGGTACAGCCAATGAATATGGTAGTATAACTGCCACCGTAAATGGTGCGCCCATTAATTCCGGCGATAATATTCAAGAAGGTAGTGCTATTGACTTTACAGCAGTCCCAAATGAAGGATATGAAGTTAAAGAATGGATACATAATGGAGCGGTTGTTCCCGATAACACAACCAATAATTTTTCCATCACCGTAAATGGTGAAGAAAACGTCTCTGTTGAATTTATTGAAATTAAAAAATATGGATCTGTTACTTATAATGTGATTGATGGAAATGGTTCACTCACAGCAACAGTAGCCGGTGAACCCTTTGAATCAGGCATTGACATTGAGTTCGGCACAGTTATTGAATTTACCGCTACACCTAATGAGGGATACATAGTTAAAGAATGGAAACACAACAACGAGGTTGTTGCAGATAATACCACCACTAATTTTTCACTCACAGTTAGTGGAAACGAAATTGTTACCGTTGAGTTTGAAGAACTTGTTGGAATAAATGTAATCAATTTATTCTCAGTTGAACTTTGCCCCAATCCTGTTACTAACGAACTGATTATTAAAAATGCAGAACAAGTACAAAAAGTGAGCATTGCAAATACATTAGGACAAATTATAAAAGAAGAAATATTATCAGGAGAAAATAATGTCGTAATTTCTACCCAAAATCTACAGTCAGGAATATTGTTCGTTACATTGAAAGATGCTGAAGGACATGAAATTACAAAGAAGATAGTGAAAAAATAAAATGATCATCTTATGAAAAAACTCTTAACCTTAATCTTTGTCGGTTTTGTCATTTTTGGTTATGCTCAGAAATTTCAACTTACCAACCCTAAAGGGACTCCTTATACCAATGGAGAAACCATTTCTTCAATTATTACTGAAAATGATTTGACTCTTGCGGGCGAGTTTATTACGGAAATTAAAGTGGAAAATCTTACCGCTACGGAATTAGATTTAAAAGTATCACGCACCAACCTTGTTCTTGTTGAAGGAATGGATGCTTACGTGTGTTTTGGCGCATGTTTTCCCAGCGACGTGTTTGAGATTGATTATCTCTTGCTGGAGGACGCTGAGCCACTTACTTTGCATTTAGTAGCTAAAGACACTTTAGGTACGTGCTATTTCGGCTTGAGCAAATTCAAACTTGATTTTACGACAGAAGGACAAAGTATGACCCTTTTTGTTGAAGTTGACATGCAAAACTTGGGAGTTAAGGAAAATAACAACGCTAATTTGTCGCTTTCCGCATACCCTAACCCCGTATCAGTAAATGCTACTGTTAATATTTCCTATAAAATCGCCGATAACGGCGATAAAAACCGATTGGTAATCCGAAATATTATGGGCGCTGAAGTAATGAGTATGCCGTTAAATCCTCACGAAACTAAAGTATCCATTGATGTTTCTACATTAGTATCGGGTGTTTATTTTTATGCTATTGAAAATAAAAACCAAATTTCAATTGCTAAAAAATTGATAATAAAGTAATTGTAAACATTGGACGCGAACGACATTATTACGCTTAATGTATTGATAGGGTTATTGTTAATAACCCTATCTTTTGTAATGTACAAAAGAAAAGCGCTGTTAATGCTTCGCGCACTATTTTCAACACGCTATCTCCAACAGTTGTTCCGCGAAGGAAAATTGGCAAACGAAAGTATTTATCTTTACTCCATCCTCCTATATCTTTTTGCATTTCCCTGCTTAATTATCATTTTTTTTCAGTTCTACCCTGCAACTTTAATAGAAAAATATTCCATAACGCCCTGGCTACTTTATGTGGGAACATTTGCTGCGCTTATGGCTACGCTCTCATTATCACGATTATTATTACAATACTTTACATCAATTTTTAATTATCAGGAACAAAGGTATTTATATACGACAATAAAAGGTTTGTATCGTTTTTACAACGCCTTGTTATTAGTTATTATTATTCCAATTGCCTGGTATTCTCATACGCCACAATTAATTTTCTTCGTTTATATACCTGTATTTATCATTATATTTTCTTTATTCTTCATTCGTTTTGTAAGAAATATAAATGGAGTAAGCCGTATTCATTTTTTTATATATTTTTGCAGTCTTGAAATTCTACCCTACTTAATCATTGCTAAATTACTTATTATTAACTATTAACATCAAATATATTATATTGTTATTCTGCCAATGAAGATTAAAAACATTCTCATTTCTCAGATTGCTCCGGCTGATTTTGAAAAATCTCCCTACGCCGATTTAAAAAAGAAATATTGTATTTCTATTGACTTCTTTAAGTTTTTTAAAATTCACAGTGTTTCAGGTATTGATTTTAGAAAAACAAAAATCAATATTTTAGACCACACTGCCATAGTGTTTTCGAGTACCACTACCATTGACCAGTTTTTTATGCTGTGTAAAGAATTGCGCATAGAAATGCCTTACGAAATGAAATACTATTGTATGACCGATATGACGGCGCATTATTTGCAAAAATATATTCCTTACCGTAAGCGCAAAATCTTCTTCGGAAAAAACAATAACCCCTCCAGTGTTTTTGATTTATTGTTAAAAAACAGGACGCACAATTACCTTATACCCTGCGGTGCCGGCTCAATGGGTACCCATTTTGCCGAATTTTTCGACAAACACGGTATTCAATATACGCAAGCGGTTTGTTTTACCACCGAAGCAGCAGATATTAAAAACAACGTTGATTTGTCAAAATATGATATGGTCATCTTCTTCAGTCCGGTAGGCATTGCCGCTTTGAAAGAGAACTATCCCGATTTTGTTCAAGGCGAGATGGCACTGGGCGCAGTGGGTTTGGCTGCCGGTAATGCAGTTAGAGAAGCCGGTTGGAATTTGCACGTGGAAGCGCCCACCAAAGAGCACCCCACCATTACTGCTGCCCTTGAAGCCTTTTTAAAAGAGTATGCCACCCGCCGCAGATAATCAATCTAAAAACACTTTCAGAAAGCGCGATAAACTCAAATCTTCCTTAGAAATTGATGCGGTGTATCGTGAAAATCATTTTTTAGTATCCCATCCACTCAAATGCTACTACTCATTTTCTGAAATAAATGAGAATAAATCCAATCTACGGGTTGCATTTGCCGTACCCAAAAGATCTTTCAAACACGCCATTGACAGAAACATCATTAAACGCAGAATGCGGGAAGCATACCGCTTGAATTACAAAAAGATCTTAGAAACATTTATAATTCAAGATGATAAACAACTGAAACTCTTTTTTATTTATACAAGTAAAGAGATTGCAGATTTTGTGAATATTGAGAAAAGTATGCTCAGTGTGTTAAATACGGTCTGCGGTAAGCGGTTTCAATAAAAATTCTACTTTTGCATTTCTAATTATTTGCCGCATCCACTGGCGTTTTTTAGGCGTAAATACTCATTTTATTATTAATTAAAAGAAAAACAAATGAATACAATTAAAAAAGGTGACACAGGAGATGATGTAAAACAATTACAGGAATATCTTAAAAAGTTAGGATTTAATATTAGTGTAGATAAAAAATTCGGACCCATTACAGATAGTTTTGTAAGGGAATTTCAAAAAAAATACAATCTTACAGTAGATGGCGTTGTAGATCCGAACACTTGGACAGCCTTACAAAAAGAGGTTGCAAAACTCAATGAAACTAAAATAATTTTCGATAACGCCCTCTCAACGGATAAGCAAAGCATTGTTAATAGTAAGAATATTGAAATATTTAAGGCAGCAGGAGCAGCAAGTAAAAATATGCAAATTGTAATCACTTCAACCATAAGGACATCGAAAGAACAAGCCACTGCTATGTACGAAAATGAGAAAGCGGGGAATCATATCTCTTATGCCAATCCGGGTCAACAAGTGATTCAGATTTATAATGCCAATAAGACAAAAAACAAAGAAGAGGTTGTTAGTCTTATGGTGAAAAAAATTGACGAACTTACAGAAAAAGGACTGTTAGTGAGCAAGCATTGCGTTACAAAACAAATGTATGCAAATAAAAACATTATTGATGTCTCTCATACAAGACTACCAAATCCGCGTGATTTTGTGAATGCACTTCTTAAATACAATGAAGTTTCAAAAATAATAACGCCACTCGACCTTTTACCCTCAAGTACATACAATAATGACAAGCGGGTTTCTATTGATAAGAACGAGCCGGCAATACATATTGAGATGTAAGATAAAACAATGTTGATCTTTATCTCAAATAAAAAAACTTTTCAGTAGTCAATTTGCCTCAGAATATCCTCAATTTCTACTACTGCAGTCGTTTTCATCAGTTCCAGACGTACTTTTTTAAAGTTACTTATCCCTTTAAAATATCCTGCATAATGCTTACGAATTTCAAGGCACGCTTTTTTTTCTCCGTTTATTTGTACTGAGTCTTTAAGATGTTGCAACAAAATGTTTATTCTTTCTTCTAAAACAGGAGAATAATAATCAACTTTCTCAAATGCACATTTAATCTCTTTAAAAATCCAGGGGTTTCCTATGGCAGCACGTCCAATCATAAGTGCGTCCACACCATATCTATTTTTAAATATTACTGCTTTCTCTCCGGAAGAGATGTCGCCATTTCCAATTACGGGAATGGTCATACGCGGGTTGCTTTTTACTTTCTCAATGAGGGTCCAGTCTGCCACGCCTGAATAGATTTGCGAGCGCGTTCTGCCGTGAATTGTGATTGCTTGTATGCCAATATCTTGCAGTTGTTCTGCTGCGGAGACAATCGGTTTGTCGTTCATATCCCATCCTAAGCGCGTTTTCACGGAAACGGGCAACTTCACCGCATTCACTACCGCTTTGGTGCAGGCAACCATCTTCGGAATATCTTTTAATATTGCAGAACCTGCTCCTTTTGCAACCACTTTTTTTACGGGACAACCCCAGTTAATGTCAATAAAATCGGGCTGTTGTTTTTCGGCTACCTGCGCGGCTTTTACCAACGAATTTTCATCATATCCAAAAATTTGAATCCCGAAAGGTCTTTCCGTTTCATCGAAAGCCATTTTGTCGAAACTTTTTTGCACATCGCGAATCAGCGCTTCGGAAGAGACAAATTCAGACGTTAAAATATCTGCACCCAAACTTTTACAGATTTTACGGAACGGAGCATCGGTAACCTCTTCCATAGGCGCTAAGAAAAGGGTGTTCGGATGGTTCTTTAAGTAGTTTGCAAAAAAGTTCATAAACTTTTATAAGTTAATCTTTTCCACACGTTTTTCGTGCCGTCCGCCTTCAAATGGTGTTTTAAGAAAGGTGGTAACAATTTCAACAGTTTCTTCCTGTGAAATAAAGCGCGCGGGTAAGACAAGAATATTGGCGTCATTGTGTGCGCGAGCCAGCGCAGCAATCTCTTTGCTCCAACATAAAGCCGCTCTTACGTTAGGATGTTTATTCGCCGTCATCTGCATACCATTGCCAGACCCACAAATCAAAATCCCTTTTTCTGCAGGATTTTCTGCAATAAAAACGGCAACTTTATGTGCAAAATCAGGATAGTCAACACTCTCTGAAGAGTAACAACCTTCATCTTTCCAGTTAATATTTTGAATTTCTGAAATAATAAATTGTTTTAATTCAAAACCGGCGTGGTCACTTGCAATTAGAATGGGCATAATTTAATATTTAAGGTTTAAGTAGTGTTCTGGAATATGTACGTTAAATTTTAAATCTTAAATTTTAAATTGATTGCTACCGCAGTTTTGCTCCGCATTCCCGTTCAAATGCTCCCACCAATTTATCCATAATTTTGTTAATCTCTTCATCGGTTAGAGTTTTGTCAGGGTGTTGTAGTACAAAGTTCAGGGCATACTGTTTTTTACCTTCGGGGAGTTTGTCGCCTTCATAAACATCAAACAACGATACTTTTTTGATGTGGCGCGAGCCAAATTGGGTTGCCACTTGCTCCAATTGCCGATACGTAATATTTTTATCTATTACCAGCGCCAAATCTCTTTTTACAGATGGCGTAGTGGCTACAGGAGTATATAAAGTATTCTTTTTCAAATATTCGGAAAAGAGAATAGCCACTTCTACTTCAGCATAATAGACCTGTTTTTTGATGTCGAAATATTTTAAGATTTTGGGATTTACTTCGCCAATGGTTGCCACAGATTGTTCATTATGAAAATAGAATAATTTGTTAAGGAGCATCGTATCGTTTTCGGAAATGCCGGTTTGAGTTGTAAAAGATACTCTGGATTTACGCAAAATATTTTCAAGAAAATTCTTCAAAAAGAAAAAATCAAAATCTTCAGGTTGTTCCAACCAGTCTTCTTCGTGTGTTTTACCGGTTACAAACAGAGCGAGTTTTTCTTTTTCGGAAAAACGTTGAGATACATCGGTTGCATCTTTGTCAATAAGGTGATAGGTTTTTCCAAATTCAAAAAGTTTGAGGTTGTTGTTTTTATTATTAAGATTTCTGGTAATAGTTTCCAAGCCTGAGAGCAGGAGTGTTTGACGCATCGCATTCAGTTCGCTGCTGAGAGGGTTTACCAAATCCACACGTTCAACCTCATCTATAAAATCAAAAACAGACGCATATTCTCTTTTTGTGATGGAGTTGTTCACCATTTCAAAAAATCCGTTATCGGCTAAGTAAATTGAGATGGGTTGTTGCAGTCTTCTCAATACAGGTTCCTGTTTGCTATGCTGAAAATATCGCATCTCGTCAGGCGTTTCAATATTGTTGTATCCATAAATACGTAACACTTCTTCAATCAAGTCAATAGGTCGGGTGATGTCATGTTTGTTAAGAGGAATAGTAACAGAGAGTTTTTTTTCGCTGATGGAACTGTTTTCAAATCCAAGATTGAGCAAAATGGAAGAGATAGTCTCTTTATCAATTTTCTTACCGGCAACTTTTCTCACATCATCCACAGAAAGCGGTAGCACAGTCTGTTCGATAGCAGTAGGGTACTCGTCAATCACTTCCGATGTAACGACGGCATTTGCCAATTCTATCAACAGTTTTGCCGCTCTTTTAATAGCGTAGATGGTCATATTTACATCGCAACCTCTCTCAAAGCGGAAAGCGGCGTCGGTTTTCAGATCGTGTCTTTTCGCTGTTTTTCTAACAGAAACGGGATTAAAATAGGCACTTTCCAGAAATACATTTTTTGTATCTTCTGTAATACCTGAATATTTTCCTCCGTAAACGCCTGCGATACACATCCCTTTTTGTGCATCACAAATCATTAAATCATCTTCATTAAGTTTGATATCTTTATCGTCCAATGTTTTGAAAATGGTATCTTTGGGCAAAGTTTTAACAATTACTTTTCTACCTTCAATCTTATCAGAATCGAAAGCGTGTAATGGCTGTCCTGTTTCAAACATTACAAACTGCGTAATATCAACCACATTATTGATAGGACGCACACCTACGGAAAGCAATCTGTTTTTGAGCCAGTCGGGTGATTCTTTAATCGCCACATCTTCCAGACATATTCCTGTATATCTTGGACACGCGGTTTTATTTTCAATAGTGATAGATATGGGGAGTTTCCGTTTGCTGTGAATAAAATCGCCAATAAAAGGAAGGAAGTGTTTGGCACAGGGGATATCGTTCTGTTTGAGCGCTGCGAAAAGGTCTCTTGCTACTCCAATATGCGAAATGGCATCGCTGCGGTTGGGGGTTAATCCGATTTCAAAAACATAATCTGCTGTTATCTTAAAATAATCTGCTGCCGGTTGTCCAATCTTTGCATTTTTGTCCAATTCCATTATTCCTTCGTGGTTGTCGCCCAATTGCATCTCTTTTTCGGAGCAGATCATACCTTCGGAAGTTGCTCCTCTGATTTTCGATTTTTTAATGGTAAAAGATTCATCGCCGGCGTAGAGCGTTGTTCCCACAGTAGCCACAGCTACTTTTAAGCCTGCGCGGATATTAGACGCACCGCAAACAATGTTGAGCGGGGTTTCATTCCCAATATTAACAGTAGTAACGTGCAGGTGGTCAGAATCAGGATGCGCTTCACAAGTAAGCACTTCGCCAATAACAATGCCTTGCAGTCCACCCTTGACGGTTTCAAATTTTTCGATAGATTCTACTTCTAACCCGCAGTTAGTTAAATATATCCCTGTTTCTTCCGGAGACAAATTGAAATTAATGTATTGTTTGAGCCAATTGAATGAAATTTTCATCAGTATTAAATTTTAGAAACGATAAAAATAGAAAATATAAGTTTTATTCCATATCAAATCTTATAGAAATCGTCTTCTTACCAAATCACAAAGCGAGAGGTAAGAGGTAGATGTGGTATCCCAAAGATATTGATGTTTAAGTTCTTCCATTAAAGCAAAAGCAGCATCAATATTTTCACATTCATTTAGTTTTTGAATGGCATTGCTAAAATCTACGCCGCTGTTGCGAAACAACTCACGAATGAAAGTAAATTTTTCATTGATAGCTATCGCTTTGGTTAAATCGGGAATATAGGATTGTTGAAATCGTGCGCCCAAAGTATGATCCTCTTTCTTTTCGGTTAACAAGTCGTTAAGAGATTTTTTTTCGGTTTTTAAAATTGAAATATCTTCAAACAACAATCCCGATTGTGGTTTTGCATCGGGAATAAATTCTAATATATCGTCAACAAAGGGTGCTTTTGCTACCGGTTGCTTTTCTGTTACCCTGATATCTTCAATAATCCTTTCAGTGAATTTGTCATCTTCAGTTACATCGGGTAGTTCCGGTAACTCTTCATCAGTATCAGTTGCAGCAGGCAGTTCTTCCGTAAACTCTTCATTATATTCAATCACATCGGGCAGCTCCTGAAATTCTTCTTCATCTTCAGTTACATCGGGTAGTTCCGGTAACTCTTCTTCATATTCAGTTACATCGGGTAGTTCCGGTAACTCTTCTTCATATTCAGTTACATCGGGTAGTTCCGGTAATTCTTCTTCATCTTCAGTTACATCGGGTAGTTCCGGCAACTCTTCTTCATTTTCAGTTACAGGAGGAAGTTCTTCCCGATATGTTCTGTTATCTGCTGTCGGATCATTGTGTTCTATGGATATTGAGAACCGATGAAACTCTTCATTAGGAATATCGTGTTTTTCTTCAACAGTTTCGGTTTTAATCTCATCATATTTCGGTTGTTGAATAATGTGTTCCGACTCCTGTTTTTCCTCGTCTGTCTCCTTAAAAATGATCTCCTGTACTCTATTTTCCCTGCTTTCTTCATTTGCCTGAGTATTTAGAAAAATCATATACGCCGCTCGAAGATTGTGCAGAATAATATCCTTTTCTATTGGGGAATAAACATCTAATGCGTTAACTTGTTGTAAACTTTCAATAATTTTTTGAATAACTCCTGTAGGTTTTTCCATAAGTGTAATATTTTAAAGCGATTTATACTTGCGAACTTTGAACTTTAAATCCTATTTTTTATGAGCAAAGAATTTTTTATTCCAAATAATGATGGCAAAAATACCAATTGTTGTACAAGTATCTGCCACGTTGAAGATAGCAGGGAAAAAGTAGTCGCCTCTCCAAAGAGGGCTCCAATTGGGAATTTTAAAAAGTTTGAAATAGAACATATCCACCACACGACCGTAGAAGAACGGAGCATAATGCCAAAAGATTCCATAGAAAAGAGAATCTATGATATTGCCTATGGCTCCTGCAATGATTAGAGACAAAATGATAACGACAAACCATTCTGCCTGTTTCTTTTTAATGAGTGTGAAGAGGTAGTAAATAATAAATCCTGCCACTCCAATTCTTAGTAACGATAGGAGTAATTTGCCGATATTTTCTCCAAAACTTATGCCGAATGCCATTCCCTCGTTTTCAACAAAATAGAGATAAAACCAATTGCCCAATACAGGGGAAGCCTCGCCAAGCGACATAGTCGTCTTTACCCAAACTTTTACAATTTGGTCAATTACTACAAAAGAGAAGATGAGCAATAGTGCAACGCTACTTTTTTTCATTTACTTTGGCATCAAAAGAAAGGGTTGCGTGAGGAACGCATTTAAGGCGTTCTTTGGGAATCAGTTTTCCTGTAGCGCGGCAAATGCCGTATGTTTTATTCTCAATACGCACCAACGCGGCTTCCAGATTCTTGATATACTTTTCCAAACGGTTTGCCAAACGGCTGTTTTCTTCTTTGGATAACACCTGATTACCTTCTTCCAAAATTTTGAAGGTAGGCGATGTATCGGTAGTATCATTACCCACATTACTGTAAGCTTCCAAATAAATTTCCATTCCTCTTTTTGCTTCTGCAATTTTTTCTTCGATGAGTGACTTAAAGTCATGGAGTTCCTCATCCGAATATCTAACAATAGTATCTGTATTCATTATCATTTATGTTAATAATTAATTTTGCAAAAATAGAAAAAAAACGGTTGAAAGAAATTACTTTTTAAATATTATTTTTTTTACTTGTCAACAAGTCGGTTAAAGTTTATCCATTATTAAATAAATTCTAATTTTGCACGCTCTTTTACAGAGTAAAATTTGAACCTTAAACCCTATTAAATGAACATCGCCATAATCTTAGCCGGTGGTGCCGGAAAAAGATTAAAAACAGAGATTCCTAAACAGTTTATCGAAATTGGTGGAAAAAAAATAATTGAATACACTTTAGATATATTTGAACAACATTCTCAAATTGATGAAATTGCGATTGTAATAAATGCACAATTCATACAAGAGATGGATAGAATAGTACAAAACGGCGGTTATAAAAAAGTGAAAAGGATTTTGCAAGGCGGCGCCGAACGTCAGGATTCCTCATGGGTAGCTATTAATGCCTGTAAAGAAGTTCCCAATGCCAATCTGATTATTCACGATGCTGTGAGACCAATGATTGATGCCGATATTATCACAAAAATGATTAAAAAGTTGGAAAACTATAGCGCCGTTACCACTGCCGTTCCAACTACGGATACTATCTATCAAGTGGAAGAAAATCATATCCAATATATTCCTGACAGAAAATACTTGATGAGAGCGCAAACACCGCAAGGGTTTAAACAACATATTATTCAAAAAGCATATCAAGAGGCATTCCGAAATAAAGATTATTCTGCCACAGATGATTGCGGAGTAGTGGTAAAATATCTGCCTCGTGAGACGATTTATGTAGTGGCAGGCAACGAACGGAATATAAAAGTTACGCATAAAGAAGACCTTTATGTTTTGGGAAAAATGATACAATCTAAAAATCAGCGTTAATCTATTTTACTGTGTTATCCTCGTGCTATTTTTACTTTTCTATATTTTTGCCCCTTAAAAATAATTCATAATGTATTTCTCAAACCCTCTCTTCCTTTTTGGTATTTGTGCCATTACCATTCCCATTCTTATTCATCTTTTTAATTTTAGAAAATATAAAACCACCTATTTTTCTAATGTAAAACTATTACAGGACATTTTGCAGAAAACCAAGCGGGAATCTCAACTACAGCATTTTATCATTCTGTTACTTAGAATTTTGGGCATTGCGGCGCTCACGTTTGCATTTGCTCAACCTTATTTGCCTAACAATAAATTTGAAACTCAGGCAGGAGTGATTGTTACTATTTTTGTGGACAACTCTTTCTCTATGGAAGCCCAAACACAACAAACCTCGCTACTGAACGAAGCCATTGATGCTGCCAAAAAAATTGCAGACGCATTTACTTATAATGATGAATTTGTGCTTATTACAAATAACTTCTCCGCATCAGAGGCACAAATTATTAACAAAGATGAACTTTTACTGCGTTTAGATGATATTGAAATTACTCCACAATCAAAAAAATTAGAACAAATTTTGCATTTTAATCATAACATAACAGAAAAATCTCATAAAGTGCAAAAAATTATCTATTTTATCTCCGACTTTCAAAAAAGTCAATTTGAATTTACACCACTACTATGTGATACCACAGCATTATCATTTAATATTCCTGTTGAAAATAAAAATATTAACAATATCTCCATTGACAGTTGCTGGTTTGATATGCCGGTGTTTCAAGCAGGATACAATGCAGGGATAACAGTTCGTGTATGCAACAACGGTAAGGATGAGGTTGTAAAACTACCTGTAAAACTGTATATCAATAACGAACAACGTGCTTTAGGCGCAGTGGACATTAAGCCTAACAGTTATACCGACTATACCCTCAACTATACTATCCAGCAATCAGGAATACAGGCAGGGGTAGTAGAGATTTACGACACACCGATTACTTTCGATGACAAGTTTTACTTTGAATATGAAGTAGCGCCGAGCGCTTCTGTTATCGCAATTCAGGATAAAAATAAAAACAGGTACTTACAGGCGCTTTACGGAACGGATTCACTGTTTTATTACCAACCGATGAATGTTAATCAGATAAACTACAGTGCATTTACTTCAGCGCAACTGATAATTGTAGATCAGTTAGAGACTATCTCTTCCGGTTTGGCTGCTGAATTGGAAAAATATGTACAAAACGGCGGTACTATCATCGTTTTTCCTGCAGAAAAAATGGAAGTTTCTTCGTGGAGCACTTTTTTCAATACGATGGATGTTCCTAATTATCAGGATTTACAGACTACTGAATTGAAAGTTGGAGGTATTAGCATAGAGAGTATCTATTTTAAGGGTGCGTTACAAAAGAGCGAATCGGAACAGTGGGAAATGCCGACCGTTTCTCATTACTATACATTTGAAAACAGGAATGTTCCTGCAGAAAATATTATGCGTTTGGAAAACAATGCTCCTTTCCTCACTTCGTATAATGTTGAGAAAGGTCGCGTTATTTTATCCGCAGTTGCTTTAAACGATTTTTATGGAAATGCACACAAAAACGCCATCTTCTTCATTCCGTTGCACAATTTGGGATTGATGGGACAATTGAAGAGCGTGCTTTATTATGCTATTGGAAACACAGAAACCGTTACTATTCCACAAAAAGCGATTGGCTCGGAAGATATTTTTGTACTTAAACAAAAAGCCGGTGATACAGAACTTATTCCTGAACAGCACAACACAGGCAACGCAACACAGTTGTTTTTGCACGCCCAAATTCAGCAGGCAGGTTTTTACGACGTGTTGAAAGGCGGCACGGTTTGCGCTACATTAGCCTTTAATTATCAACGTAATGAATCGAATTTAGATTACTATACCGAAAAAGAACTGGATAAAATTGCTGACCAATCACAAGGACGCATTGCGGTATTATCTGCGCACACTAAAGACTTCACTCACTCCATCTCCGGTACACTAATAGGAAAGTCGCTCTGGCAGTATTTCGTAATAACTGCATTAGTGTGTTTTCTTGCTGAGATATTATTGTTGCGGTTTTGGGGAAGGGCTAAGGTAAGAAGGTAATCCATTACCAATCTTTCTCCTGCTTCGCCTTGCCCCCTTTCTTCATCTCTTCCTCCGCTACTTTCTTTTGGGTTTGACGCTCATTTTGCTGTAAAGCATCTAATTGGCGTTTATCTTGCTTCTGCTGTTGCTGTTTTTGTTGTTGCTGCTGTTGTTGGTCTTGTTTATTTTGGTTATCCTGTTTATTTTGCTGATTATCTTTGTTTTGCTCATCGCTATTGTCCTTATTTTGTTGTGGCGGAGGATTTTTGTCATCTTCAGGGTCGGGTAATCCTTCTATTTTACCTGCCAGAGTTTTTAATGTTTTATCATCGGGGAATTTTTGAATTCCCTCTTTAATAGTTTTTTGAGCACTTTTTTTATTGGCATTTACATAAAAATTAGCGGCTGTATGAAAATAATCCATTGCAGATTGCGCAAATAGCATAAAAGGCAATAAACAAAAAATCAATAAAAAAATCTTTTTCATATTACGGATTCATTTTAATTATATCTAAAATTCGATTTGTAAATTCGGCATACTGTTTTAATTTGGGATTTTTTCTTTCACCCTCTTTCATTAAGTCGTACGCTTCCTGATATTTGCGTTGTGCAACAAGTCTTTTTGCTTCTTCCACTGTTTTATCTGCTTCTGCATCTTGCGGCGACTTATTTTTCTGCTGTTGTTGCTGCTGCTGTATCATTTTTTTGCGCGCATACTCCAAATTATACTTTGTTTCCGTATCATTTGGATTTAATTTCAGGGCATTTTTATAAGCGTCAATACTCTCTTTAAATTTTTCCTGTTTTAACAAAGAATTTCCATAATTATGATATGCTTTTGCCCGAAGTGATTTATCGTTTTCTTTCTGTTCTGCAATATATTTAAACGAATTTCCGGCATCTTCATATTTTTCTTGCCGATATAAAGTATTAGCTAAATTATAGTTTGCTTTTGAAAAGTTTTTGGTGGTTGCCATACCTTTTCGGTAAGCGATTTCGGCATCTTGATACAGTTTTGCTGC
>WRGQ01000142.1 GCA_009787115.1 Bacteroidota bacterium
TCTTGAATTTGCGCCCAAGAACTTTCAGGCGTAGCCTGTGAAAAAGGTGTTAAATTGTTCATTTCTGCTGTGGTTTAAATTAATACTAAGATAACGCGGCGAAAATAAAAAAAATCTTATGCAGTGAATAGTAAGACCGTGACGCGTGACAGACGTTACACGTCACGACAATAAATAAAAAGATAAGTATTGAAAACAAAAACAGCCACGATTGTCACGTGTAAAGTCAAAAATTTTTATGTTCTTTGTGGTTAAAAAAATCTCCTACATCTCGGTGAAATTCAACCTGTACAATACATTTATAAAAGCATAATCAATAACAATAATCAAAAGAATTAAGAATTACCAAATCCGCACGTTTGCATTTTTCTTCCTGCGATAGTTGTGAATGAATGCGTTGCATTATTTCGTCTTCCGAAATAGTTAAATCACGATTTTTAATTCTCTTAATTCTGACATCTAACGGAGCATCTACTACGAAAATTTTATCAAAGAATTTCTCCAATTTTGCTTCAAAAATAATGGCGCTTTCCAACATCACTATATTGGAGGTTTGTTGGGAACTCCAATCCTCAAATTGTTGCATCACCAACGGATGAATAAAATCTTCAATCTGTTTTCTGTTTTCAGGATTTTCAAAGATATAAGTCGCTAATTTTGAAAAATCTAATCTTGTTTCAGTAAAAAAAGAATTTCCATAGTTTTCAGTAAAAAAAGCCAAAACTTTTTCAGAATTATACAGTTTTTTTGCTTCTTCGTCGGCATAAAAAACAGGAATGCCCATATCTAAAAACTGTTTAGAGATATAGGTTTTCCCTGTTCCGATACCGCCGGTGAGGGCAACTTTAATCTTTTTTGGCGGATGCATTGGGATCCACTGCTACGGCTGCCTTTTCTATTCTAATCTTGGTACCATCTTCAACTTCAATGATGAAAGTACCCTCCTGAACATCGGTAATTTTACCGTGAATACCGCCAATGGTAACAATTTTATCGCCACGTTTCAGGTTGTCGCGAAAATTGGTCATCTGCTTTTGTTTCTTTTGTTGGGGACGAATCATAAAGAAATAGAATACCAAAACAATGAGGCCCAACATAATGAGCATTTGATAACCGCCACCGCCGGATTTCCCGTCAGGATTTTGCGGAGCAAATAATAAAAAGTTTAAAAAATTCATATAAAAAGGATTTAAAATTTAGTGATTAGTGATTAGATATTCATTGTTCATCAAGGTATTATTACGGTTGCCTGTACGGTAAGGACAGTTTGCGCAGGGTAAGTGTTTGCAACAACTAACAAATAACTTGTTACTTCATTGTCTTTAAATTTAGAGTCAAAGGTGATAGTAATCTCTCCTTTTTCACCGGGTTTAATAGGCGCTTTTGGAGGGATGGAAGTAGTACAGCCGCACGAAGCAGAAATACCGGAAATGATCAAATTTGACTTTCCCGTATTTTTAAAATGAAAAATATAACTTAATATTTCTCCCTGTATTACCTTTCCGAAGTTGTAAGAAAGATTATCAAACTGAATCTCCGGCATATTTGCCTGTTTTTGTTTGTCAATACCATCTGCTGTTGCGGGGTTTTTAATGTCCGAAACCGAAAACTCATTACTGTTTTTATTTCCACAACTGAAAAGCAGAAAGCATAAAACGATAATGATGAGCTGATGAGATGATGTGAGGATGAGGTGATGTGAGGATGTGAGGATGTGAGGATTAATTAACTTGTTTTGCATAGGATTTTTTAAAATATTAATTTTTAATAAGTTCATATTTATTTTTTATCATTATTTACATTTTAACCTTATTCATCACCCAACCCTCACATCACCTCATCCTCACATCATCTCATCACCTAATCAATCAATCCTCTCCCCATTTTATTCAGCAGTCCTTCGTTTTTAAAATCGGTTACAATATTATCTAAAATACCATTAATAAACACGCTGCTTTTGTTAGAACTGTATAATTTTGCCAATTCAATATATTCATTGATGGTCACTTTAATCGGAATTGAGTGGAATTGAGTTAGTTCGCACATTGCCATTTTCATTAAAATCGTATCAATTTCCATAATACGTTCCGATTCCCAACGTTGCAGTTTTTCATCAATCCGTTTCTGATATTCAGCATTATATAATAATGTTTTACGAAACAGTTCCTTATAAAAAGTAATTTCATCATCATTTTTGAATAAAGGAATTAACGATGTCTTTTTGGATTGGTTTTCTCTAAATTTCTCAATGTTTTTGTAAGCGGCTAACAAAGCATCATTATAATCATCAAACCAGTGCACATTTTTTTCTTCCAAGAACCAGTGCAACAGTTCACTTTCTGCAAAAACTTTCGATAAGATGTTAAGTACAAACTCTTTGTCTTCTTTATAATTGCGTTCAGGGGAGTTTAAATATTCAGGATAAAAATCGGCATTTACTATTTCATTATAGATTTGTGCAACAAAATCGTACCTGTCGTTCCAGTCTATTTTGTTATTAACGCAAAATTGATGAATAACCGAATTTTCTTCAATTTGTTTAATAACTTCATTATCAATAAATTTTGTATTTGGGTTAAGATCTTCTTTGGTAGGATTTATTTTTTCTTTCAAATCTTCCATCCGCAATGTGCGGTAATGCACAATTTCCGGCAGTAAAGAGAGAAAATGAACAGATAAAACCTGACAACTTTGAATAGCCTGATCTAATTTTCTTTCACTTACCTGAAAATCCTCTTTCCGGTTTTTTTCCACAGCGTAAAGCGCTTGTAATACTTTAATTCGTAAATATCGTCTTGTAACCATGATAAAAAAATGAAGGGGACAAAAATAGTATTTTTTAGATATTAAAGTTTAGATGATGTGAGGGTGTTCACTCGTCACTTGTCACCATTTTTACCTTACCGAGACAATTAAAACATTTTTATTTTTTGTACCTAAATTAATAATGTGGGGTTAATCCCGCTGAATCCGGATATAGAGAGGTGTCATCCGGTAAATACAGGATATATCACGTGGATGGGAATATGACAAGTTGTTACGATTTTGACTATTCTTTTGAAAACAATACTTCTTATTCTGTAATTTATGGAGAATCCGGTGTACGGGTAGAAATAGATGCACCTGGCAAAGTGGGTTTTAGACTGACGTTTTCCCAATAGGCGGTATGCGGTATGCAGTGTACGGTTACGGGCGTTTGCACGGATGTGGCGTTACAAAAAAAATCCTATTTTCGCGCTCCTTTAAAAAAAGTATGATACGCAAATTATTATTCGGATTATTATTTATAATCAGCGTTTTCTTAACAAATGCACAAACCTCTATAGATAAGATTATCGCCACTGTTGGCAAAGAGATTATTTTACAATCGGATTTGGAACAAGCCTACGCCGAATATGCTGCTCAATTTACAGTAAAAGATGATGACGAAGAAGAAAAATGTATAATATTCGAAAATTTAGTCTATACCAAACTGATGTTACATCAGGCAGATGTGGACAGTATTGTGGTTACAGAGCAGCAAGTAGAAGCCGCGCTCAACTGGCGAATGAATTATTACCTGCAACGTGCCGGCGGAGATGCAAGGGTGATTGAAAAATATTTCGGGAAAAGTATGGCAGAAATTAGAAAAGATTTGCGCGATATTGTGCGCGACCAAATCTACATAGAGCAAGTTCAGGATAATGTTACCGCAAATATTTCAATAACGCCTTCCGAAGTAAAAGCATATTCCAATAGAATAGGAGTGGACAGTATGCCATTAATACCGGCAACTTACGAATTTGGTCATATCCTGAAAACCCCTCCGGTAAGCGAAAAAGAGATTGCAGAAATTAAGGCTAAATTAGAGAATTACAGAGAACAGGCGCTTCGCGACGACAACCCCAGAACCAAGTTTTCTATGTTCGCGCGTATGTACTCCGATGACCCCGGAAGCGCATCTAAAGGCGGAGATTTGGGATTTGTAGAGCGTGGACAACTCTATCCTGAGTTTGAAGTAGTAGCGTTTAGCCTGAAATCGGGCGAAATCTCGCATGTTGTAAAAACCCGTGCAGGCTACCATATCATTATGTTGCAGGAACGCAGAGGCGAATCGCTCAAACTATCACATATTTTAATACAACCCAAACCTTCCGCAGAACAACAAGTGAGCACTATTGAATATTTAGACAGCGCCAGACAGGTTATTCTTGATAAAAAAATGAATTTTAACGATGCTGCTTTGGAATTTTCGGAAGATCCAAATAAATTAAGCGGTGGATGGGTAATTAATCCTTATACACAATCTACCAAATTTGACAGGGAAGCCCTTGACCCCGCTACTTTCGCTGCTTTAGACAAACTTATTCCGGGTGAATACTCCTCCCCCGTTATTTATATTAACGAAGACGGCGTGCTTTCATATCGGTTATTGTATTTAAAAAGTAAAGTGGCGCCACATCGGGCAAATTTGGTGGAAGATTATGATGTAATTAAAAATGCTGCAATGGAAGAAAAGAAAAGTAACGCCATTGAAAAATGGCTTATTAATAAAGTAAAAGTTACCAGTATTAAAATTGATGAAAAATATAAAAACTGCGACTTCGTTATACGTTGGCAAATAAAATAACTTAAATAAACTATGGATATTCAATTTAAAAATGATGTAGAAGCTATTGAAGCTTTTGTGGACAAATATGCAGCTCTGAGAAAAGAGATTGCCAAAGTGATTGTAGGACAGGATGAGGTGGTGAAGAATGTACTTATGGTACTTTTTAGTCGTAGCCACGCCCTGCTTATAGGAGTGCCCGGACTGGCTAAAACGTTAATGATTACAACGATTGCTAAAACGATAAACTTAACTTATAACCGTATCCAATTTACCCCGGACCTTATGCCGTCGGATATTATGGGTACGGAAATTCTTGACGAAAACCGTAAGTTTAAGTTTGTTAAAGGACCCGTTTTTGCCAATATCATTTTAGCGGACGAAATTAACCGTACTCCGCCCAAAACACAGTCTGCCCTGCTGGAAGCGATGCAGGAACGCTCCGTGAGTATGAACGCTGTTACTTACCCCCTGCCCGATCCGTTTTTTGTGTTGGCAACGCAAAATCCTATTGAACAGGAAGGTACTTACCCGCTCCCCGAAGCACAGCAAGACCGTTTTATGTTCAACATATATTTAGATTATCCCTCTTTTAAAGAGGAAGTAGATATTGTGAAAACAACCATTCACGGAGATATGAACGAACCTAAACAGATTTTGACGATTGAAGAGATTATTTTCTATCAAAAACTGCTTCAAAAAGTGCCGATTGCCGAAAACGTGTATGAATATGCCGTTCGTTTGGCAACATTAACCCGTCCGTTTACCGGTACGGGTCATCCGTGGGCGAAAGATTATCTGGCTTGGGGCTCCGGTCCGCGTGCTTCTCAGTTCCTCATTATCGGGGCGCGTACACACGCTATTCTCTCCGGAAAACTCTCTCCCGATATTGAAGACGTAAGAGCAGTGGCTCACAATATTTTAAGACACCGTATCATCAAAAATTATAAAGCAGAAGCAGAAGGAATTACGGTAGATGATATTATCCATAAATTGTTGTATGAATAATACATATTTTATTGATTCACACGCACATCTTTACAGAGAATATTACCCCGATGATTTTCAGGAAGTAATTCAACGCGCCATTGAGGTTGGAGTTGAAAAAATTATCTTACCATGTGTTTATGCCGAATCTCTTGATGATATTTTTGAAGTAGTACATCAATTTCCCAAAAATCTTTTTCCGCTCATTGGACTGCACCCTACCGATGTAAATCAGGATTTTAAAAGCCAATTATCTGTTTTGGAAAAACATTTAGATAATAATTTGGTGGTTGGAATTGGAGAAACCGGTATAGATTTGTATCATGATAAAACATTTTATGCAGAACAACTCATTGCTTTTGAAACACAGTTGCATTGGGCAAAAGAAACACAACTCCCGCTTTCCATTCATATTCGTGATGGTTTTAACGAAGCGCTATCTGTATTAAAAAAGTTTAAAAGTGCTGCTTTACGAGGTATTTTACACTGTTTCTCCGGCGGCATTCAGGAAGCCAGATGGGCAATAGATAACGGCTTTTTGCTGGGCATTAGCGGCGTGGTTACTTTCAAAAAAAACAAACTGCAAGATATTGTGAAGGAAGTAGGAATTAACGCTATTGCATTAGAAACCGACGCGCCCTTTTTAGCCCCTGACCCCTATCGCGGAAAACGAAACGAAAGCGCCTACATTCCCATTATTGCAGAAAAAGTTGCTTGTGTATTAGATATCTCTATTGAAGAAGTGATGAAAACAACTTCGAAGAATGTGGAGATGATATTTAAACTATAACGATTAACTCTTTTTTAATTCAAATTCCCGTATCACAATTTTTTTGTATTTTCGCCAGCCAAGACCAAGTGTTCACCATTAAAAATTCAAAATATGAAAAAAATTAGTCTTTTATCGTTCATTGCGCTTATTGCGCTTATTGTAAGTAGTTGCGGATTAGGAAAAATGGTTCCTACTAACAAAATTGCTTTAACCCTCGAAAACCCGGATTTAGAAAATCAGGGAGGAAAAGTTGAATATGTAGTAAAGGGAGAAGTACCTCCCAAATTTATGAAGAAAAAAGCTACCATTGATCTTCAGGTACCTGTTTTTATGAATGCAGACGGCAGTGATAAAACAGAAATAAAGACCATTACATTGGTGGGTGAAAAATCGAAAGCGCAAGGTACGGTAATACCTTTTAAAACAGGTGGTTCGTTCAAAGTTTCCGGTAACTGCTTCTTTCAGGATCAATTTGAAAATCAAAATATTTACGGTCTTGCAACTGCAAAAGCAGGAAAGAAATCATTTACTTATTCTCCCATCAAAATTGGAGAAGGAGTTTCCAACACTGTTTCCCGGCTTGCAATGAATCCGGTTTTAAGCAATTTTGCAGGAAACGGATCCTATCTCTTATATGCCGATCATAACTATAAACCTGAATATGAAACGATAATCGGGAATATCTTTTTTGAAGTAAATAAAGCTGATATGAATTGGAATTTGAAATTGAATAAAGACAATAATTCAAAACAAATGCTGGAAAATCTAAAATATTATATCTTTAATGCATTTGAAACGAATAGGTTAATTCAAAAAATTGTGATTTCCGGTTGGGCATCTCCCGAAGGAGAAGAATCATTAAACCAAGGACTTTCTGAAAAACGTTTTGAACAGGGAAAAAAATGGTTGGAAAAACAAATTGAAGATTGGAGAAAAGATTACGCAAAGAAAAATAAACTGAAATTGCAAAATGTACAGGTTCCGGAAATCGCTTTTGAAAACAATGCCAAAGGAGAAGACTGGTCAGGGTTTGAAGTTGCGGTTGAAAAATCGAATATCAGAGAAAAAAATCAAATTCTGAATGTAGTTCGTTCTCAAACAGAATCGGCTTTAAGAGAGAAAAAAATTAGAGAGATGACCGACATTTATACTGAAATTGCAGATGTCATTCTTCCTCCGCTTCGTCGCGCCGAAATTGCCGTTGTTTTCAATAAAAACAACTACACCGATGAAGAGATTGTGAAATTGGCAACCGCAGACCCGTCTAAATTATCTGCCAATGAAAAAATGTACGCCGCTGCTTTAAATTCCAATCTCAATGAAAAAGAAACTATCTACTTAGATGTTATCACGACGGATGATTCCCAAAACGATTGGAGGGCTTATAACAATTTGGGAATACTTGCATTAAATAAATATGTACAAACTGCTGATAAATCAAGACTGGAAGCTGCCCAAAACTATTTGGATAAAGCCAATGCCATTTCTCCAAACAATGGTCAGGTTTTAAATAATATGGGTATTATGTATTTCTTAGATGGTAAAAAAGATAAATCCAAAAAAGCCTTTGAAGCTGCTCAAAAAGCACAATTAACGCCGATAAAACAGGATTATAATTTAGCGCTTTTCAAAATTTTAGAAGGTAATTATGCAGAGGCTCAAAAATCTATGGGGAATAGCATTTGCGATTATTCTACTGCATTACTTCAACTGTTGAGTAAAGATTATGCCGTAGCAAAATCCACGATTGCCTGTGTACAACCCAAAGATGCCAAGGCATACTACTTGGCTGCTATTATCGGTGCCCGCCAAAATAATGAAACCGATCTCATTACAAATCTTACGAAGGCTATTGAATTAGATAGTTCATATAAGGCTCAGGCTTTAAAAGACGCTGAATTTAAGAAGTTTAGAAACAATTCAGTTTTCAAGGCTTTGATTCAATAATACGGGGAACGGTATGCGATATGCGGTGTCTCCGGTACTGGTAGGGGGTGTCGTAAATGTCAAAAATTTTAACCGCAAAAAACGCAAAGTTTTGAATTTAAGGAATATATTCTTTGCGACCTTTGCGGTTAAGCAATTCTTTGAACACCACCAACTTAAACCCAAAATTAAACGCTAAATAGTCGGCAACGGGTGCGTGTGCCCGCAGGGAAGCGCCCACAAAATAGTTTAGATTTTTTCCCAAATAGATTCTAAACCCTATTTTTTCATACAGTAACGGATAGCGTTTCAAGGTACCGCCGTTATCCCAGTTTTGGGCTAAATCCTTTGTTTTGGCTTGTCCGGGACCTTTAAACACATAAATACCTGCGCCCACATGTAGTGCATAACGTCCAAATGCCAGTTCCACAAAACCGTAAACAGCGCCCGTATAGATATCTTTCGGCATTGGAATGCGCGGCGAGTTCGGCTTTTCCCATTCCTCTTTATTATAATCTCTCGAATGTGCCAAATATCTCACATAAAAAGCCTCGAAAGATGCGCCGGCTCTTAATACCGGCAAAAAACTCCTCATATAGCCCAGACTTACTCCGGTTTTAAAATAATAGTTGTCGTCGTAACGTGCTATCAGAAAGCCCGGTTCAATAGTAAAAAACAACGAATTCTGAGGTTTGAATTTCGGAAAAGTATCTATTTTTAAAAACTCTCTTTTGGGACTAAAATGATAGCGCATACTTACCACCCCTTGAAGTTCGTTGATCCCAAAATTAGGCATATTTATACTCGCATTGGAAGCATGATTGAAACTGGCATTCAAACATAAATCAAACTGATTGGTAAGTTGAAAATCGAAACCCATTTGAAGATTTATGTAAGGCGTAACATAAAGCGAAATCAGGCAATTATCGGGATAAGGCGTACTTTCCCCGTTTTCATTGATATAATTATTAGGATTATCAGGATCCGGAGTTAGAATATCGGGTTTATATACTATTTCTTTTCGGTAAATCTTTGTAAAATAGGCTGCTCCCATTCCAATTTGATAATTCCAATTCAACCATTTGTAACGAAAAAAACTACCTTGAAAATACCCGGATAGCACAATACTTTGTCCCATCACTTTGTTTCTCTCTTTTCTCACATTTGGGGAGTCAAAAAAATTGTAATAACTTGAATATTTTAATGTTACTCCGTAAGAAGGATAATATAACATTCTTTCCCATTGATTTTTTCCATTAGTTTGTTTTCCAAAACGAACCTCCAGCCCTCCATAATATAGATTTTTCAAATAGATAGCAGACTGTGGATGATACAGAGCGGTTCCGTACCTTACTCCTCCTTCAATAAAGAGATTCTGTTCTTTATAATGTTGCGCTATTGTCTCATTATTAAATAATATCGCAAAGAACAAGAGAAGCAGGAATGATTTTTTCACTTGAGAATTATCAATACACGGCAAAAATACATTTTTCATAATGTATTTTTTGTACTATTGCAGCGCCAAAAAATACAAATTTTAATCTTTAATAATCAATAATTTAGAATAATAAAATGAAATTAGACATCCTTCTCGGATTACAATGGGGAGACGAAGGCAAAGGTAAAATAGTGGATGTGCTCACCCCTCACTATGACGTTATTGCACGCTTTCAGGGCGGTCCTAATGCAGGGCATACACTTGAATTTAACGGTATTAAACACGTACTGCACACCATTCCATCGGGAATATTCCATTCCGATAAAATTAATATCATCGGCAATGGCGTGGTTATTGACCCCGTTGTTTTTCAAAAAGAGATTGCATCTTTAGAAAAATTGGGGATCAATCCTGTTGAAAATCTTTTTATTTCAAAAAAGGCGCATCTTATTTTGCCCACACACAAATGGATAGATGCCATGCTGGAAGAACAAAAAGGGGAACAAAAGATAGGCTCTACCTTAAAAGGCATCGGTCCCACTTATACCGATAAGGTGGCTCGCAATGGTCTTCGTATTTGCGACATCATAGCTTCCGATTTTTTGGAAAGATTTACCGCTATCTATAAAAAACATACCGATTTACTGATTAAAAATGCTTTTAAACCTAATGAAGATCTTGAAATTGTTTTTAAAACGTGGTTCGATTCTTTGCAAACTGTTTTGCGTTTCAAATTGATAGATAGTGAATATGAGGTTAACCGATATTTAAGAGAAGAGAAAAAAGTGTTGGCAGAGGGTGCGCAAGGTACGCTTTTAGATATTGATTTTGGCTCTTATCCCTTTGTAACCTCTTCAAACACTGTGGCTGCGGGCGCTTGCACAGGTCTGGGCGTAGCCCCAAGCCAAACAGGTCGGGTGATAGGCATTGTGAAAGCCTACTGCACCCGTGTAGGCAACGGTCCCTTCCCCACAGAGTTATTTGACGAAACCGGTGAACAGTTGCGCAAGCAGGGACACGAGTTCGGCGCAACAACGGGCAGACCGCGCCGCTGTGGCTGGCTCGATTTGGTGGCGCTGAAATATTCTATCATGATTAACGGCGCTACGGAGATGGTGCTCACTAAAGCCGATGTAATGGATAATTTCGATACTATTAAAATTTGTACCGCTTACCAAATTGACGACAAAACCACAGACCGTTTCCCAACAGAAATTAATGATGAAGTAATTCCCGTTTTCAAAGAGTTTAAAGGTTGGAAACAAAATCTTTCAGAAATAAAGGAATACGAGAAATTACCGGATGCCTTTAAAGAGTATATAACTTTTATTGAACAAGAAACAGGAATCCCTATTAGTATCGTTTCTACAGGTTCTGACAGAAGTGAAACTATTATAAGAGCGTAATGAAAAAAAACAGATTGTTCATTTTCAGCATAATACTCTTGTTACTGTGTTTGCTCTCATCTTGCGCCTCTTCAAAACACAGTACTTACAAATACAACACTCATTCTAAATATAAGAACGTAAAAGGGTGCAGTTGCAGATAGGCGCTTTTTACCCTACGCAACACACCAAATTTCTGTCTCCGTGTGCATCGTTCACTTTGCCTACTGTGGGCCAGTATTTATCGTCGTGAGGCATGGGGTAGGCAGCCTTTTCACGGGAATAAGGTTTGTCCCATTCGTTGGCGCAAACCATTTTAGCTGTATGAGGTGCGTTTTTAATCACGTTGTTCACTTTGTCTGCTTTACCCTCTTCAATTTCACGAATCTCTTCGCGAATGGCAATAAAAGCGTCGCATAATCTGTCCATTTCACTTAGCGGTTCGCTTTCGGTAGGTTCCACCATCAAAGTACCGTGAATAGGAAATGCCACGGTGGGCGCGTGAAATCCGTAGTCCATCAAACGTTTTGCAATATCAATGACCTGTATTCCGGCAGTGCGTTCAAATTCGCTACAATCGAGAATAAATTCGTGGGCGCAACGTCCGTGTGTTCCGAGATACATAATTTTGTAATGCTCTTTCAAACGCGCTACCATATAGTTGGCGTTGAGGATTGCCATTTTGGTGGCTTCCGTTAAGCCGTTGCCGCCCAGCATTTTGAGATAACCGTAAGTGATAGGTAATAAGAACGCACTACCATAAGGAGATGCGGAGACTTGACTCCCTTTTTCGCCACCTACGGGGCAAAGTTCGTGGTTGGGTAAGAAATCAACCAAATGCGCGGCAACTGCGATAGGTCCTACGCCTGGACCGCCACCACCGTGCGGCATAGCAAAGGTCTTGTGCAGATTCAGGTGGCACACATCCGCACCCATCGCACCCGGAGAGGTTAAGCCTACCTGAGCGTTCATATTCGCCCCATCCATATACACCAAACCACCGTTTTTGTGAATAGTTTGGATAATTTTCAAAATGGCTTCTTCAAACACACCATGCGTGGAGGGGTAAGTAATCATAATACATGATAAATTCTCTTTATATTGTTCGGCTTTGGCGCGCAGGTCTTCCACGTCAATTTCGCCTTCGGCGGTTGATTTTACTACTACAATCTCCAAGCCCGCTTTGGCTGCCGACGCCGGATTAGTGCCGTGCGCCGATGCCGGAATCAAACAGATATTGCGATGTGCTGCTCCTTTGTTAATATGGTAATTGCGAATTACCATCAAGCCGGCGTACTCGCCTGCCGCTCCAGAATTAGGCTGGAATGAAATGGCTTTGAAGCCGGTAATTGTTTGCAACCATTTATCCATTTCTGTAATCATTTCTAAATAACCCTGCGCTTGCTCTGCGGGTGCAAACGGATGCACCGCTCCTGCTTCCGCCCAACTTAACGGCAACATCTCAGCCGCTGCGTTCAGCTTCATTGTGCAGGAACCCAACGGAATCATTGCGCGGTTGAGCGATAAATCTTTAACCTCCAATTTCTTCATATAACGCATCATCTCTGTTTCAGATTGATATTTGGTAAAAATATCCTGTTGCATAAAGATTGAAGTACGTTGCATCTCTTTAGGAATGTTCAACTCCGGCATACAAGGTTTGCAAATATAAGGCGTAAACAGTTTGCCTGCCGCTTCTGCCAATATGGACAGAATAAGATTGACATCTTCCAATTTAACGGTTTCATCTAACGATAAAGAGAAACACTCTTCGCACCAGTAATAGAAATTAACTTCGTGGGATAATGCTACTTTTTTCACCTCTTCGGTAGTAATGCCCTGAGGCGTTTCAAAACACAAAGTATCAAAGAAAGTTTTGTTGTGCTGTTTATATCCGTATTTTTCGGCTTCATTAGCCAAAACGCCGGCAAGGACGTTTATTTTGAGGGCTTTATTGCGCAATCCCTGAGCGCCGTGCCACATACCATAAAATCCGGACATAATGGCAACCAATGCAGAAGCAGTACAGATATTGGAAGTAGCGCGTTCGCGTTTGATATGCTGTTCGCGGGTTTGTAGCGCCATACGCACGGCACGGTTACCCTGTGCATCAATCGTTACACCGATAATGCGTCCGGGAAGCAGGCGTTTAAAATCTTCTTTACAGGCAAAAAAACCGGCAGAAGGACCGCCAAAACCCATCGGGATGCCGAAACGTTGGGTAGAACCTGCAACACAGTCGGCGCCCCACTCTCCCGGAGGTGTTAAAACAGTGAGCGCCAGCAGGTCTGTCGCAACACCTACAAAAATACCTTTTGCTTGAGCATCTAAAGTAAACTGTTTATAATTCATAACTTCACCCCAACTGCCAGGATATTGCAACATAACGCCGAAGAAAGTTTGGTCAAGTTCCGTTTTTTGCGGGTCTCCCGTTACAATTTCAATCCCTTGTGGTGCAGCGTTGGTTTTGAGTACGCCCAACGTTTGTGGAAAAACATCATTTGAAACAAAATATTTATTTACATTATTTTTCACGGCTTCACGACTGCGGCTGTTGTAAAACATCAACATCATTTCGCCGGCGGCAGTAGCCTCATCTAATAACGAAGCGTTTGCCAGCGGCATTGCCGTAAGTTCCGTAATCATTGTTTGATAATTGAGCAGTGCTTCCAAACGTCCTTGCGAAATTTCGGCTTGATAGGGGGTATAGGAGGTGTACCATCCCGGATTTTCAAAAACATTGCGCAAAACTACAGCAGGAGTAAACGTATTATAGTATCCCATACCGATATAGGATTTATACAGTTTGTTTTTCGACAATACTGATTTTACCATTTGCAGATATTCGCCTTCGGGCAAACCGTCGGGTAAATCAAGTTTCTCGGGTAGCCGAATGGCAACAGGAACTGTTTTTTCAATTAATTCATCTAAAGTTTTCACGCCGCAGGTATGCAACATTTTTTCAATTTCCGCATCTTGCGGACCGTTGTGTCTAACCGTAAAATCGTCTTTTATCATATTGATTATTATTTAATTGGGATTGAAATGTTAATATTTTATTAATAAGGGGGTAAAAATAGAAAAAAACCAAACGCTTGTTACCCGTCACGTCTGTCTCTGTAAGTATCCTCAAAAATCCTACAGATTAAAAATGGACTATTTATAGTAATTTTTAATTTTTTAATCATTAAAAATCGCGCTTCCAATCCTTACCATTGTACTGCCTTCCTCAATCGCAATCTCATAATCATCGCTCATCCCCATAGAGATATCTTTAAAATCATGATTATTTGAGAAATAACATGTTTTTAGTTGCGTAAAATAATGGTGCAATTTTTTAAACTCTTCCCGAACTACTGTTGTATCATCGGTGAAAGTTGCCATACCCATTACGCCGACAATTTTAATATTTTTTAGCATAGAAAAGAGAGGGTTTTCTAACATCTCTTTACACTCTTCCAACGAGAATCCGTATTTTGTAGTTTCCTGCGCAATAAAAAATTGCAGCAAACAGGAGATAACACGGTTGTTTTTCTCTGCGTGGCGGTTTACCTCCTGCAATAAAGAAAAACTGTCTATGCTGTGAATTAAAGAAACAAAAGGGGCAATATATTTTATTTTGTTGGTTTGCAAATGCCCGATGAAATGCCATTCCATATCTTTGGGCAGCGCTTCATATTTGGCTTTCATTTCTTGTGGACGGTTCTCGCCAAAAACCCGATGCCCCGCCTGATACAATATTTCAATCTGATCTACCGGACGCATTTTAGACACCACCACCAACTTAATTTGAGGCGGAATGCTTTGGAATATCGTCTGATAATGAATTATATTCAATTTAAAGTTATTATTTAGTGACGAGTAACAAGTGACGAGTGATGTTTTTTTCTGCATCTTGTTGTCTCGGAATTCGTAATTTTTAATTCGTAATTTTTAAAACCCTATGGCATAAGTATTTTGAGAAAATTCGGCTTTTAGTTTGTTAATTTTGGTTTGGATACTGGCATCAAAATACAAATCATCAATTTTAATAATAATCCCGCCAATAAGTTTTTCATCAACAGAAAAATGGAGAATCAAGGTATAGGGCGAATCCTGCTCAATATAGTTTTTAATATAGAGTTTCATTTTTTCGGAGATCGGCTGGGCAGTAGTAATATATGCTTCTTTAATGTTATGGTTACTGTAATAGAGTTTAACAAACTGTTTGCAAATCATTAATAATTGAGGTTCTCTTCTTTTTTTCAGAATGAGTGCAAAAAACCGCAATGCCGTTTCACTTATATGTTGAATAAAAATTTTTCTAAAAACCTTTTGTTTTTTATCTTCGGGAATGATTGGGCTTTCCAAAACCGTTTTCAGTTCCTGATTTTCTGTAATAACCTGCTGCACGAGCAAAACATCTTTGTAAACCGGTTCAACATGATTGGTTTCCGTAGCGAAATCATAAAGTGCGGCGGCAAAACGTGAAGCTAATTTTGGATTTTTCATAAAAAAGAAAAGGTGCGCAAAAATAAACTAATTTTTAGATGATTATTTTACGATAACACGCAACGCCTCATGTAAGATTTCTACTTCAATTTGTCGGGCAATCCCTTTGGCATCTCCATCTAGGTGGTAGAAAAATTTATGGTTTGAGGTTAGTGTTATTTTTGAAGAACTTTTCATAACCACATAGTTTGAGGCTCCAATGTTTCCTGACAACATTTTGATTCCAAAAGGAATGAGAGAAAAAAACGAAGGTTTTCTACATAGATTAATAGAAAAAAACCCATCATCTAACTTTGCATCCGGCGCAACTTTCACATTATATCCCCATTGAGAACAATTGGCGATAGTTACGAAGAAGTATTTTCCGGTAATTTTTTCATTTTCCAACTCAATTTCATAGTATTGGTCTTTAACATTGAAATAATCTTTTAATATTGACCAGGCATACCCTAAAAATTTTCTTTTTTTCCCTCTGTTAAAATCGTAAGCCACTTTGGCGTCAAAACCGGTTCCGGTTAAACTGATAAAATATTGGCGGTTGCAAATTCCTACATCTATTTTCTTAATTTTTAATGTGTTAATTTGTTGAATTGCTTTTTTATAATGGAGCGGAATGTTCAAATCTCTCGCCAAACCGTTTCCTGAACCACAAGGGACAATGGCTAATGTGGTATTGGTATTCACCAATTGTGAAGCAATTTCGTTTATAGTACCGTCTCCGCCTACCGCCACTACAATGTCAATATTTTCATCTACAGCGTTTTTCGCAATTTTAGTAGCATGTCCGAAATGTTTGGTATGGGCAAAAGAAATGTCAAATTTATGATTATCCAACAATTTAGGAATGGATTGAATAATCTCTATTTTGTTATGCCCGCCTGATATTGGATTTATGATAAACAGGATTTTCTTCTTGGGAATGGTCATTTTTTGGTTAGGTTGTGCATTTTTCTACCTATACTTTTGAGCCTACAAAAAAATCCTCCTTTTCATCAAAAAGGATATTAAAAGTAGTCATCGTTCCGTAACATCTTGTGATATATTGCTGTAGATTAATTTTTTCTTCATCAGACAAACCGGCGTGACTATTAATATTTTGTTCCAGAACGCGCAATCGGTCGCGCATCATTACAATTTTGTGGAAAAATGCTTCCATTGGAATCTCTTTGGGCTTCAAATCTTTGTTAGCGGGTTGCAGGAGCATTACGCCGCCCTGCCATTTTTTTCCGAGTTCTACCTTATATTCCAAACCGTTAAATCTGTCTAACACATACTTCAACATCATTTCAATCTCTTTGATATTGATACCCGGTTTTTGCTCTTCCGATGATTCTACTTCTTCCAAAACATCAAATTGAACATTGAGTTTAGAAAATTCAATCTCACCGCCTCTTACAAAAATAACTTTATAGGAGAGCGGATTATTTTTGCTGATAATTCCTTCCCCATACTTGGGGTGGTCAATTCTTGTACCTGCGTGTAATTCATTTTCCATAAATAAGATATGTGTTTTTAATATTAATAAATGAACGGAAAAATTCTCTTTAATTTTCTGTTTTTCATTTCTTCGGGGAACTCTTTTTTGTAATGTTTATAAATGGCATTGGCACGGGGCACCAAATTGGCAAAAGTCCAAATGAAGAACACCAAACCGGAAACTGACCACGTTAAAATGGCAAACCCCAACCATTCAATCAATTCTCCGAAATAGTTGGCGCTGGTAACATATTTAAACATAAAACCTTTGGGAAAATAGTGTTTCGTATCGTTCGGGTCTTTCCGAAGATGTCGGATAATATAATCAGAATACAGATTGATGATGTAACCTCCTATAAATAAACAAATTCCAAATATAAATTGCCATGATAAAAACCAGTTATCCGCTTGCACAAACAATGCCTGCGGTATTTG
>WRGQ01000143.1 GCA_009787115.1 Bacteroidota bacterium
TAACCTCCTATAAATAAACAAATTCCAAATATAAATTGCCATGATAAAAACCAGTTATCCGCTTGCACAAACAATGCCTGCGGTATTTGTTCGTACGCCACATAAAAAATCCAATAGCCCTGCATCATAGAGTTTAAAATATTAAAAGCAATACCCATACACATAATTCCTATAGGCATCTTACTTTTCCCTTTAATGAGAAACGGAAATATTAGAGCGCGTTGCAGATAATGCGACTGAAAAATAAGCAAAAAAACTATCGGCACAACATGCCATCTATTCGGTGAACAAAGCCATAAAATAATCATAGCAATAAAGATAGGGAACTCCATAAAAAACCACGCCCACTTGTTGTTAATGGTTTTTCCCCATTTCTCGGAACGCAACATACCATATCCTGCTTCCACAAAAAACAGCGTAATAAAGGTAACAACTGCAATGGCAATCATTACCCATAAATAAATATAAAAAGCGGTGTTAAACATAATGATTAATGATTAGTTATTAATGATTTAGCGACGAGTGACTATAGGTTTCATTTTAAATCTTAAATTAATCACAGATTACTATTTCAAACGGTATCCTTGCCTGAATACCTTTGGAATCGGTTATGGTTTTAATTCCTTTGTAGGTGAAGTAGAGGTCGCCGAGTTGTTGTTGCAAGGCTTGTTCTATTTTAGTTTCATCATCTAATTTAGAAAATAATCTGGTAAAGAAATCCTGTTGTTTAGGATAGCAAATAATTCCGTAATTGGAAAGTTCTGCCAATTCGGCGGCTTTGGCAACGGCGTCTTCAATAGTTCCCAATTGATCCACCAAGCCTATTTTAATTGCCTCCGTGCCTGACCACACACGACCTTCGGCAATTTTATATACCGCATCTATGGGGAGATTTCTACCGTCGGCAACACGTTGTGTAAAAATTTCATACACCTCTTCAACATGCGAGGTTAACCGCTTCATTTCCAACTCGTCTAACGGACGTCCAACGCCTGTAAGATAATCGGCATGAGGATTACTTTTCGCCACATCAAGCGTAATGCCCAATTTGTTTTTAAGCATTTTTTGTAAAGAGGGAAACAAGCCCAGCACGCCGATAGAGCCGGTTAATGTATTGGGTTGAGCTACAATATAATCGGAATTGCAAGAGATGTAGTAGCCTCCCGATGCGGCATAATCGCCCATAGAAGTAACCACTTTTTTACCGGCGGCTTTTGCCAGTTCAATCTCTTTCCAAATCATTTCGGAAGCCGCCGCGCTGCCCCCACCGGAATTTACACGCAATACAATGGCTTTCACTTTGTTATTTTGATACGCTTTGCGAATCTCCTTACAAATATTTTCAGAATAGATGTTTTTGTCATCGCCTTTTCCGTCATAAATACTGCCGAAAGCATACACAATGGCAATATTTTCCGCTTTCTCTTTCACTCCGGCGGTTTTTCGGTAGGAATTTATCGTAACCGTATTCATTTTGGCATCTTTATCAATGCCCAATTTTTCATGTAACATATCTTGATACTCTACCGGATACATGATTTCATCTACCAACTGATGTGCTTTGCATGTTTTCGGATTAAAACCAAGCAGTTGGTCGGTAAAAAGATTAACCGATTCAACGGAAATATTTCTGTTTCTCGCAATATCGTTTGCAAAAACGTTCCAAAAGTGATCCACCAAAAGGGTCATTTGTTCGCGGTTGGCGGGGCTCATTTTATCCTGAATATACGGCTCTACAAAACTTTTATACGTTCCGTGCCGCGCAATTTGCACGTCCACATCTAATTTATCCAGCAAACCTTTGTAAAACATGAGTTGAACACATAACCCTCTCAAATCCACATGTCCTAAAGGACTTACAAACACTTTATCGGCAGCGGAAGCCACATAATAGGCTTTTTGCGAAAAAAATTCACTATAAGCATAGACAAACTTTCCGGAGTTTTTAAATTTTTCCAACGCATCTCTGATTTCTTTGAGGGTGGCGGCTCCGGCAGCCACAGGGGCTTCAATCTCCACACTAATCCCTTTGATATTAGGGTCGTTTGCCGCTTTTGCAATGCAGTTCAGAATATCGTCCAATCCGGTGCTTGTCGTTCCGTAACTTTCCAATCCGGTGTTTTCAAACGGATTATCTTCGCCGCGCTCTTCAATGTTGCCGGTTAAGGCAATTTTAAGAATAGAATTGTTTTTAACCATTGGAGTGGATGTGGTAGTTAAAGTTGCCACCATACCCAATGCAATAAAAATGCTGAGAAACACAATGAGTATATTGGCGAGAAAGAATCCTACCAAAGAGCCGAACACTATGCGCCAAAATTTACGGCTACGTGATTCAGGTCTGCGCTGAACAGAATAGTTTTGTTCCATAAATATTAAATTTTGATTAATAAAGTGCAAAAATAGCATTTTAGAAAAGCAATTTTACTTTTTAAAAATATTAATAAATTTCAAACGTTACATAAAATTATATAAAACAAAAAACATTGAAAAAACTCGTTTTCTTATTAGTAATTCTACTGTTTATCAATTTCGTCAGTGCACAGCAAATTGCATTACTTCAATATCGTGGCGGCGGCGACTGGTACGCCAACCCCACTTCACTCAAAAATCTGATTGCTTTTTGCAACCAAAATATGGGAATGACGTTGAATCCAAAATATGAAGTTGTGGAGGTAGGAAGTCCCGATCTGTATCGTTATCCGTTTGTGCATATTACGGGGCACGGCAATATTGTTTTTAGTGAAGCCGAAGCCCAAAACCTGCGCAACTACTTAATTGCCGGCGGTTTCTTGCATATTGACGATAATTACGGTTTGGACAGATATATCCGTTTGGCAATGAAAAATGTTTTTCCTGAATTGGAATTTGTAGAGTTGCCTTATAACCACCCGATTTTTCATCAAAAATATAATTTTCCTAACGGACTTCCTAAAATTCACGAGCACGACAACAAGCCCCCGCAAGGGTTTGGTTTGTTTTGGGATGGTCGTTTGATATGTTTTTATTCTTATGAATGTGATTTGGGCGATGGCTGGGAAGATTACGCCGTGCACAAAGACTCGGAAGCCACCCGCACCAAAGCGCTGCAAATGGGCGCCAATATCTTGATGTATGTGTTTACACAGTAAGACAAAAAAATATCGCAAACATCTACATTTATAGGGCTATCTAAAGTAAAGGTACGCAGAGAAGAAATTTGTCTCCCGCTAATCTTCTAATTGTCTAATAATAACCACTTCCTCCACATTGCTGTGATTAAGTTGTCTATCCACAATAAAGAATTTTAACAGAACGGTATCATAATTGGAGATGATTCTGTATGGTACCATTTTATGATAAATTTCACCATTTATTGATTCTTCCGGCAAAAAAGAGAGTCTCGGAATGCGTGCATTAAATATAAGAGGTTCAATTCCGTTAATAGTTTCTACTGAATCTATCTTTTCAAATTTTCCGTTCTGTTTTTCGTAATAATCACAAAAAAAATTATAATAATATAGACCGGTATCAAATGGAGGATAATTAAAAGTATCATCTAACCCGATATCACCCTTTCCGTCCTGAAAATAATAGGTCAAAATACCATCTGTCTCGTTGAGTATTTCAAAGTTAATGAATTTAATTTCAGGAGTATCAGAATATTGTACAGGTTTTGGACATGCACAAAGGAAGAGGCAGATTACGGTTCCGAAGTAGAGTATTTTTTTCACGCGGCAAATATACAATCAAAAAGTAGTTTTGTCAAGGGGGAATGAAAAATAAAAATACTTTTGCGCAAATTTTATGAAATGAAGATTCTGCGCAAGCCCGATTGGTTAAAAATAAAGATTGATAATACGGAAAATTTTGCTTTTATAAAGAAAATAGTAATTGAAAATCATTTACATACAATTTGCAGTAGCGGAAAATGTCCCAACCAGTGCGAATGCTGGAGCAGAGGAACTGCCACCTTTATGATTATGGGGGATATTTGTACGCGAACTTGTCGGTTTTGTGCTACAAAATCGGGAAAACCCTTGCCGTTAGACTGTTCCGAACCTGCAAAAGTAGCGGAAAGCGTGTTTTTGATGAAACTGAAACATTGCGTCATAACCTCTGTGGACAGGGACGATTTGCCGGATAAAGGCGCAGCGCACTGGGCAGAAACTGTTCGTAAAATACGTGAAAGAAATCCAAACACCGTTATAGAATTGCTAATCCCCGATTATCAGAATGAATTATTACAGGTAGTCATAGATTCAAAACCGGATATTATCGGACATAATCTGGAAACGGTAGAACGACTAACCCCAATGGTCAGAAGTAAGGCAACTTACAGAAACAGTTTGGAAACACTAAGACAAATTGCGGTTTCCGGAATATTAACGAAAACCGGTATTATGGTTGGATTGGGAGAGACCGAACAGGAGGTAATGCAAACTTTGGAAGATGCAAAAAATGCAGGAACTTCTGTGGTAACTATCGGGCAATATTTACAACCCACAAAAGATAATATTGAAGTAGTACAATACATTAACCCTGAACAATTTGATGTTTACAAACAGTACGCTTTGAAATTAGGATACAACCACGTAGAAAGCGCACCACTTGTCAGATCGTCGTATATGTCGGATAAAATAGGGTATAAAGTATTATGAATTTCACTGATTGGCAAACTATTGATTATAAAGAGGCTTGGAGTAAGCAGGAAGCATTATTTCAAAACATTATTCAAACTAAAAGCGAAGGAAATGCTACGCAAGATTTGGAAACTGTTTTTTTGTGTGAACATCCGCATGTTTACACCTTGGGGAAAAGCGGGAAAGCAAATAATCTGCTCATCAATGAAGATTTTTTAAGAACAATTGATGCCGATTTTTATAGAATAGACAGAGGTGGAGATATTACGTATCACGGACCGGGGCAATTGGTAGGCTACCCCATTCTGGATTTGGAAAATCACGGGAGATCGTTAAAAGGGTATATCTATAAAATGGAAGAATATATTATTCAAACACTTGCGCATTTTGGCATTCACAGTGCCCGATTAGCGGGCGCTACAGGCGTTTGGCTTGATGCAGATACTAACACCGCCCGCAAAATCTGCGCCATTGGCGTGCGTGCTTCGCGGTTTGTCACTATGCACGGTTTTGCCTTAAATGTGAATACGGATTTAACCTATTTTAATTATATTAATCCCTGCGGTTTTGTGGATAAAGGAGTAACCTCTATGCAAAAAGAACTTGGCAAAATCATCTCTATGGATGAGGTAAAAGATGTATTTCAAAGATGTTGGATTGGGTAAGTATCCCCAAAACTCCTACAAGTTAAAAATGGACTATTCATATTTTTTTTATTTTTCCTCTAAAAATTTTTGAAAAACATTTTTATCTGTCTATATGTATTTTTTAAAAATTCATGTTTATTTGCACCGAATTTAATGAAATTAAAATTCGTAATTACACTATTAAACCAGATTCCTCGTGCAACCCAAAATTTCATATATCTTCTTACTCCTCCTGATGGTTTCCTGTGTTAAGAGGCAGGAAGTGCCTGTCCCCAAGCCGACAGGATATTTTCGATTGACCACTCCGGAACCGGCATATCAACATTGCGACAGCATCTTGCCTTTCGTTTTCGATTACTCCAAACATGCCTCTTTAAGTTTTCAACAAAAAGAGGATAATGTTTTCTGGGTTGATATTGTCTATCCTTCTCTTTCTGCGGTTTTTAAAATGACCTGTTTCCCCGTAAAAAACAATCTGCACAATTTAATGTGGGATGAGGAAGAACAGGTGATGTTTCACGTGGAAAGAAGAATGACCGACGATATTCAGTATTCTACGGTAAACGACCCTGCAGCACGGGTGTTTGGAAGGCTGTACGAATTGGAAGGTAAGCATGTGGCAACCCCGTTCAAATTTTGGCTCACCGACAGTGCCTGTTATTTTGTGAAAGGAGCGCTCTACTTTAATTTTGCCCCCGACAACGATTCATTAGCGCCCGTAATTGATTATCTTAAAAAAGACGCCCTCTTTATGGTGGAAAGTTGGCAATGGAAGAAAAAATGAAAAATTGTATCAAATTATTGATTTTCACGATTAAATATCTAGCATTTTGGATTGCCCTGTTTTTCTTTTTCAGAACCTTCTTTTTACTTTATAACTACCAATTCAGCACGGAATTATCTCTATTAGAGATATTAAAAACCTTCCGATACGGTTTTACTGTGGACCTGTCTATGGCTGCATATCTAAGTATTTTTCCGGTATTTATGCTGTTCTTTTCGCCGGTTGTTCGTCCAAATATTTTATATGCAATCATTTTTGTTTATTCTATAATAATTTTAACAGGAATATCTATTTTGGGTTTATTCGATATCGGGCTATATGCCGATTGGGGTATGAGGCTGAGTACGCAATTGTTGCCGGCTTTGGAAACGCCCAAAGGAATGCTGGCTTGCGTAACTCCCGTGCAATTGGTGTTATTGTTACTTGTTGAAATTGCCATTGTAACCGGATTTATTTATCTGTATCGCTTTCTTTTTAAATTAAATAAGATACAAGACAAACAAAGATGGTACGCTGTTTTAATACTTGTAATTTATAGCGGTTTCTTGTTTATTACAATGCGCGGTGGCGTTCAAACCACTCCGGTTAATTTAAGTCGGGCTTATTTCAGCACGAAACTGTATGCCAATCATACGGCTACCAATCCCTATTGGTCTTTCTTTTACAGATTGATTAACAGTGAAAGTAAAGTGAAAGAACAGATGTTTATGGATTCTCACTTGTGCGATTCTATTATGCGTTGTTCTATTCAAGGAAAAAATGATGAAATTCCTATTTTGATAAAACCTGATAATAATGAGCCTGTTAATGTGATTCTTATTATTTTGGAATCATTTTCAAATAAAGCCATTGAGCCTTTGGGAGGGGAGCCTGATCTCACGCCCAATTTTAACAGGTTGGCACAGGAGGGTATTTTATTTAAAAATTTTTATGCAACGGGAAATAGATCCGACAAAGGAATTGCATCTCTTTTGGCTGCCTATCCTGCAATGATAGGGAGTTACTCTATTTTGTATTTTCCGGAAAAAATGAAACATTTGGATTATTTGTCTCCATATTTTAATAAGAAAAATTATAAAACACACTATTACTATGCGGGAGAGATTGAGTTTTATAATACAAAGACATTAGTTTTACAATCCGGATATGAGCATATTGTATCGGTTACTGATTTTCCGGCTTCGGCAAAGCAACAAAATTGGGGAGTCCCCGATGCTATTTTTTATAAAAGAATAACAGACGATTTGGAAACTTTTCAAACGCCTTTCTTTTTAGTAGCCTATACCATAAGTTCGCATACTCCTTACGACATTCCCGGTATCCCAAAACGCAATTATGAAAATGCCGTTTCTTACAGTGACAAATGTTTGGGCGATTTTGTAGAAAAATTGAAAAACAGTGTTTTATGGGACAATACCTTGCTTATCATAACATCAGATCACGGAATTAGAAGTTTTAAGAATACCTCAATCTCCGAGCCGCTTACCTACCAAATTCCAATGTTATGGATTGGCGGAGTTATAGATTCGGCTTTTGTGAATGAGAATACAGGTATGCAAACCGATTTAACGACGACCTTAGTACAACAACTCCAATGGCAACCCAACCCAAATCCATTTTCTAAAAATCTCTTCGGAAACTCTTCTTATGCCTTCTATTTTAATACAAATGGATACGGATTTGTATCTCCTGAATTAGCTTATTATAATGATATAGAAACGAACCGGATAAAGAACTTTTATATTACAAATGAACAACAGAAGGATTCATTATTAAGATTTTCAGAGGCTTTTGTAAACTATCTTCATTCGGATTTTAAAAAGCGGTAAGAGGGATGTCGTATGACTCTTTGCAGTTTATATTTTTTGAGCCAGCGCTGCTAAATCCACATTGCCTTCGCTGATGGCGCGTAATTGTCCCATCAAGGCATTTACTTTATCTTGGGCATTCGTATCCTTTCTGCGTGGGGTAAATTTTTCACTCAAGAACGGAATACGCGCCTCTACTTCCTGCAAATCCATCTTCTTGAATTTGATAACGGAAAGTATAGAATCGAAATCCATTTTAGGATGTAAAAACATTTGTTTCAACATATTATATGCGATAGAGAAATCTATCTTTTCTTGTTGTAAGAATGCAAATAAATCGAAAATACGTTGAGAATTGAAAGGTACTTTTTGATATTGTCCGTGCAAATGTTTCAGTTTCTGTCCGAAGAAAACGCCTACATATTTAGGATTCATTTTTAGTTCTTCTACCATTTTTTTGATGGTTAGGAAATAATTATGGGTAAAGATGTAATTGAAGCAATCTTGCGGAATATCCCATTTTCTCAGTTGTGAATAGCGTTCATACACTTCGTCGGGGATATTTTTGCGCAGTTTTTCAATATGTTCTGAGGTTAATGGGATGGGAGCGGAGTCAGTATCGGGGTACATTCGGTCTGCGCCGGGCAGCACGCGCTCAAAAATGGTGGTACCATCTACGAACGATTTTCGGGTTTCTTTCGGTACCCCGTCAAAAGCCATCAGTGCCCGCTCTTCAATGGTTTCCAATGCTGTTTTCACATCGGCTTTGGGCGCCCAGAAAATAATTTGCGCATCCTCTTCACCGGCTTTAAATAGTTCTTGAATCTTTTCAAAAACATTATTGCTAATTACATCATCTATATCCTCATTCGTTGCCATATTGGGTTTCTCAATGCAGGCAATCACTTTCAAACGATTGGTAAACTCGTCGTAAAACGGTTTTGCGGGTTGCGTAAAATAGGAGAGCAAACCGCCGAATTTGGGTAAATTCACTGCATAGAGTTTCTCATTTCTTTCAATGGCTTGTTGGATAGGGGGATAATAGAAGTGGAAATCTTTGGGGTCTAATTCCATAGATTGCATTTTCCAATTTTCTTTTGGGATACGTTTTTTCAGTTCTTCGCGAATGGCGAGCAAAGCCCATTGGCGAAATGCTTCTACGTGTGTAAGTTCCGGAATCCATTTTGTATGAGCCACCCCTTTAATTTCTACGCGGGTTCCGCCGGTGCAACTTACATTCACATCTTCGCGCCCTGCGCCGATACCTGTGCGCACTTTTCCGGTACTACGGTTCAAAAAGCGGATATAATCACACGCTTCTTTCACCTCGTCCGGATTTTTCATATCGGGATAAGTAACCGTTTCAATGAGCGGCATACCGAGGCGGTCGGTGCGGTAAATGCGCCGATGACCAATATCGGAGACTTCGCGGCAGGAGTCCTCCTCCACACTCATTTGAATTAAACGTACGGTTTTATTTTTCAACGGAATCTCTCCGCCGATACCTACAATAGCAGTACGTTGAAAGCCGGTGGGAATAGAGCCGTCCAGATATTGTTTGCGGGTAATGTGCACTTCACCCACGATATTCATTTTAGAAGTCAATGCTATTTCCAATGCAATATCCAGTGCTTCACGGTCAATGGGAAATGGCGGGGTATCATCCACATCATACGTACAGGCAGTTTTATTAGCGATACGGTAAATAATCTCCTTTCTCGTACGAAACTCCATTAATGCGGTACCATCGTATTCGCCTAATTCTGAAAGAGTTGGTCGCATGTGGCGAATCACTTCCGCATCAAACTCATCGGGCTTTTGATAGATTCCGGCAGGGCAACGACAAAATAGTTTGCTTTTGGTCAGCAATTGTTGGTGTACCTCCAAACCGGACATAAAACCGATCCTGTCATAATCTTTTTGAGCAGCCTCTTTACGGGAAACGTAGCCAATCTTTTTTTTCGTTTCTTCAAAATTTTGTCGTGGGTTTCGTTTTTTCATATACTTAATACGCTAATATCCTAATAGTTAATTTACGGTTATGTGAATTTGCTTTTGCATTAGAAAAAATTTGCACAAGCGGGTGCGAAAATATAAAATTATCGGCGTACAAAATTATCTTTTCGGATAATAATTCATAATATGAGCCAAATTCTAAAGTCTAATCACCGCCTACCGCTTACCGCCCCCAAATACCGCCTTATCGTTTCTTCCAATCCCAAATATAAGGCATCGCAAATAAGCGCATGCCCGATAGATACTTCTAACAACTGCGGAATGTTTTTTGCGAAATAATTAAGGTTGTATAGATTGAGGTCGTGTCCGGCGTTTAACCCCAGCCCCTGCTTTAAGGCTTCTGCCGCTGCATTGCAATAATCTTTTATGGCATTTTCAGGACTAACAGGATAAATTTTGGCATAGTTTTCAGTATATAACTCTATCCTGTCTGCACCGCACAATTTGGCATTCCGTACCATAACCGTATCGGGATTTACAAAAATGGAAGTACGAATTCCCTCTGTTTTAAAATTCCGGCAAATATTAAAAAGCAATTCCTGATACTTAATGGTATCCCAACCGTTGTTGGAGGTGATAGCATCAGGCGCATCAGGAACTAACGTTACTTGATGAGGTTTCACTTCCATTACCAAATCAATAAAATCTTTGGAAGGATACCCTTCAATATTAAATTCGGTGGTAACTGTTTTTTTTAAGTTTCTAACATCTTCGTAACGAATATGGCGTTCATCCGGTCTTGGATGTACGGTAATTCCCTGAGCGCCGAATTTCTCAATGTCTTTAACCACTTGAATCAGGTCGGGAAGATTGCCGCCACGCGCATTTCGCAACGTGGCTATTTTATTAACATTTACGCTTAACTTTGTCATCTATGATAATATAATTTGTCTATTTCAAAACTATTCTTTCGCTGCACTTTTGATTTTCAGTTTGTCGTGTTCATTTTTGCGTTTGTTGTGAGCAATAGAGATACTTACGTTCAGGTCGAAGCCAATGAGAATTGCCATACAACTCCAATATATCCACATCATAATGAGGAGTAACGCGCCAATGGAACCATATACTAAATTGTATCTGGAGAAATGAGAAAAATAGTAATTCACTGCGTATAAGAGTATAATCAATAAAATGGTGGAGAAAAGCGCGCCGGTAGAGAGAAACTTGAAGTACTTTTTGTTGTAAGGAGCGAAATAGAAGAGCGCCGCCAAAAACAGATAGAGCAAAATAAACAACAATACCCATTTAATAAAAGCAATACCATAATGATATACAATGGCAGAACTAAAAACAGAGACAGATAAGTAATTCACCAAAAGAGAGGCGCCGATAAAAATACCGCAAGCAGCAATAATTACGGTTAAAAAAACCACTACCATAGTAAAACTAATAGGAAGTTGCTTGATAGCCCTGCGCTGTTCTATATCGTAGTAACTTATATTTAAAGTGGTTACAATAGCATTAACACTTAAAAAAGTAAGATAAATGCCCAAAGAGAGTGAGAGATACAAAACAGCGCCGCTTTGCCGGCTAATTAAACCGGTAACAATTTTAGAAACGGCGGGCCATAAATATTCAGGCACAGCCCCCTGCATAAAATCTAACAGATAGATTTGCAGTTGAGGTCCCACAAAAGAGAGTAATGCTATTAACGCCATAAACAACGGAATCAACGCCGTAAAGATGTAGTAGGTCATAGCGGCAGCCCGCTGAAAGAAAATGCCTCTTACTAAAGACTCCCCAAAGAATTTCATCACGTCCCAAAAAGGAATTTTTTGAAATCCGGGAAGTACCAGCCGTTTCATAAACTTAATTATTTTATGAACCAAAGGGTGTTGGGTAAACTTTACCAACCTTTTGCGGGCTTTAAAAGAGATTTGCGGTTGTGGCATTATATAGCAATAAATTTTAAACTTAAATCCAAACTTTTAATATGATGCGTTAGTGCGCCGATAGAGATATAATCTACTCCTGTTGCTGCATATTCTTTTATGTTTTTCAACGTAATGCCGCCCGACGCTTCTGTTTCATATTGTCCGGCAATCAGTTTCAAGGCTTCTTTAATCTCTTCAGGAGTAAAATTATCCAACATAATTCTATTGATTTTTCCGTGTTTAACTACTCGTTTTACCTCATCAAGCGTACGTGTTTCAATCTCTATTTTCAGATTCAGATTATTCTTTTTCAGATACTCGTGCGTGGCATCAATGGCTTTTTCAATGCCGCCGGCAAAATCAATATGGTTGTCTTTCAGCATAATCATATCGTACAAGCCAAAACGGTGATTTTCAGAGCCTCCGATTTTTACGGCGTACTTTTCGAGCGCTCTCAGGTTTGGCGTGGTTTTGCGTGTATCCAAAATTTTTGTTTTCGTATCTTTTACGGCGTCGGCGTATTGTTTAGAAATAGTGGCAATTCCGCTCATACGTTGCAAAAAGTTCAGGAGTGTTCTTTCTGCCGTGAGCATACTGCGTGCCGAACCTTCCAATTCAAAAACGATATCGCCCACCTTTATTGCATCGCCATCGTTTTTAAAACAACGCATTGAAATAGTGGGGTCAACCTGTCGCAATACCTCTTTTGCTACTTCAATGCCGGCAATAATGCCGTTTTCTTTTACTAACAACTTCATTTTCCCTTTGGCATTTTCCGGAATGGCAGCAAGTGAAGAGTGGTCGCCACTGCCAATATCTTCGCGAAGGGTATTTTTGATTAGTTCGGATAAAAACATCTGAATTTAAAATTTAAAATTTAATATTTAAGGTTTAAAACGAATAATTACTGAACGTGATAAAGTTTAAGGCTATTCAGTAGTAAAACTTTTTTGTTCGCCGTATGCTGTGCCAACGCTATTGGTAGCGTACGCACGTATGTAATAAGTAGTATTGGGTGTCAATCCGACTAAATAACTTGTAAAACTTCCGAGTCCGTAATTGTTTGTCGTTTTAAAATTATCAATGGTTGGTGTTTCTTCCGTATTCCAACAAACGCCCCGAGCAAAAACTTTACTATTTCCGTGACTTTCCACATTGCCTCCTGAAACTGCAGAAGAGGAGTTTACTGAGTGAATTTCTACTGTAGTAACCATTGCCAATTGTGCAGGTGCAAATGTTATGGCGTCCAGATATTTAAGAGCGCCTTCGGTTTGCCATCTAAACGCATGTTTTCCCGAATCAACAGAATAAATCCATTTTACCCAGTTATTATTTACCGGTTCCGATGAAAGCGCCTGTGCTTTTTCATCATCAATATACAAATCAATATCTTTACTGTTACTGTTATTTTCTATTATATTGGTATAAAATTCAATGTATGTGGGAGCATTTAGCGTTTTGTTAGTGTAAACAGTAGCAGTGGGATTGGTTGATTTTAACGAATAATTGTCATCATACCCCTTATTGGCTATTTCCCACGTATAAGTCTTCCAACTGTCCGGACGATTGCCATCGGCAAAAGTTACAAAATCAGGGCTCTCTTTTTCACCGTTATCAATGTTTTCTACAATATCTACTGTAACAGAGATTTCTTCTTCCTTACCTTCACTGTTGGTTGCTACCGCTTTGATTGTGAGTTTTCCAAGTGTTAATAGTTGGGAAGGTATAGTAACAGTGTAAGGCGCTACAGTAATAATATAAGGCTGTTCCTGTGTCAATGAACTATAATAAACCATCACTTTGGTTACACTGCTTTTGGTACTTGTTGCTTCAATTTTAATGATCAGGTCTTTACTAATTAAAACAGATTGCCCATTATACGGGGAGACGATTTTGCACGTAAGTTTATCTTCTTTACAACTGTTCAAAAAAATCATCATTGCTAAACTGAAAAGGAAAAGTAATTTTTTCATAAAAAAATGATTTAATTGCGGCAAAAATAAAAAAATTAGCTAGAATTTGGTGTAATCTATTTTTCAAAAAAAACCATACTTTTGCCGCCAATTAAAAATCAGCCTATTATGAGTAAACTAAAATCAAACGAAAATACAGAACTCTCTCCTAATCAACAACCTTTGTTCAGGAAAATCAACTATATCTTAATTGGTGTTGGCGTGTTGTTTTTAACGCTGGGATTCATTTTATTATCCGGGGGCGGCTCGGATGACCCCAACGTTTTTAGTCCTGCCATTTTCGACACGCGCAGGTTAGTTGTAGCGCCCATCCTTATGTTAATCGGTTTAATTGTAGAAATTGTCGCGATTATGTATCGCGCTAAAAAATAAAATGCAGCAAATTAGAAATATTGCGATTATCGCACACGTAGACCACGGCAAAACTACCCTGGTGGATAGAATCTTGCATCAAGCCAATCTATTCAGGGCTAACCAGCAAGTACAGGACTTGATTTTGGATAGTAATGATTTAGAGCGCGAACGCGGCATCACTATCTTGTCGAAGAATGTTTCCGTTCGTTATAACGACGTAAAAATTAATGTAATAGATACTCCCGGACACAGCGACTTCGGCGGAGAAGTAGAGCGCGTGCTCAATATGGCAGACGGCGTTTTGCTTGTCGTTGATGCTTTTGAAGGTCCTATGCCTCAAACCCGATTCGTTACCCAAAAAGCCATAGAACTTGGACTTAAACCTATTGTGGTCATTAACAAAGTGGATAAACCCAACTGTAACCCGGATTTGGCGCAGGAAGCCGTTTTTGAATTGATGTTTAACTTAGGCGCCAACGACGACCAATTAGATTTTCCTACTGTTTTTGGCTCCGCTAAACAAGGCTGGATGAGCGCCGACTGGAAAACGCCTGCCAACGACATTAGTTATTTGTTGGAACAAATTATTGAGCATATTCCCCAACCCAAAGCGGAGGAAGGAAATCTGCAAATGATGATATCTTCATTGGATTATTCTTCCTACGTGGGTAGAATTGCCGTAGGACGTCTGAAAAGAGGTGTGTTGGAATGGGGACAGAATGTTTCGTTAGTGAAAAGAGACGGTAAAGTGGTTCCTTCCAAAATTAAGGAGTTGTATGTGTTTGAAGGATTGGGAAAAGAGAAAATGAAAACTCCCATTTATCCGGGTGAAATTTGCGCCATTCTTGGGTTAGATGATTTTGAGATTGGTGATACCGTTGCCGATTTTGAAGCGCCGGAACAGTTGGAGCCCATTAAGATTGATGAACCAACGATGAGCATGTTGTTTACTATCAATACGTCTCCATTTTTTGGACAGGAAGGCAAATATGTTACTTCAAGACACTTGCGCGACAGACTTTTTAATGAGTTAGAGCGAAATTTAGCAATGCGCATTGAAGAAACCGGCTCGCCCGATATGCTGAATCTTTTTGGTCGCGGCATCTTGCATCTTTCTATCTTAATTGAAACGATGCGCCGAGAAGGGTACGAATTGCAAGTAGGACAACCGCAAGTAATTATCAAAGAGATTGATGGAGAAAATTATGAGCCGGTTGAGCAACTTACGGTTTTGGTTCCGGAAGAGTTTCAAAGTCGTGTGATTGATTACGTTTCGCGCAGAAAAGGGGAATTAACGCATTTGGAAACTAAAAACGACCGAATACACTTGGATTTTATGATTCCCTCGCGTGGAATTATCGGGTTGCGCAGTCAAATCTTAACGGCTACCGAAGGGGAAGCGATTATGTCGCACCGTTTTATAGAGTTTCAACCGTGGAAAGGGGAGATTGGCGGCAGACATGCCGGTGCACTCATTGCTATGGAAACCGGACAGGCTTACGCATATTCTATTGACAAGTTGCAAGATAGAGGCTCTTTCTATATTGAGTCGGGTGATAATGTGTATGCCGGACAAGTAATTGGCGAACATATCCGCCAAAACGACCTGGTGGTGAATGTATGTAAATCGAAGAAACTAACCAACATGCGCGCCTCAGGTTCCGATGAAAAGATGCGGATTGCCCCTGCCATTAAGTTATCACTTGAAGAATATATGGAGTTGATTAACAAAGATGAATATTTGGAGATTACGCCTCAATCATTACGGTTGCGCAAAATATTATTAGATGAAAACGATAGAAAACGGGCAAACAAAAACAATGAATAGCAAAATTCATCTTTCCGGCATGGAGTTTTACGCCCATCACGGTTGTTTTAAGGAAGAACGCCAAGTGGGAACACATTTTAAAGTGGATTTGATTTTGGAATATGACGCTACGCAGGCTGCCCAAAGCGATGATGTTGCTCAAACCGTGAATTATCAAACCGTCTATTTAGAAGTAAAAAAAATTATGCAACAGCCTGTAAATCTGTTAGAGACATTGTGTCAAAACATATTATCCATACTCTGGGAAAACTATCCGCAAGTAACTTATGCGGAGGTTACTGTGCATAAAATGAATCCTGCGCTGGGTGGAAAAGTGGCGGCGGTTTCTGTAACGAGGAATAAGGCGCTACACCCAGATTTGCATACTCGCTCTTCAAATACTTAAAATAGCCATAACAGGCAATCATTGCTGCATTATCTGTGGTTAATGCTAACGGCGGAATGGTTACGCGAAGGTTATATTTTTCAGCCAGTTCCATCATCCGTTTGCGCAGTTCGGAGTTTGCGGCAACCCCACCGGACAATGCAAAATTTGTACACTTACAGGTTTTCAGCGCTTTTTCCATTTTATCCGTAAGAGATTTGATGATGTGAAACTGAATGGAAGCCGCCAGGTCGTTCAGATTTTTTTCAATAAAATAGGGATCTGCTTTTAATTGGTCTCGAACAAAATACAAAAAAGAGGTCTTTAATCCGCTGAAACTGAAATCTAACTCCGGCAGTTTGGCAATGGAAAAACGAAACCGTTTGGGGTCGCCCTGCCGGGCAAGTTTGTCAATAACGGGTCCGCCCGGATAGGTCAATCCCAATATTTTGGCAGCCTTATCGAAGGCTTCACCTGCGGCGTCGTCAATGGTTCTTCCCAGAATTTCCATATTGAAATAATCGTGTACCATCAGCAATTGGGTATGTCCGCCGGAAACGGTCAAACACAGAAAGGGAAATTCGGGTTTAGGTTTATTTTCTTCCGTATCTAAAAAATTGGCGAGCACGTGCGCTTGCAAGTGATCTACCACAATTAACGGGATATTTAAACTCAACACCATTCCTTTTGCAAACGAACTGCCCACTAATAGCGAGCCAAGCAAGCCGGGTCCATTCGTATATGCGATTGCTGAAATCTGTTCTTTGACTATTCCCGCTCTTTTCAACGCCGTATCTACTACCGGAATAATGTTCTGCTGGTGTGCCCGCGAAGCCAATTCGGGAACTACCCCGCCAAATTCGGCGTGAATCTTTTGCCCGGCTATGACGTTCGACAGAATTTTAGTGCCGCAAATAACTGCTGCGGAGGTGTCGTCACAAGAGGATTCAATACCGAGAATGTAAGGAGAAGCGGTCACTTTTCGTTAGTTGATTTTTTGTGAGAATTTATGTCCGCAAAAATAGGGTTTTCTATTGAATATGAAAAAAAAATCCGGCAGAATTTCCAACCCCACCGAACTCTACAATCATCTAAAATTTAAAATTCATCATCTCATCATCTCATCATCTCCTGTGGTTGAAGAGCAATATATGAAATAACCTTCCCTTCCTGCAACCATTTCTTTTCATAAAAAGTTTGAATTTCAGTTAAAATAGAGTAGTCTTCCTCTTTACACATATTATATACATCAGGAATATTTTCTACAATATTCCATTTCTCAATTGGAGCGGTTTCAACTACATATTCATAAAGTTCTCTACTATCGGTTTTTAAATGAATGATTCCTTTTTCGTCAATAATTTTCATATATTTTGATATGAAATTGGGCGAGATTAGTCTTCTGCGTTCTTTTCTCAATTGCGGGTCAGGGAAAGTAACCCAAATCTCATGCACTTCATTAGCCTCAAAATAACATTCGATATCTTCAATTTTAATACGCAAAAAGGCTACATTTTGTAAATTTAGTTCAATGGCGTCTTTACAACCGCGCCAAATTCGTGCACCTTTCCGGTCAATGCCAATAAAATTTTTATCAGGAAACTGTTGTGCCATACCGATAGTATATTCCCCGCGCCCACAGCCCAGCTCCAATACTATAGGGTGATTATTTTTAAAATAGGTGGCGTGCCATTGCCCTTTTAATGGAAATGGTTCATTTTTAATATCAAAATGAGTATGTTGAAAAAGATTTTTAAAAGTTTCGTTTTCCTCAAAGCGTTTTAGTTTGTTTTTGCCCATATAAGAAGTTTAAGATTTAAAAACTTTATTTTACACATATTAACCTTCGCAGATTCTTAGTTTCTTTTTTTAAAAAAAGAGGCTGTCTCAAAAGGCAGCCTCTTTTTAATCGCATAATGAGTGTTTATTTAGTAATAGACACTTTCGTAGTCATCGTATTGGATTCTGTAATAATGCGCACGCCGTAAATACC
>WRGQ01000144.1 GCA_009787115.1 Bacteroidota bacterium
GCAATCAGTATCCAAATAAGCGTCCAAATGGTTGCGTTTTTTAGGGTAATTTTTTCGTCTTTCCGATGAAATACGCCCAAATCCAATGCGAGCATTGAGCCAATAAATATGAGGAAGAGGATAAAAAAGAGCGGGGTTTCCATTTTTTTTTAGATTAGACGATTAGGTGATTAGATGATTAGGAAATTAGAGAATTGGAGGGTTATGGTGGAATTTGTTTATGAGGATATTTTTTCTTATAATTTATATTATGTTAAATAGAGTATTGAATTATGGGAGATTATTAGAGATTATCTCCATTTTCTAAAGAAACTCCTTACTTTCAGTCCGATCACCCCAAATATCGCTTCTTTAAAAATTCCTGCGCTCATTTTTGATGTTCCTAATGTTCTATCTTTAAAAATTATAGGCACTTCAATAATTTTATAACCCAATTTATATGCGTTGAATTTCATTTCAATTTGAAATCCATAACCAATATGTTTAATTTTTGAAAAATCAATAGATTTCAATACTTTGGATGAATAACACATAAAACCGGCGGTGGTATCTTTTACCGGAATACCCAAGATAACTCTCACGTACATAGAGCCATAGTAAGATATGAGCAAACGCGACATAGGCCAGTTCAACACATTTACGCCCTGACAATATCTTGATCCCACAGCAACATCTGCATTTTGTTCTAATACAGCAGCATACAAACGTTCTATATCTTCAGGATTGTGCGAAAAGTCAGCGTCCATTTCAAAAACATAGTCATAATCTCTTGCCAAAGCCCATTTAAAACCGTGAATATAAGCAGTTCCCAATCCTAATTTACCGGTACGTTCTTCAATAAAGAGCTTGTTCAGGTATTCTTTCATTAATTTTTTCACAATGTTTGCCGTACCGTCCGGCGAGCCGTCATCAATTACCAAAATATCGGCATCAGTAACTGAGAAAGTTTTATGAATGATATTCTCAATATTTTCCTTCTCGTTATAAGTGGGAATGATAATTACTTTTTTATCAGACTGTATTTCCATATTATTTTGAATTTTGTATTAAAAACTATTCTTTTCATACTGTCACTTGATTAAATTTTAAATCATAAAGTCTAAAATATAAACTCTAAATCATTTCTGCAAAACAACATACACAGGAAAATGATCGCTATATCCTCCTGCATAACTTCCGCCTGCGTAAGTTCTAAACGGGTATCCCTGAAATGATCCTGTTTTTGTTTTCAGAAAATTAGGGTTAAAAACGTGTGCAGAAATAAATTTGTATTTATTTGGTTTTGATTGCAATAAAGCATAAGACATAATGATTTGATCAATCAAATCCCAACTATCCTGATAGGCATAAGATCCAATACCGTCTCTGTACATTTTCCACATAGGATTAAAAAGGTCATATTGCTGTACATCATTCATTTTTCCTTTTGCGTTCAAACCATTCATTATACTTTTTGCATTAGGATTGTCATTTAAGTCTCCCATTATCACAATCTTAGCATTTGCATTAATTTTCAGCAACGAATCTGCGATAGAGCGGGTAAGTTGGGCAGCAGCCATTCGTAGCGGAGCGCTTCGCGCCTCCCCTCCCCTCTTTGAGGGCCAGTGGTTTACGATAAGATACAGGGTATCCGTTTTATCCAAAACACCCACTAAAAGTAACTGGTCTCTTGTTTTGAAAGTTGGATTGTCCGGAATGGTCAATGTATGAGGTTTTTGTGAAATAAACTCGAATCTCTCTCCTTGATAAATAAAAGCCACGTCCACGCCGCGCAAATCGGGACCATCGTGATGCGCCACTTTGTAATGCAATGGTTTCAGAGCATCTTGCGCAACTAAATCGTTGAGTACACGTGCATTTTCAATTTCACTCATTCCAAGCACCACTACCCCACCCTGTTCTTTTCCGATTTCAGAGATGGCATATGCCAAATTTTTCAATTTCTGGTTGTAACGTTCTGTAGTCCATTGATAAGTACTATTGGGTAGAAATTCATTATCATTTGTGATGGGGTCTTTCTCTGTGTCATACAGATTTTCAACATTATAAAAACCTATAATAGCAGTTTTTTGTGCTTGCGAGCAAAATAGTGCAAACAGCAGGAAGATAATTAGGAATGGAGTTATTTTTTTGCGGAACATATAAAAAAGAATTTGCCGCGAAATAAGGAAATATTTCTTATCTTTTATACTTTGAATAATTCCAGCAATTTTGAATTAAAACTTTTAATAAAATCGGCAGAGCGACTATTTTCCGCTTGCGCACAGGCAATGAATATTGTGGCAGATTTTTTGAAATCCACACAGCGGCAAGTATCAATCAGTAGCAGGTATCCCATAATGATATTGCCTGCCATTTCTACCATTCGGCGGGCGTTGAAATCGTACTCTTCGGAACTACTCCCCCACTCTATTGCTTTTGCTACGGTAATTTCGTATTGCACAGTCATAGAGATGAGTTTGTTGTGCAAATCGTGAAATTCGGGATTTATTTCAATCGTTTCATATTCCTTTATCTTACTCAAAAACAACCCACTACCAACGCCTTTGATAGCAGCCACTACCTGCATTTGCGATGTTCCTTCATAAATGTTGGTAATACGTGCATCTCTGTACATCCTTTCTATGGGATAATCTTTCATATATCCCGAGCCGCCGTGAATTTGCAAGGCGTCATAGCAATTTTGGTTACAATATTCTGTAGCAAAAAGTTTTAGAAGTGGTGTATAGATATCGGCATATTTTTGATAGTATTTCATTTCGTTTTTTTCATCGGGAGTCAAAGGACGTTCTTGAGCAATCATAGAATATGATTTGTAAATATCTACAAAGCGTGTGGTTTCATACAAAAGCGCTCTGGAAGCATCAGTTTTGGCACGGATATTAGCCAACATCTCATATACTTGCGGAAATTGTGCGACAGTTTTTCCGAACTGCATCCTTTGAAAAGCATAGGTATAAGCTTCTCTATAGGCGGCTTCGGAAAGTCCTACCGCCTGCGCGGCAACCCCCAAACGTGCGCCATTCATAAGTGACATCACATATTTGATAAGTCCTAACCTGCGTTCACCCACCAACTGTGCCGGTGCGTTGTTAAACACTAATTCAGCAGTTGGTGAACCCTTAATACCTAATTTATTTTCGATACGCCTTATAGAAATAGCCCGATGTTTTCTGTCATAAACAAAATAGGACAGTCCTCTGCCATCAAGGGTGCCTTCTTCAGAACGTGCCAATACTAACTTAATATCGGCATCACCATTAGTAATAAAGCGTTTTACTCCGTTCAGCCTCCAGCAGTTTGCATTTTCATCCCACGTGGACTTAAGTTGCACTGATTGCAGGTCTGAACCTGCATCAGGTTCGGTAAGATCCATAGAGCAGGTAGCGCCTTTGTGAATTTTGGGAAGAAATTCCTGTTTAATCTCGTCCGAAGCAAATTCAAGCAGCGTTTCGGCACAGTCCTGTAATCCCCATATATTGGCAAAAGCCGTGTCGCCGCGAGATACCATTTCTGCCGCCATTACATAAGGGATGTATGGAAAATTCAGTCCATCGTACTGTCTGGGCAACGACATTCCGTAAAGTCCGGCATCTTTCATCGCTTCGTGCGATTTTTGCGTACCTTTCGCATAGATAATCTCATTGTTTACCATTTTAGTACCGGTTTTATCCACTTCTTCTGCATATACTGCTAACAGTTCTGCCGCTATTTCGCCTACAATTTCCAACACTTTATCATAGTTGTCTATGGCATCTTCAAAATTTTCGGGAGCATCTTCATATTTTTCCCGATCTCTATAATTACGCTCTTTTAATACTACAATTTTTTCCATTAAAGGATGAGAGAGTTGAAATTTAAGAGCAGGATTATCTGTGTAGAAATTATTCATTTTTAAATTTTTAATTTTTATTTTTTAATTTTAGTATTCATTATAGCCTTTATCATTTTCGGCAAAACATCATTAACATCTCCAATAACAGTATAATCTGCGATTGAGTTTATGGGTGCATTGGGGTCGGTATTGATTGATATTATTTTTGCAGATTCTTCCATACCTGAACGGTGTTGCACAGCGCCGGATATTCCGCAGGCGATATACAGTTTTGGGCGTACAGTTACACCGGTTTGTCCTATCTGGCGTTCAGACTCAGTAAATCCGGCATCCACAGCCGCACGGGTAGCGCCTACCTCTGCGCCTGTTTGTGCAGCCAATTCGTGTAACTTATTAAAATTCTCTTTACTTCCCATTCCATAACCACCTGCTACAATGATTTGTGCATTTTTAATATTAATCTTTCGGGCTTCAATTTCTCTTGAAATAATTTTTACGGCAAAATCATCATCGGAAATATAATGCTCTACCTGAAGTTTTTCTACAACTCCCTTATAATTTGGATCATAGATTTCTTTCGTCATCACGCCTTCCCTCACAGTTGCCATTTGAGGACGGGTTTCAGGATTGATAATGGTAGCAATGATGTTTCCTCCGAATGCAGGTCTAATTTGGTACAGCAGTTCCGTGTAAACTTTTCCGGTTTTAGTATCCGTATGTTCCCCTATCTCAAGAGCCGTACAATCTGCTGTCAATCCGCAGCGCAGTTTTGACGCTACACGTGGCGCCAGATCACGACCAACCGACGTGGCTCCGAATAGCGCCACCTGAGGTCTCTTTTCCTGAAACAGTTTGGTAATAATTGAGAAATGTGGAAGCGTAGTATATGGAAATAGCCTTTTATCTTCTGCAAGATGAATCACATCTACCCCATAAGGAAATAATTGTTCTTCAGGATTCGCGATTTTATTTCCAATCACAACAGCCTCTAATTTCACCTTCAATTTGTCGGCTAATTTGCGCCCTTTGGAAAGAAGTTCTAAACTTACCTCTGCAAAGGCGTCCTCTTCTGTAATTTCACAATAAACAAAAACATTCATCTATCAATAAATTAATTAATAAAAACAATAACCTATTTCCCAAGTAAGTGATTATTAGATAAATCCTCCATTAACAACGCTATATCATATTCGGAAGCAGTGAGAAGTTTATTATCTTTTTGAACCAACACAATATTATCAATTTTTTTAACTTTGGTGGGAGAACCGGAGAGTCCTAACATCTCCATATTAGCATTCATATCAGAGGCATTCCATTCTTCAATTACACGGTCTAATATTGATATACAATTCATATTCTCATTTTGTTGTTCAGAAACAGTGTAATATTTTTTGTATTTCATTACCTTTTTAGCATTTTTAAAACGACACGGCGGCGCCGAACTGTGCACCGTAATTAAGCAGGGATAAGCAACCTCTACTAATTCTACTCCTCTTTCTAGACGTCTTTTGATTTGAATATTATCATTAGTTACTTTTACAACCTCTTCTGCGTATGTAATTTGCGGAATATTCAGTTTTTCAGCCACTTGCGGACCCACTTGTGCAGTATCTCCATCAATTGCCTGTCTTCCGCCAATCACCAGATTCACTCTTCCAATCTTTTTTATAGCTAATGATAATATATAAGATGTGGCTAAAGTATCTGACCCTGCAAATTTTTTATCGGTAACCAATACTGCTTTGTCGGCTCCACGATACAGCGCCTCGCGCAGGATATCTGCAGCTCTTACCGGTCCCATAGTAATAGCGGTAACCACTGTATTTGGAATCTGCTCTTTGATGCGCAAAGCCATTTCAAGGGCATTCAAATCTTCAGGGTTGAAAATAGCAGGAAGTGCTGTTCTATTCACTGTTCCATCGCTCTTCATAGCGTCTTTCCCAACATTTCTTGTATCGGGAACCTGTTTTATTAATACGATAATATTAAAGTTCATATACTCTAAATTTTTTTCTTAAAAACCGAATAAATTTTATCGTCGGCAAAAATATTAGATATTCTTTATTAAAACACTTTTTTTGTTAAAAAGTGTTAATTATATTATAAAATTATGAAAATCAATTAGAAAAAATTACATAGTAATACCCGATATAGTGCTATAAGGTTCTGTTTTTCCAAAATTTCTATATGTTAATTTTTGTTAATAAATAATTATAAGATAGATAAAATAATGGTTGCTCAATATTGAAAGAAATTTTTATTTGTCTTTGCGTAATTTAAAAATTTCATGTTTATTCGCGGGGTAAAATCTTAAAACATATAAATTATGCCAACGCTTTATATGTTTTTCGGATTAATTATTGAGATCTATTATGCGCTATTTTATCGAACTCGCCTACAACGGAACTCCATTTTTTGGCTGGCAACGGCAACCCAAACAAATGGCTATTCAGGAAATTTTAGAAGACGCCTTTTCTACATTGCTGAAAACCAAAATTGAACTTACCGGCTGCGGCAGAACAGATACCGGCGTGCACGCCAAACAATATTTTGCGCATTTCGACCATATAGATTTATTATCAGATAGTTATTGCGGTAAGTTAAAACAGAAACTCAATGCTTTTTTACCGAAAGAGATCGTTATTTACAGGATTTTTCAAGTGAAAGAAGATCTACATGCTCGTTTTAGCGCTTTAGACCGTACATACAGGTATTATGTGGCAACCTCAAAAAATCCGTTTCATTTCCAATCCACCTATCGCGTTTTTGGAAATATTAATGTTGAATTAATGAATAAGGCGGCGGCTTTGTTAATTGGAAATAAAGATTTTACAAGTTTTTCAAAACTTCATACAGACGTAAATAACAATTTTTGCGAAGTGAAAGTTGCACATTGGGAGCAAGAAAATGATATGCTGATTTTTACCATTACTGCCAACCGGTTTTTGCGAAATATGGTGCGTGCTATTGTAGGTACTTTACTTCTTGTGGGTAAAGGGAAAATTTCTGTTGAAGATTTTCAAAATATTATTAATCATAAAGACAGATGCAAGGCAGGGCTGTCTGTTCCTGCACATGCTTTGTTTTTAGAGGAAGTGAATTACGTTTTTTAGCACTTTTAGCACACAGATGACACGGATTTTACAGATTGACACAGCTTTTTTTTATTTAACAACTGCTCTGTTGCTTCTGCTAATTGCCTCTTTTTTAGCAATTAAGAGTAAAGAAAAAAAAGCGATTATCTGCCAAACATTTGGGGTTTTGATATTGTGCGTATTTATTATTGGGCTTTGGGTGGCAGTACGCCGCCCGCCATTCAGCACCATGGGCGAAACAAGGATTTGGTACGCATTCTTTCTTTCCTTGATGGGTTTAATAACTTATTGGCGTTGGAAAATGAACTATTTACTTGTTTTTACAAATCTTATGGCAGTTGTATTTCTGCTCATAAATATCTGCACACCTGAAATACAATCGCAGGTATTGATGCCTGCGCTGCAATCGGTGTGGTTTATTCCGCATGTGGCAACCTATATGTTTGCTTATGCAGTGATTGGGTGTGCGTTTGTGGTAGCGGTTTTGGAGTTGTTGAAATTTTCTAACCACAAAGGACACAAAGAACCACCCCCTACCCTCTCCAAAAGATGGGAAAGCACAAAGGACACAAAATGTAATCTGTTAGTTCAAATTGGAACTACCGCATTAGGAATAGGATTATGTTTGGGCGCTTTATGGGCAAAAAAGGCATGGGGGCAATATTGGTCGTGGGATATTAAAGAAACGGCTGCCCTAATTACGTGGGCAATTTTTCTATTATACATTCATCTTCAAAAAAATACAAAAATTAATAGAAAAATCCTGTTCATTATTTTAATGATAGGATTTTTATCGCTTAATTTTACGTGGTATGGGGTAAAATTTCTACCTGCGTCACAAAAGAGTCCGCATACATTTTACAACACTACAGAAAAATAAACTGAAGATTTGTTTTTTTCTTAATAATTTTTTGCTTCCAATTCAAAATAGGCTTTCGGATGGTCGCAGCAGGGGCAACTTTCGGGAGCACTTTCGCCGGGAAATAAAAATCCACAATTGCGGCACGCCCATACCATTTTCTCAGCACGTTTAAATACTTTTTCGTTTTCAATGTTGTGCAACAGTTTACGATAACGTTCCTCGTGTCTTTTTTCAACGGTAGAGACTAATTTAAAAGCACTGGCGATTTTTGTAAATCCTTCTTCTTCTGCAATGCGGGCAAATTCAGGATAAAGCAAGTTCCATTCTTCGTGTTCGCCTTCGGCTGCCGCCATTAAGTTTTCGGCAGTAGTTCCAATAACACCGGCAGGAAACGAAGCGGTGATTTCGACCATACCGCCTTCCAAAAATTTAAAAAACAGTTTGGCGTGCTCTTTTTCCTGTGCTGCCGTCTCTTCAAAAAAAGCGGCAATTTGTTCAAAGCCATCTTTTTTAGCTTTGCTTGCAAAAAATGTGTATCTGTTACGCGCCTGCGATTCGCCGGCAAATGATTTTAACAGATTCTGTTCGGTTCTTGTTCCTTTGATACTCATAAAATAAATTTTTTAAAATTAATACTAACAATACTTTTCGGCAAATAAACATGATTTTTTTGAATTATGCACAGAGAAATCAAAATCATAATATTTACGAACCTCTACATCCTGTCTTGTTTTCAGAACCCATTAAACTGCATAAACAACGGCGGTAACAACAGTAAAAATCCGATAACCAGCAAAATACATAGAAACGGAAGAAAAAAACTGAGCCATTTAGAAAACGGAATGCGTGCCATACCCAAACAGCCGATGAGAACGCCGGAAGTAGGCGTTATCATATTGGTAAACCCGTCGCCAAACTGAAAAGCAAGTACTGTCATCTGTCGCGAAACTCCAATGATATCTGAAAACTCCGCCATCATCGGTATCGTGAGTGCCGCCTTTGCCGAACCCGAAGGAATAATGATGTTTATAAGACTTTGAATAAAATACATAGCGCCAACAGAACCTGTTCTTCCTGCACCGGACATTACTTGTGAAGCGCCATAAAGAATGGTATCTATAATTTTCCCGTCTTCCAAAATGATGATAATCCCACCGGCAATAGCCACCACCAGAGCGGCATTCATAATATCTTTACATCCTTCTAAAAACAAACGAATTACTTTGTCGAATGTAAAATGAAATGCAAAACCGGCGGCAATCCCCATAGCAAAGAACAATCCCGCTATTTCGCCTACATACCAACCGTAACCCAGCACGCCAACTATCAAAAGTACAATGGTTAACAACAAAAGCGACATAATATAGCTGTGAACGGATTTGTATGCGGAGTAAAAACCAAAGGGTATAAAAATAGCGGCAATTACCGGAAATAACATAACACTAACCATATTGTTTCCAATCGTAATGGCGCTATACGTAAATGCAAATGCGCAGTAAATCAATATCAATGATACTATACCGTAAACTGCCCACGTGGTGTATGTAGATTTTTGTTTTTTTTGCAACTCTTGTGTTTCATCTGCTTTTTCACGCCAATAGTTGTCTAATTCATACATAAAAGATTTTTTCGGATTTTTCTTTACGCGATGGGCGTACCACAGCGTAAAAACAATGGCGATTATGGTAAGAACGACCCAACACAACGCTCTGTACTCCAAGCCTGAGAAAGTGGGTAATCCAGATAGCTCCTGTGCAATTCCAATGGTAAACGGATTGAGCATAGCGCCGGAAAAACCCACGTGCGCAGCTACATAGCACATTAACACGCCCGTTACGGAATCGTAGCCCATAGAGATGGATAGCGGTACAAAAATGACGATAAATGCAATGGTTTCTTCACTCATACCAAAAATAGCGCCAAACAGACTGAACATAATCATAATGAGCGAAATTACCAAATTGTTAACCCCAACTTTTTTAAAGAATCTCAGTTTTTGCAATTTTTCAACACTTCTTAAAAAACTGACGATACCGATATTAATGGCATTAGTGGCATTCATAATCCAAAACGCGCCGCCAATCATAAAGATAAAAGCAATAATATAAGCTGTTTTTGAAAATCCTTTAAAGAATGAGAGAAACACTTGCCACGTTTGAGGGGCATTTTCCGTATATTGAAAAGAGTCGGCAATAACCACACTTCTTGTTGTTCCTTCAATTTCAACGGTTTTTCGGGAAAATGCACCACCCGGAACAATCCATGTAGCAATGGCGCATAGAATAACAAGACTGAAGACGATGGTAAAAGTGTGGGGAATTTTCATGGCGCAAAAGTATATCATTTTTTTTGTATCTTCGCACGCAATTTTAAAAAATAATATTTTTTTATATTTAAAAGATAATTAGATAAATAAGATGGAAGATTTTATCAAAGAAGGCGAAAAAATAGTTCAGGTAAATATTGAAAACCAGATGAAGGAAGCCTACATAGATTACTCTATGTCGGTAATTGTGTCGCGGGCGCTTCCTGATGTGCGAGACGGAATGAAACCGGTGCACCGAAGAATTTTGTACGCCATGTGGGATATGGGAATTGACTCTACCAAACCTTATAAGAAATCCGCAAGAATAGTGGGAGACGTGCTGGGTAAATACCACCCGCACGGCGACACAGCCGTTTACGACGCTATGGTGCGAATGGCGCAGGAATGGTCGTTAAGATATCCGTTAGTGGACGGTCAAGGCAACTTTGGCTCTGTAGATGGCGATTCGCCTGCCGCAATGCGCTACACAGAAGCCAGAATGAAGAAAATAGCGGAAGAGATGCTCGAAGATATTCAGAAAGATACGGTGCCGTTTGATAATAATTTTGATGACTCACTACAAGAACCCCGCGTGCTGCCCGCCAAAGTGCCAGCATTGCTACTCAATGGCTCAGCCGGCATTGCCGTAGGTATGGCTACCAATATGGCGCCACACAACCTCAGTGAAGTGTGTGACGGCATCTCTGCCTATATTGACAACAACGAAATTACCATCGCAGAATTGATGGAACATATTAAAGCCCCCGATTTTCCTACCGGCTGCGTAATTTACGGCTATGAAGGAGTGCGGGAAGCCTTTGAAACCGGACGCGGCAGAGTGGTGATGCGCGGAGAGGCTACTATTGAAGAAGAAAACGGACGCAGTACAATAGTGGTTACCTCCTTACCTTATATGACAAATCCATCAGAGATGATAAAACGTACTGTAGATTTAATCAAGGAAGATAAAATTGACGGCATCTCTAATATTGAAAACCTTTCAAATAAAAAAAACGGCACAAAGATAATTTACGAACTCAAACGAGAAGCCGTACCTAACGTAGTACTCAATAAATTGTATCAATATACGGCATTACAATCCTCATTCAGCGTAAATAATGTGGCTTTGGTAAACGGACGTCCGATGTCGCTGAACTTAAAGGATATTATTGTAGAATATGTGAAACATCGTCACGAAGTAGTGGTGCGCCGTACACAGTTTGATTTGCAAAAAGCATTGGAACGCGCCCATATTCTGGAAGGATTACTCAAAGCGTTAGACATTATTGATGAGATTATTGCATTGATACGCAACTCTAAAACCGTTGAAGATGCACGTAACGGATTGATGGAGAATTGGCAATTCACCGAAATTCAGGCACAGGAGATAGTAAATATGCGTCTGCGTCAGTTGGTAGGTTTAGAACGAGAAAAACTTCAAAATGAATACGATGAACTGTTAAAGAAAATTGATTGGTTACGTCAGGTACTTGAAGACAGATCGCTTCGTATGCAAATCATTAAAGATGAGTTGGCAGAGATGAAAGAGAAATATGGCGATGAAAGACGCTCAAAAATAGAATTTGCTGCCTCCGATTTTAGAATTGAAGATACGATTGCCGATGATGAAGTAGTCATTACGATTTCTCATTTAGGCTATATTAAACGAACATTATTGTCGGAATATAAAGCACAACATCGCGGTGGAAAAGGCTCGCGCGGAAGCGCCGCACGAGACGAAGATTTTATCGAACATCTTTATATCGCTACGAATCACAACTATCTGCTATTCTTTACAGAAAAAGGAAAATGTTTCTGGTTGCGTGTGTTTGAAGTGCCCGAAGGAAACAAAACTTCAAAAGGACGCGCTATTCAAAATTTATTAAATATTGAATCGGACGACAAAATAAAAGCGGTAATTAATGTAGATAACCTTTCTGACGAGGAATATATTAACAACAACTACATCATATTATGTTCAGAAAAAGGTGTGATTAAAAAGACCTCGTTGGAAGCCTATTCCCGTCCGCGTGTTAATGGGATTAATGCGATAACTATCCGCGATGAAGACCACCTGCTGGAAGCCAAATTAACCAATGGAGTTAGCGAAATTATGCTGGCGTTATACTCTGGAAAAACAGTTCGTTTCAACGAAAAAACAGTACGCCCTATGGGAAGAAATGCTTCCGGCGTAAAAGGAATTACTTTGGCAAATGATAAAGATTTTGTGATAGGTATGATTAGCGTGGACAGTCCCGAATACGATATTCTTGTTGTATCTGAAAACGGTTACGGAAAACGCTCCTCTATTGATGAGTACAGAGTTACGAATCGTGGAGGTAAAGGAGTACGTACTATCAATATTACAGAAAAAACGGGCGGTTTAATTGCCATCAAAAATGTAACCGACAACGATGATTTAATGATTATCAACAAGTCGGGTATAGCCATTCGTATGCACGTGGATACGTTGCGCGTTATGGGACGCGCAACACAAGGAGTACGCCTCATCAATCTGAACGATGAAGATTCCATTGCCGCCGTTACGCAAGTGCCGAGAGAAGAAGATGAAGATAACGAAATAGACAATTTCGTTACAGAAGAGGAAAATGTTTCAGAACAAAACATCTAAATATCTTCTCCCCTGTCCGCTCCCCCTACTTTCAAATTCTCTAATAATTTTCTGTAAAACAACATCATACCGTATCGTTCCCCAATTGTTTACGGATAGAAAACGGGGCGGGACTTCACCGGCAAACCGTTCAATAGCAAATGTGGGATTTAATCTTTCTACAAAATCTACTATAAAAGCAATGTAGGTATCCATAGTAAAAGGATAAAACGGTTTTGGGTTTGCCAAATACTCTTTTTCCATTGGAGTGCCTTTAATAATCTGCAACTGATGAAATTTAATGCTGTTGAGAGGCAGGTCGTTAATAACTTTCACATCTTCCAGCCACATTTCGGGAGTTTCATCGGGCAGTCCGAAAATAAAATGAGCGCCGGTATGGATATTTCTTGCTTTTATGCGCTGCAAAGCACCCACCGCACATTGAAAATCGTGTCCTCTATTTATTTTGCGTAGTGTTTCATCGTGAATAGATTCAACGCCGATTTCAATAGAAACAAACATCTTTTGCGCTAATTCCGCAAAAAAATCTAATTTTTCATCTTCCAAACAGTCGGGGCGCGTACCCACAACAATTCCCTTTATTTCAGGATGTTCAATAGCAGGCTGATAAATCTCTTTCAATTTTTCTAACGAAGCATACGTATTGGAATAGGCTTGGAAATACGCCAAATAAGATTCAGTCCTGCGATATCTGTTTTTATGAAATTCAATCCCCTCCCCTATTTGCTGCTGCACCGATTTTTGCGGCGTACAGTATGACGGATTAAAGGCGTCGTTATCGCAATAAGTGCAACCATGTTCTCCCAGCGTTCCATCACGGTTTGGGCAGGTAAAACCAGCATCTATCGTAAGTTTCTGCACCCTCGCGCCAAACTGTTTTATTAAATAATTTTTGTAAGAATAATAGTAGTCCACTCGTGCAAGAAAAATTATAAATTTGCCGCAAATTTATACAAAATGAAGAATCTAAAACAGTTTACACGATTTCTATTAGTTTTTTGCACTGTTTCATTACCTTTTCTCTCTTTTTCCCAACCTTCAACAACAGGTTATGAAATTGTTTTTAAAACTCAAACAGTGAAAGATAAATATCTTTATTTGACCGGTATATACGGCAATAAAGCATACATTGCAGATAGCGCCAAATACGCAAATAAACAGTATGTTTTCAAAAACAATAAAAAAGAATTGCCTTCCGGATTTTACTGCATTGAATCGCAAAAAGGAACTCTTTTAACAGACTTTATTGTTGATAATAGTCGAAAATTTACTATTGACGCTACCGGTGATAAAATTGTGTTTGTTAATTCCGATGAAAATATTGTTTATCAAAATTTTAAAAAAGATTTAGAAGCCGGAAACGATATTCGACCCTATTATTATACTACTCCCGAATCATTGTTGGCGAAGTATGTGAAGGCTCAGTATATTCCTGTGCCTGTTCCCGAATTTCACTGGGGCAGTCCCGAAGGTAGAGATGCCGCCGCTCAACAGTATTATCAATTTCTAATTGCCCATTATTTTGATAATATTGATTTTAAAGATATTCGATTAATGTACACCCCATTAGACGTAGAGTTGAAAGATTTTTTTATGGAATCGCTTTACCCACAAACTCCTGAAAACGTGATTTCAAGCATTGAAAATCTGTTTGAACGCATATTAAACGAAAAACCGTCGCGCACCCAAATAGATGTAAAAGATTTTTATCTTAAAAAGTTAATTCATTTATATATGAATGCCGACCCTAAATTTGATACTGTTTTTGTATATCTTGTGGATAATTATGTTTCAAAAATAAGCCAATCCGTATTTATTTCAGATTCTGAAATAAATGTTTTTCAACGAATTGCCGATAGAATGAGAAAAACTTTGGTGGGGCAAACCATACCTGTTTTTGAATCTTATACCAACGACCATCACAAAATTTCTACTGCAGAGATTCCCGCAAAATACACTATCCTTTGGTTTTGGGATCCCGATTGCGAACACTGCATTGAATATACTCCCATACTTTGTGATTTTTATACCAAATATCATAATCTCTATAATTTTGAAGTAATAGCATGCTCTGTTACGGAAGACTATGACAGATGGATTACCTTTATTAAAAACCACCATTTGGAATGGTTTAATACCAGCTATGCTATTGAAGAGCCTAACTACGATGCCGTTGAGTATTTTAATTTTGCCGATACCCCTGCCATTTTCGTTATTGACAAACAACACAAAATTGTTGCCCGCCAGTTCCCTGTTGATGACCTTTTTGAAATATTTGAATCTTTAGAAAACTAAAATGATCTCAATGAATTTGCAACAAACATTAGCATCTTACATTCAAAAAATTCTATTTGAACTGTATGAGTATGAAGTAGATATTAACTTCAACACCCTTCAAAAAACCAAGAAAGAGTTTGAAGGCGATTTTACCTTTGTAGTATTTCCCTACGTAAAAGCCACCCGCAAATCACCTGACTATTTAGCCGCAGAGATTGGCGAAAAATTAACGGCAGAATATGCTGAAATGGTGAAAGGATTTAATGTCATTAAAGGATTTTTGAATATTGTATTACAGGAAGATGTTTGGTTAAAAATAATAGCAGAAAGCAGAAAGCAGAAAGTAGAAAGCAAAGATCCTCAAAAACCAAAGATCCTTATCGAATACTCCTCCCCTAACACCAACAAGCCTTTGCATTTGGGGCACGTTCGCAATAACCTTTTAGGCAATGCCGTAGCCAATATTCTTGAAGCGTGCGGAAATCGTGTTGTTCGTGTTAATCTGGTAAACGACAGAGGTATTCATATCTGCAAATCAATGTTGGCATGGCAAAAGTTTGGAAACAATGAAACGCCCCAAAGCGCAGGTATCAAAGGCGACCATCTGGTAGGAAAATATTATGTAATATTTGACAAAGAACTTAAAAAAGAGAGTTCCGAATGGGTTTCAAAAGGTTTTTCGGAAGAAGAGGCACAAAAAAAGTCGCTGTTAATGCAGGAAGCACAAACGATGTTGCGAAAATGGGAAGAAAACGACCCTGAAGTGAAAAAGATATGGACACAAATGAATGGCTGGGTGTATGAGGGTTTTGAAAAAACCTACAAACGCCTGGGTATTCATTTCGACAAAATATATTACGAATCTGAAACTTACCTGTCAGGAAAACAGATTGTAGAGGAAGGTTTGAACTCCGGAGTATTTTATAAAAAAGAGGACGGCTCAGTGTGGGTAGATCTATCCGGTGAGGGATTAGATGAAAAGTTGCTGTTGCGCTCCGACGGCACGTCGGTATATATGACACAGGATTTGGGAACCGCACAATTGCGCTATAATGAATATCAGCCCGAAAAAATGATTTATGTAGTTGGTAATGAACAGAATTACCATTTTGATGTATTAAAATTGATTTTAGATAAAAAACTGCATAAAGAGTACGGAAAAACTATCGAACATTTGTCGTATGGTATGGTAGAACTGCCGTTTGGAAAAATGAAATCGCGGGAAGGAACGGTAGTAGATGCCGACGATTTAATGGAGGCAATGTTTCAGGAAGCCAAAGCAACTTCAGAAGCGTTGGGCAAATTCAATTTTGAAGAGCAGGAAGCCTCCGAACTGTACGAAATGCTGGGAATGGGCGCGCTAAAGTACTTTATTCTTAAAGTTGACCCTAAAAAAAACATGCTCTTCAATCCCGAAGAATCTATTGATTTTAACGGGAATACCGCGCCTTTCATTCAATACACCCACGCACGTATTAAATCGTTGTTACGCAAAGCAGAAGAAAATGAAATAGCTTGTAAAGTCGTTGATTTTTTATCGGATTTTACACTTGGAAATCCTGAAAAAGAACTTATCAAACTGTTATATGAATATGATGCGGTTTTAGAAAATGCCGCGAATATGCTCAGTCCCGCACTCATTGCCAATTATGTCTTTGAGTTGGCAAAAGAGTTTAATCGTTTCTATCAGGAGATTCCTATTTTTAAGGAGACAGATAAACAGCAACGTGCTTTGCGTTTGCAAATTGCAGCCCATTGCGCAACAACCGTCAAAAAAGCGATGAAATTGTTGGGTATTGATGTGCCGGAAAGGATGTAAAAAAACTTACCTCAATTAGTTTCAAAAAGTATATTAATGCTAAATAAAAAAATTCTCATAACGTAGAAAAAACGGCAATCTCAAATTTTTTCTGCATTATTCTTGTTCTTTTGTACATTTTTGTAAAAAATGAGTGTCATATTATCTCATTTTGTAATATTTATTTATTTGATAATCAATTAGATAAAATTATTTTTTTGATGTTTCGTATCATAAAAAAGATATTTTCGCCGACAAAAAACTATGCTCATAAAAACCTACAGTTGCGCTCTAATGGGGGTTGCAGCAATTCCCACCATCATTGAAGTCAGTATAGAACTTGGCGTTAATTTTATGTTGGTCGGTTTGCCCGACAGCGCCGTAAAAGAGAGTCAGCAACGCATTGACACCGCATTGCGTTGCTATGGCTACAAAATTCCTGTTAAAAAGATCGTTATCAATATGGCGCCCGCCGATATCCGGAAAGAAGGCTCTGCTTATGATTTAACGCTTGCCATCGGCATTCTCATTGCTTCAGAGCAAATTAGAGGCGCAGAAAAAGTAGCAGATTACTATATTATGGGAGAGTTATCGCTCGATGGCAAACTACAACCCATACGCGGGGCGCTGCCTGTTGCCATAGAAGCACGAAAACGCGGAAAAAAGGGAGTGATTTTGCCCATTCAAAACGCCCGCGAAGCCGCCATTGTAAACGATATTGAAGTGCTGGGCGTTGAAAATATTAAACAGGTGATTGATTTTTTTAATGCAGATATTCCCATAGAACCTACAAAAATTAATATTCACGATGAATTTCAGCGCAGTTTAAATGAGTATGAGTTCGATTTTTCGGATGTTAAAGGTCAGGAAAACGTTAAGCGTGCGTTAGAGATTGCCGCAGCCGGCGGACATAATATTATCCTTATCGGCTCGCCCGGCTCCGGAAAGACGATGTTGGCAAAACGACTTCCTTCCATTTTACCGCCGTTAACATTGAACGAAGCATTGGAAACTACCAAAATTCACTCGGTTGCCGGAAAAATGAGCCGCTATGCCTCGTTAGTTTCAGTGCGTCCGTTTCGTGCTCCACACCACACAATATCAGATGTAGCATTGGTAGGCGGTGGACAGCACCCGCAACCCGGCGAAATCTCGTTGGCGCACAACGGTGTTCTCTTTTTAGATGAACTTCCTGAATTTAAAAGAACCGTACTTGAAGTGATGCGTCAACCTTTGGAAGACCGATATGTAAGCGTGGCACGCTCCAAATACAGCGTTGAGTTTCCCGCTTCTTTTATGTTTGTTGCCGCTATGAACCCCTGCCCTTGCGGAAACTACAACAACCCCAAAGTAGCCTGCACTTGCCCGCAGGGAGCAGTACAAAAGTATCTGAACAGAGTTTCCGGTCCTTTGATGGATAGAATTGATATTCACGTGGAAGTAGTCCCCGTATCGCACGCAGAGTTAGCATCTATTGTGCCTATTGAACCCAGCGCCAGAATTAGAGAACGGGTAATTGCAGCACGTGCCATTCAACGCAAACGTTTTGAAAAAATTGATAATGTGTTTTGCAACGCGCAAATGAGTAGCAAAATGGTAAGAACCAACTGCACTACCTCGAAAGAAGGAGAAGAGCTTTTAAAAATAGCAATGGAAAAATTGGGACTTTCCGCCCGCGCCTACGACCGTATCTTAAAAGTTGCCAGAACCATAGCCGATTTGGATAACTCAATGAACATTGAAATAGAGCATTTAGCAGAGGCAATTCATTATAGAAGTTTGGACAGGGATAGTTGGGGGAAGTGAGCATGACCAATGTGTAGGATCATTAAAGACAATCCCATACTTAGATATAAACAAAAAAAGACAGCCATTTCAGACTGTCTTTGCGAGCGGAAAACGAGACTCGAACTCGCGACCCTGACCTTGGCAAGGTCATGCTCTACCAACTGAGCTACTTCCGCATTGTTTACACCTTAGTGTAGATTTCGTACCTCGGGCGGGACTTGAACCCGCACGACCGCAATGGTCACAGGATTTTAAGTCCTGCGTGTCTA
>WRGQ01000145.1 GCA_009787115.1 Bacteroidota bacterium
TTTTGCCGCTATTTGGATATTCCGTTGCAACATATTAGCGATAATGTGCTTAAAAGTATGAAACGCGGCAGCAATAAACAACAGATATACAAATTTTTGGAAACAGTTCGCAACGCCGTTCCCGAAATTGCACTACGTACTACTTTGATTTCAGGCTACCCCGTAGAAACCCGAAAAGAGCATAATGAGTTGGTTGAGTTTGTGAAAGAGATGCGTTTTGAGCGGTTGGGTGTATTTGCTTATTCTCCCGAAGAAGGAACTTCCGCTTTTGAACTCGGAGACCCCGTGAAAACCAAAGAAAAAAATCATCGTGTAAGAGAAATTATGGAACTGCAAGAGTCTATTTCACTGCAACATAATCAGAAAAAAACAGGAAAAGCGCTACGTGTATTAATAGATAGAAAAGAAGATGACTTTTATGTAGGTCGCACAGAGTTTGACTCTCCTGAAGTGGATAATTTAGTGTTTGTTCATGCTAATAAAAAACTCAATATAGGTGAGTTCTATTCTGTTTTCATTGAGCAGGCAGAAAGTTATGATTTGTTTGGAAGATTGTATTGAACCAAGATTTTTATAAGATTTACAAGACAAACAAGATTTTTTAGTAAGCCATTATATTTTTGCTTATGAATAATAATCATAAGCTAATCAGCGTTTAGAATTTAACTTGTAAAATAACACTTTTTCTTATACATATTCTTAACTACAAACTATAAACCAAGAATCCCACTTACACCTATAAACCCTTTAACCCCTTAATTTTTTAACCCTTATTAATTATGAAAAAAACAACATTTTACACAATTTGCCTGTTTATGGTAGCCTTATCCCTTTTTTCGTGCAAAAAAAACGGAGTGAAAGGAATTAAAGTAGATAACTTTTCAAACGGTAAAGCCGGAGAGGTGATTTTGGTGTTAGACCAGAAATATGCTTCTAAAGAAGCGTTAAACTACATTAAGGGAATCCTTACCCAACCGCAACCCGGACTCAATCAAATTGAACCGATGTTTGACCTGTTAATTTTTGAAAATAAAGATTTTACTTCTCATTTTCAACGACATAGAAACATTATTCAGTTTGACATAAATCCTAATTATGCTTCCAATACCTATAGTATTGAAACTAATGTTTGGTCAAGTCCGCAGATACATATTTATTTTAGAGGAAACGATATGAATAGTTTGATGTTACTCTTTATGGAAAATGAAAACGATATTATTAATGCGCTCTATGATAACGATTTAAAACGAGTTCAGTATTATACTTCTTCAAATAATGACCCCTTCATTGAGAAAAAAATAAAAGAGAACTTCGATATTCGGATAACCATTCCGGGTACCTACAATGTAGCTCGCGAAGATAAAGATTTTATATGGTTGCGTTTCAAAACAGTTAGAAATGACAGGTTTATCATTATCTATAAAACTCAGGGTAACGATTTGTCGAAACAAGGGTTAATGAATGCCCGTAATGAAATCACCAAAACCTATATTCCAGGGGCGGTGAAAGATGCCTATCCCGTTGTGGCTGAAGTACAACCGTTTCCATTATACAAAGATAATGTTACCGTTGGTGCAATTACCGGCGCTGAATTGCGCGGACTTTGGGAGTGTGTAGGCGACAAAATGGGAGGACCCTTCTATAATTTCTCTTTTCTTGATAAAACCGGAGAAAATGTTATCTCTGTAGGCGGTTTTGTTTACGCACCCGAAGAAGAAAAACGCGACTACCTGCGCGAAGTAGAAGCCATTGTGAAGTCGGTGAAATAATCATCTTACCACTTTACCACCTTCAAACACTCCCCTAATATTTTGCAATAGTAAATTCCATTCGGTTGTTCGGAAATATCAATACATAGTGCATCTGTTTTTCCGATTTTAATTATTTGCCCAAAAGAATTAAAAATTATATAATCGGTATTAAAAAAATCAGCAGCATTGGGATTGATAATTTGAAACTGTCCCTGATTAGGGTTAGGGGCAATGAAAAACCGGTTACTCTTTATGTTTTTGTTATCAATACTATTTTCTTGAATGGGAACTCCACGAACAGTAATGTTGTCCAAACGGTTATTTCCTGTAGCGCCGGTACAGCCGGAGAAAGTTAAACGCAAGAAAACTGCTTCACAGTCTTCTAACTCATTTATCGTACTCAAATTTAATGTAGTAAGCACAAAATTTCCTGCAACAGTGGGACAGGTATTGGCATCATCAATAAGTGTGTAGTTTACTCCGTCTAAACTCCATTCCCATTGATGTGAATTAAATCCGGTAGCCGTTCTGCGCACTGCCATACTTAAAACCAAATTAAAAAATCCTTTGGTTGGAAATTTTAAAACAATACTTTTACCGTTGGCAGTTGTATTTGCGAAAGCGATGGCATTTCCGGCTACAGGCGTTGAACGCGGATCCCCCGCTACAGTTCCGGAAAAAGCATCTAATTCAGTGCCGGAATTTGCACACAACCAATCACTTGACTGATATGTTCCATCGCAATATAAAACCGCTTCTGAAATTGTATCCAATAAATGATAATCGGCAGCAATAATCTTCGGAGTGTTCGGTTTTCCCTGTAAATTGTCGAAAGTCCATGCCAACAACGGTTTTTGTTCTACCTGATAGGGATAAAAAAACGCAACTGTTGCATCATCTAAAAATGCCATATTTTTAGATAACAAGTGTTTAATACTTAAAATGTAGGTAGTATTTTGCGAAAACAAACCACCGAGATGAACGGTTAATGTATCATTCAGATAGTGTAACGAAGTAACCGCAACGGTTTGATTTATAGAATAATTTAATGGATTTTCCGTAGTCCATGCCACCATCGGTTGAGTAAAAGTAATCTTCAAAGTTCTATTATCTGTAAGCGCCGACCACTTGATTGCAGGTTTTTCAGGTGGATTTTCAATAGTAATTACTACAGGATTTATAGAATCATTTCCCCATATTTTGCCTACCCACTCAGGATGGTCAATAAAAGGGTTTCTATTTTTCTGCACGGCATAAATAGCGTTGTTGCGCTCTTGCTCTTTCTGGCTTACCGGGTCTAATTGATGCCATTCCAACAGCATATTCAACGCCCACGATTGCAGTTGCGATTTGTTAGTCATTGGGGAAGGGTTTTGAAAATTTTCATCTTCAAACATATAGCGTGTTGCCATATAGAAAAATGAACGTGCAAGATCTCCTTTATAATCATTAACAGGTTCATAACAAGTAACATTAGGGGCGCTAGGATAAGTATTTATCCCCATTTTTGAACCATTTGAAAAAATTTGAGATGGAGTTTCTACTTTCCCGTAAGGGTTATTGTTTCTTTTGGTATTTATCCATCCATCAACAGGATAGAGGTGAAAAATATCGGTATAGGGTGCGGCTTGCCCCCCCCCGAACCAACTTTGACAAAACGAATGTTCGCGCGTATAGCAAATTCCTTCGCTACTGCCGATATTCACACACTGGTCTGTCCTATATTCAAAGTCATGATTAGAATAAATATCCCAAATCTTCCCATTAGGTTTAACATCCGTATATTGATAGTAAATCCAAACTTCCGAATATGTTACGCTTCTGTGACTTTTAATAATTTGATTTAATGCAATTTGAAGTTCTTTGCCTTTCTTTCCATTCACTGAGTTGTAATAACCTGAAGGAATTTGTGCATAAATCTGTGTAAAAACTGTAAAAAAGAAGCAGAAAATTGAAAAAATATGTTTTTTCATTGATTTTATGTAAAAAGTATGCGCGAAAATAGTTTTTTATCATTCACCGAATAAATTAAAAAACGTGTTTATTTGTATCGTTAATTTTTTACTATGAAATTCAATTATAAAATCTCATTAATAAGTGGTTTAATTTTCTTCTTCTTATCTATAAATCAATTATATGCGCAAAAAAAGATGTCATTGCAAGAGTGTGTTGATTTTGCATTAGAAAACAGTTATTCCGTGAAACAGAAAATATTGGAAAAAGAATCTAACTATATTCAGTTAAAGGCACGGAAAACAAGTATTGCCCCTTCAATTGGAGCAAATGTAGGGCAAAATCTCGATTTAGGACGTTCTACTTTATCGAATAACGAAAAAGTAGATATCTCACAATCCACAACAAGTTTTTCAGTAGGAATGAATATGGATATTTTTCAAGGATTGCGTACGCACCATCAAATTAAATCAGACCAATTAAATTTAGATGCTACATTATTTGATATTGAAGATGCCAAAGAGAATATAGAACTTATGGTTACCGCTTACTATCTTCAGGTCTTATTAAACAAAGAGATGTTGGAGGTAATGAAAGCACAGGTAATATTAGATAAGGAACAAGAGAATAGAATAAAACTTTTAGTGGATAACGGTAAGAACTCAGATGCAGAACTGTATGCGGCAAAATCCACATTGGCATCAGATCAACTTTCTGTGGTAGAAGCGGAAAACAGTGTTCGTTTATCATTATTAGATTTAGCCCAATTGATGAATTATCCTGAAATAGATAAGTTTGATATTGTTACGGAAGGTGATAAATCGAATATTGATGCTATTTTAGATAAAAATATTGATGTTAATACGGTGGTAGATAATGCCTTGAATAATCGTCCTGCTATTTTGGCTGCGATGACCCGTATCGAGCAGGCAAAGCGCGATATTAAAGTTTCGCAATCGGGATGGTATCCCACACTTGGATTGAGCGCATACTTTGGAACGGGATATTACTATCGTTTTAACGAGATTGCTTTACAACCGAATTTGCCTTTTGGAGAACAATTTAGAAAGAATGCCGGCGAAGCTATAGGACTTACATTAACGATTCCTATTTTTGATAAACTTTCGACCTATTATAATGTTAAACAACAGAAAATCAGAGTAAAATCGCAAGAGTTGCAGTTGGAAGAAACAAAAAGGGCATTAATCAAAAACATAGAGCAGGCGTATGTAAATGCAGTAGCGGCAAAAGAAAAATATGTAGCCTCGCAGGTTGCACACACCGCTACTCTGGTTGCATTTCAATACGAAGAGGTAAAATATAATGCGGGTTCTTCCACAAACTATGAATTTAATGATGCCAAAAACAAATACTTAAAAGCACAATCCAATTTGATACAGTCTAAATTTGATTTTTTATTTAGAATTAAGATTTTGGAATTTTACGGGAAGGCGTAAAAAAAAATGTTGTGCAATGATACACAACATTTTGATTAATCATTATTAATTTTTTTGTGTTCAAGCTGGGATTCGAACCCAGGACCCCATCCTTAAAAGGGATGTGCTCTACCTGCTGAGCTACTTAAACATCCTTCGTTTTTGAGGGCGCAAAAATATATTTTTTCTATTGCTGATACCCACTTTCCTTTTCTTTTTTTTTGTTTTAATTATTATTAGTTTATATATCAGTTATTTATAATAAAAATGATCTTTTGTATTATATTGTAAATTGATGTTTGAAAAAAAATATATTTGCTTGAAAATTAAAATATTATTATAGAATAATGCAAATATTAACAAATTGAACAAATTAGTAAAAAATATGCAGAAAAATATTAAAAAAAGTCACTTTTTCAGCATTTGGTTACATTGTCACATATTGATTTTAATCTTATAAGTGCGATGAAAAAGATACTTTTACTTCCAAAAACAGATACGGTTATCATTTGTTTACCAGAACAATGGGTGGGCACTCCTGTTATTTGCAAGTTAGAACCCGTATTAGTCAATCATATTAATTTTGAAGAGGTTGAAACAGAAGCAGAAAGAATGATTGTATTTATCAATAAGAAAAGACGAAAAAAAAATAAATGACTGATTAAAAAAAATTGTTTATTTGCAACCCGATTAACGAAAAAAATTAACTTAAAAAATCAATTAAAATGAAAAAAACATTTCTATTTGTAACCTTCTTATGTTTCACAAGTTATTTATTAATTGCACAACCTGCCTGTCTTAAAGATGTTACTTATTCATTAGTGAGCTTAAAAGAGGTTCCTAAAGCAAGAAAATTAATGGAGGAAAATTGTTTCCCCGGTAATGAATCAAGCGCTGATGTTTGGTTAGTTCGCGGCAATGTATTTATTCAGTTATACGATTATGAAGTTGAAAGAAAAAATAAAGATTCCAAGTATGTAATTCGTTGGCCCGATGCAATAATTACTGCGAATGAATCCTTTTATAAAGCCGTAGAACTTAACCCGAATATTAAATCTTCACAGGGTTTATTAGATGCCAAAGATGGTCAGTTGTTATCGGCAACCCCCATTCATAATTTGGCTATTGAGGCTATGAACAACAAAGATTATGCGGGAGCTATTAAACTTCTTAATATGGCAATTCGTAGTTATAGAGCTGATATGAAGGGATATGCAAAATATTTAGGATATGCATATATAGATTTGGCAAATTGTTATAAAGCCTTAGGTGATGATATAAACTGTAAAAAAACATTGTTGGATGCTGCTAAATTAAATGTAGCAGTTTCCGATATATATTTGAGTTTGTATGATATTTATAAAAAAGAGAATGATACCGTAAAATGTAGTGAAATATTAAATCAGGCACGTAAAATAATTCCAGATTCCTTAGCCATTGATGTAAAAGGCGCTGAATTAGATTATTTAGCGATGATTGGCGATACTGCAAAACTTAAAGCAGCCGCAGTGAAAATGTTTGAACAATATATTGATAACTTGGAAGTTATCAATATGGTTTCATTACATTTAATCAATATAAAAGAGTATTTACTTGCCGAAGAAATGATTAACAAAGGATTGGAGATTGCTCCAAATGATTTTAATTTGAATCAGCAAATGGCATACCGCTATAATTGTGAAGCGCTTGATTATGTAAAATTGAGAGAAGACAAATTAAATGAAAAACCACGCAAATACGCGGAAGCTGAAACAGCCCTTAATAAATCACTTGAAATTTTTAAATTAGTGCTTCCATGGGCAGAAAAAGCATACAGTATTAATAATGAAGACCGCGATAATAATGTTATGCTTTCAAGAATATATGTACGTTTAGATATGGAGGTTCCTGCTGAACTTAAAGAAAAAGTGGATTCCTATTTTAAAAAACAATAATGCGGTGAACGATGAGTGCTAAGAAGTTTGCGGTGAGAGGTTTTTTACTTCAATTGTTCATATTGCTATTTTTACCTCTATTTTCTTTTGCACAACAAAAAGTATATTATTTTACTATTGATGAAACGATTGCCAAACCGGCACAACGCAAAACGGAATTGGCGGTTAAAGAGGCGGTAAATCAAAATGCTGATATTTTATTTTTGCACTTAAACACCTTTGGCGGCGAGTTGGAAGCCGCTGAAAATATTCGTACACTATTGTTAGACGCTACTATGCCGGTTTTTGTGTTTATTGATAAAAATGCCGCTTCTGCCGGTGCGCTTATCTCTATTGCCTGCGATAGCATCTATATGTCGCAGGGCGCATCTATCGGCGCTGCTTCTGTGGTAAATCAAACAGGCGAAGTAATGCCCGATAAATACCAGTCGTATATGCGCTCAATGATGCGCGCTACTGCAATTACTAACGGAAGAGACCCCGATATGGCTCAGGCAATGGTGGATCCCGATGTGGAAGTACCCGGAGTGAGCGAAAAGGGAAAAGTTTTGACTTTTACGACTACCGAAGCCATTCAATTCGGTTTTTGCGAAGGAGAAGCCAACTCGAAAGCGGACGTGATGAAATTAGCCGGCGTGGATGATTATTACTTTGTAGAACAGGAAACCGGCTTTATTGAAAAGATAATTCTTTTCCTGTTAAATCCTTTGGTAAGCGGATTGTTGATTATGATTATGATAGGAGGAATTTACTTTGAACTGCAAACTCCGGGCGTGGGTTTTCCGCTTATTGCTGCTTTAGTGGCAGCGGCGCTCTATTTTGCGCCACATTATTTGCAAGGGTTAGCAGAGCATTGGGAGATATTGCTCTTTATTCTCGGAATTGGTTTGCTCCTTTTGGAAATATTTGTGATTCCGGGTTTCGGAATTGCCGGAATTTTTGGTATTCTATTGATAATAACTGCTTTGGTATTGTCTATGACTTTGAATTTCGGATTTGATTTCTCATTTACGCCACCCACTGCCATCATCAAAAAAATTGCTGTTGTCTTAGGATTTTCCACTGCCGGATTTTTATCTTCTATCTGGTTGGGAATGAAAATAATAAATACTAATTCCAGATTGGGAAGCATTGCGCTGAAAACCGAATTAGGGAAAGAAACCGGTTTTATTTCGCAAGACCTTACGATGAACGCATTGATTGGAAAAACGGGACGTGCTGCCACTCTCTTGCGCCCCGCAGGTAAAGTGGAAATTGATGATGAAATCTACGATGCCGTTTCAGAATATGGTGTAATTGAAAAAGATACAGAAGTAAAGGTAGTTAGGTTTGAAAATTCACAATTGGTAGTTGATATATTGTAATTATTTTTATACACAAAAAAGAGAATAATTGTCTTATTGTGCTATTTTTCGCAATTCCATCTCTATTGCAAACAACCCATCTCGTATAGCATTCAACTCTAACTCGTCATTCGTAATTTGGAACTCGTCATTGTTCATTGCTTTCAAAAACTGCAAAATGCGCAACCCATCGGCTTTTTCGTGAAAGGCACGGGTAAATTGCGGCAACGTTTTGAAATTCTTGCGCAACGGGCTCCACAAATCATTGGTTTTATATTGTTCTTTCAAAAAATTAACAAATTCCGTTTCTATATCTTCTGTAAAAAGTTGCGGAATAATGTCGTAGGTTTCTTTAATTTTATTGAATAATGAATAATGATACATAGGATAACTTGTCCAATCGCCGCTATTGCCTTTTATCATAGCGGGACCGGTTCCGAAAGACACGCGGGTGGAGAAACGCGCGGCAGGATACACCATTTCGGCATTATAGTTTGAAATAGGCGTCATCTTTCTGATTTTCTGTAACAGGTAAAAATCTTCTCCGCTGTTAAGGGGTGTAATTCCTCTTATTTTTTTCAATGTTTTCACTTTCACGGCAATAGCAGATCCGATAGCGGTAAAAGCGTAGGGAGAACCAATGCGGTGCATATTGATAAAATAGTTGCGCAAATAGATTTCATAACGTAAAATAGCACGGTTAGCATCTTCATTTTCAGTGAGTTTATGATAATAAGGTACGGATAGCGCCTCTATTTTATTTTGGATAAAATTCTCTCCCACAGATTGAAAATAAGACTCATTAAACAACGTATCGGCATCTAAACTGATAATCACGTCATCGTCGGTTACTGTTTTCATAATTTCGTCAAACAACGTTTTTCGCGCCCAGCCTACGCCGCACTTATTACTGCCCCATCCAAGCCCGGAAGTAGATTTGTCAATAATGTTGATTTTAAACTCTTTAAACTCTTGTAAAAAATGCAATAATTTCTGATTATTTTTACAAATTTCAACCTTTTCATCATTGTTCCACCAATCATCGGGTTGGTTTACACAAACATAAACCGCAAAAGGAAATTCTGTTTTTTGTTTGGCAATAGCGGCAAGCGTATGGGGTAAAAAATCCAATTCGTCAAGGGCTGGAATGGCAATGTAAAGATTCATACGCCGCAAAAATATAAAAGATTATGCAATATTTTATTTTTTTATCGTTAGTAAAAAGAAAAAATATTATTAAAAAAATTTAAGTTATTATGAAAAAAATTGTTTTTATTTTGAGTATCGCATGTTTACTTTTAAGTTTAAGTGCATGCAAATCATGTGGAGGAAGTTCGGAGCAGAACCAGATTGCAACCGGCGATAACTCCCAAACCTGTTTAGACTGGGAAGGCACATACTCGGGAATTCTTCCTTGTGCAGATTGTGAAGGTATTGAAACCAACCTTATTCTGAAAATGGATAATACCTATCAGATAAGTTGGAAATACATGGGAAAAGATGATGAAATATATACCCATGAAGGAACATTTGTTTGGGATGCTACCGGCAATATTATTACCCTTGAAAATATGGATGTTGAGGAATATCCGACAATGTACAAGGTATGTGAAAATTATCTGTTACAACTTGACTTGAGCGGAAATGTAATTACCGGCGAATTGGCAGATAAATATATCCTGACAAAAAATTAGTATCAGGATTATCCTTCGCGTAACATCCATCTGATTTTGGAAATCAGAATATCAATTCCTTTGGCGTTATGTCCGCCTTCTGGAATAATAATATCGGCGTATCTTTTTGAAGGTTCAATAAATATTTGATGCATCGGTTTTACAAACTTTTGATAATGTTGAATAGATTTGTCTAACCCTCTGCCTCTTTGATTCACGTCGCGTTTAATGATTCTCATAATTCGTTCGTCGGCTTCCGTATCTACAAAAACTTTCAAATCAATCATATCTCGTAGTTCAGGATCAGCAAAGATTAAGATACCTTCCACAATCACCACTTTTCCGGGTTCAACAGGAATGGTTTCTTTTTGGCGCGTGCAGGTAATGTAAGAATAGGTAGGCATTTCAATAGACTTCCCTTCTTTTAATTTCTGAAGATGTTGAATAAGCAAAGAAAACTCGATAGATTCAGGATGGTCGAAGTTGATTTGTTCGCGTTGTTCTTGCGTTAGAATGCCATTATCTTTATAATAAGCATCCTGCGATAAAACGCGCACGCTTTCATTGGGAAAACTGTTAATGATTTTTTTTACTACTGATGTTTTTCCGGAGCCTGAACCGCCCGCAATGCCGATGATATACATAACCAAGCCAATAATTTGAATGCAAAGATATACTTTTTCTTAACCTATCACAAAAAACACTTTCTTTGCCACTATCTATTCTATATTTATGAAAAGAAGCGTTAAATGGATAATCATATCATTATCAACAATCATTGGACTTATTGTAATTGCGTTTCTTTTGTTTTTATTTTTATTAACCCCCAAACGTCTTACTCCGATTGTAAATAAATACTGTACGGAGTTTTTTGATGCAAAGGTAACTTTTGATACGGTTTATCTTTCTTTGTTTGAAGAGTTTCCCAAAGTGAGTGTGAAACTTATGGGCGGAGAGATTATTTCAAACTCCTTAAAAAAAGATACTGCATTTCTTGCTCTGCATCCCCAAAATGCCGATACGCTGCTCCGGTTTAACGAATTGATGGTGTCGCTTAATGTGAAAGACTTGTTGCAGTCGAAGATTAACATAGAACGTATCAGGCTTTCGCAACCTGACATTTTTGGGTACATTTCTCCATCAGGGCAGGCAAACTGGGATATTGTCAAACCTTCGGAAAGTGCAGACAGTACGCAGTTAGACCTCCATATTGACCGTATCGCCATTCGGGGTCCGGCGTTGGTAAATTTAAAATCCTGCCCCGATTCTATGGATATACAGGCTTCTATCGGCAGGCTTTTTGTAAAAGGAAATATTACCCTCGATATGGCTCAAATTGACATCAAAAAGTTTGTATTTTCCAATCTTACTGTAAATGCAGACCTCAGGAAAGAGCATATTTATGCCTGTTTGGCGCTTGATTCTGCCGCAGTGGATATTATTGACCCGCGAAAAGAATACAAATTAAACATAGAAGGAATGGCTTCTGCATCTGTGGAAAACCAACAATATTTAGATAAGCTTCCTTTAAAATTGAATGGAACATTACGGACTGATTTAGATAATTTTAAAGCATTCGGATTTAAGGACTTCTGTTTAACGGTTGCCAATCTTCCCGAAGTGAAACTAAACGGTGATATCTTGCTTAATGAAGGATATATTAATTCAGATTTGGAATGTAAAATTGAAAAAATTCCGTTACAATCACTTTTGGATATTATTCCTGAAACTGTTTCTGAAGAAATAAAAAAAATTAAAACCAACATTATCATTACTTTAAATACAAACATCAGAGGCGTTTATGAATTTGCAGAAAAAGGCAAATTACCGATGGTGGATGTGAACTTAAAAATTCCAAAAGGATTTTTAATTTATAAAGATTTGGAATCTAAGATAGATAATATTGCGGTGGACGCCTCTTTTCATTTTGACCCATTTTCTCCACAAGAGACAGGTATTAAACTGAAAACTTTTAATGTAGATGCGTTTGCCGTGAAACTTGAAGGCAATGTTAATGTTACCAATCTGTTTGACGATCCGTACGTGGTTATGAAAGTCAAAGGCTCAGCCAACTTGCGGGAGTTGCAAAAGTTTGTACCGGAAGATTTTGGCGTTACCGCACGTGGCAATATCTCTTTTAATGCCGAAGGGTCTTTTCTGGCGAGTCGTCTCAATCAGCAGGATTTAGCGCAAAATAACCTTATTGTACAGTTCAATGCCGACAGGGTGCGCGTTCGTATTCCCAAAGATACGATTAGCGTACTGGTTGAAAAAACTTTTTTAGAAATCAATACCACAAAAACGAGAACAAGCAAAAGAACCGGCGAAGTATTCAAATTGTTAAGCCTTGATTTTAAATCCGATACTGCCCGAATAAGAATGCCCAACCGTCAGATAATTGCGTTTTCAAAAATAGATTTATCTATGCGAAGTTCCGATGCGGCGCTCACCGGAGACACCTCGAATGTTATTCCCTTAATAGGAGAGGTTACGGCAAACAGTTTGCAATATTCCGATGTGGACTCTACCACTATTCTTTTACGTGATATGAAAACCAACATCAGGATTTTACCTTCAAGAGAAAATCGTACGTTACCTTCTATTCGTTTTGAAGTTGAGACCAAACAAATCAGATTCTTTTCACAAGGGAATCGGGTGATGGCTCGCGATGCCGCCCTCTCTATCGTGGCAACAAAAAATGACCCTGCCCTGTTAAAAGAACGAATGAATGCCAACAGGCGCAATGCGAATCAGGGAAATACAGGCGGACAAAGAGAAAGCAACCGGCGGGCAGATGACTTTGCCGGCGAAGACTTGAATATTAGAGACGTTGAAACAGGCAGGTTGTTGCGTGAGTGGACAGTGGACGGAAGCCTTAAATCGCGCACGGGCAGAGTGGTTTCCCCACACTTCCCATTGAGAACCCGCCTGCAAAATATTGACATTACTTTTACTACAAACGATATTACTTTACAAAATCTTGATATTAAAAGCGGCGAATCAAAGTTAAAGGTTACGGGAAAAGTGGATAATATCCGCAGAGCATTATCCTCCGGAAGAGGATTGAGAATAGAAGCCGACATTAAAGCCGATACGCTCAATATGAATCAGTTACTTACTGCTTTTTACAACGGTGCAGCATATTCCGGCGCTTCCGAAGAATATAAAAAAGCAGTTACGAATGCAGACGGCGAAGAACAATTAGAACAGATTATTCAAAATGAAAATGAAAGAAATAAAGCAACCTCTGTATTGCTCGTTATACCTTCAAATGTGTCTCTTAATCTTAAACTTGATGTGGGATATGCCCAATATGCCGATATAATGATTAATAAACTTACCTGTGAGTTAGTTTCACGCGACCGCTGTATTCAATTAAAGGATTTTGTGGCTCAAACCAGCGTGGGCGAAATTGACCTCACTGCCCTTTACGCTACCCGAAGCAAAAAGGATATTACTTTTGGTCTTGATTTGGAGTTTAAGGAGATACTTGTGGAAGATTTTATTAGAATTATACCTTCCGTAGACTCTTTAGTTCCTATGCTGGCATCTTTTAGGGGTGTGGTAAATTGTCAACTTGCCGCAACAGCCGCATTAGATACCACTATGAATATAGAACTGCCAAGTCTGAATACCGCTTGCCGAATAAGCGGTAAAAATCTGGTATTGCTTGATGGCAAGACATTTTCTGAAATTGCAAATACTTTAAAATTTAAAAACCGTGATAAAAATTTAGTAGAACGTATTAGTGTTGAGTTGCTTGTGCGTAACAACCGAATAGAGATATTTCCGTTTATTATGGAAATTGACAGGTACAAAACCGCCATAAGCGGGATTCATAATTTAGATATGACCTTCAACTACCACGTATCGGTACTGAAATCTCCGCTCCCTTTTAAATTGGGAGTTAACCTTAAAGGCGATTTGGAGGATATGGACAATATGAAAATTGCGATTGGAAAAGCAAAATACAAAGATACCAATCTGCCCACTTATGTAACTGTAATTGATACCACCCGTTTGAATCTTCGCGCACAGATTGACAGTTTTATCCGTCAGGGTGTGGACGTAGCGCGTTTCAGTCAGTTCTCAACGCCCACCATTGACCCGACCCTCATTGAAAAAGACACCGACAACCCCACATTCAGCGCCCAAGATTCATTAATACTTTACAAAGAAGGAATTATTGATGTAAAACCCAAATCAATATCAGACACCGTGCCTGTGATTAGGTGATGTGAGGATTTGATGATTATCATCTGTCACTTCTCGTCACGTGTCACTTGAAAACAAAAGAGGGCATTGCGGGTTTGTTCGCAAGTTCTTGCCATATTATTTTTTTATTTTTGCCGTGTTAAAACAAAATTATTTTGAAACGTAATATAGCCCTTCTCGGTTCTACCGGCTCTATGGGAACGCAAGCCCTGCAAGTAATTGACCAATTTCCTGATATATTTGAAGTTGAACTACTATCCGGTTATTCCAACAGTGACTTACTCATTCAACAGGCGCAAAAATACAAACCTAATGCAGTGGTTATCATTGATGACAGTCATTATTTAAAAGTAAAAAACGCTTTGGTAAAAGAAGATTGCAAGGTTTTCTCCGGAATGAAGTCGTTAATAGAGTGTATGTCTATGGACAGTATTGATATGGCGCTGTCGTGTATTGTAGGCATTGCGGGACTTGCGCCGGTGTATGCCGCCATTGAAAACGAAATACCGATAGCGCTTGCCAACAAAGAGACCTTGGTCGTTGCCGGTGAATTGATGATGCAGAAAGCAAAAGAAAAACATGTACCGATAATTCCTGTGGATTCCGAACACTCCGCTATTTTTCAATGCCTGATTGGCGAACAGGGAAATGAAATTGCAAAGATTATTCTTACCGCTTCAGGAGGTCCTTTTAGAGGAAAATCAATAGCAGAACTTGAAAAAGCAACTTGCAAACAGGCACTGAAACATCCGAACTGGAATATGGGAAATAAAATTACAATAGACAGCGCCACGCTAATGAATAAAGGGTTGGAAGTAATTGAAGCTAAATGGTTGTTTAATATTAATTTAGATAAAATTGAAGTGATTGTACACCCGCAATCCATTATTCATTCGTTAGTTCAGTTTATAGATGGCTCTGTGAAAGCCCAATTAGGAGTGCCCGATATGAAACTGCCCATTCAATATGCGCTCACCTTTCCTCAAAGAATGAACAATGAGTTTTCACGATTTAATCTTACAGATTATCCTACTTTCACCTTTGAAAAACCTGATACCAACAGCTTTCCCTGTTTATCTCTGGCATATCAGGCATCGAAAGCAGGCGGCAACAAACCCTGTGTGTTAAATGCGGCAAATGAAGTAGCAGTAGCGAAGTTTTTAAGTGGAAAAATTAAATTTACGGATATTCCTAAAATGATAGAAAAAGCATTGGAACGTATTCCTTTTTCTCAACCTGAAATGATTGAAGAATATTTGGAGGTGGATAGAGAGGTGAGAAAAACAATTTGTGAATTTTCTCAGAGTTAGATTCGGAAAAATAATCTGTGCAAAATTATTTTTTTGGATTATATATTTCAAAACTATTGTCTGAATAAAAAAATATGATTTTGCTAATAGATGCCGGTGATGATGGGGCAGGGTAGGAGGGTAAATAACTCGGATTGAGGTCTTTTTGTTCAATTTGCGGCATTGTGTTCTCAACCTCACGAGAATCGGATATTTGCTCACTCACTTTATTAGGATATACTACAGCCGATTCTACAGGAGTTGCATTGTGATTTTGTGGTACAGTTTCCTTTGCCGTGTTGTAATGTGGTTGTACTGAAAATAAATCCGGCGCACTTTCTTCTTCATAAATCTTCCGTTCATTTTTAATCTTGTTATCTAATTCTTTTTCAGCCTCTCCCCGCATCATTTCACCAACACCCATAATGAGCCATTCGGTTTTTATTTCGGGATAATTGTGTAGGATTTTTTTGGCAAGATCTAAACTGGGTTGATTTCTGCCCGAAAAAAGATGCGTTAAGTTTGAACGATTGATTCCAATCTGTTCGGCAAAGGATGCAGGAGATAATTTATAATACTCTATTATCTGTTTAATTCTGTCAATCATACTTTCCATACTGTTTATGTTTGTAAAATTATTAATATTACATTTGTGCAAAAATAGATTTTTATTGTTTTACTTTTGTAATTGTTGATAAAATTATTATAGTATTAGTTAAATAATAATAATAAATATTTAAAAATCAACAATTTAATATAAAAATAATAGATTTTCAAGAATTGTTGAAATAAATACATTAAAATAATGATTATAAATATTAATTAATAATTATAATATATTTGAAAATCAATAAATTAGTGTAATAATAAATCAATATTTTTGCTATTTAACAAAAAATATACAGATAATAGATAATATTACATACGTAAACATAATTGTGCGTTGCGAAATGTAAACAAAAATAATGATAGTTTCATTTTGTAAACACATTTTGGGATTTGAATTAAAAATAATTATTGATTAGAATAAAATAAATCTAATAATATTCGTTTTGAAGTATAATTATTAAATTGAAATTTTTTATGGATATTACCATTTTATGGGCAGACGATGAAATTGAGTTATTGAAGCCCCACATTAGTTTTTTACAAAATAAAGGGTATAAAGTTATTCCTGTAGTGAGCGGAAACGATGCTATAGAGATATTGGAAACCCAAATTGTGGATATTGTTTTCTTAGATGAAAATATGCCCGGACTTACTGGTATTGACACGCTAAAACGGATGAAAACCATTAATCAAAGTGTTCCTATTGTGATGATTACTAAAAGTGAAGAGGAAAATATTATGGAAGACGCCATTGGCGGAAGTATTGCCGATTATTTGATAAAACCGGTAAATCCCAACCAAATTTTGTTGTGTCTCAAAAAGAATATGGAAAACAAAAAATTGGTTACCGAAAAAAGTGCACTTGCTTATCAACAGTCTTTTAGAGAAATATCTATGAAGATTTCCGATAGATTATCTTTAGAAGAATGGGAAAAACTGTACAAAGAACTTGTTTATTGGGAACTTGAACTGGAAAAAATTGAAGATGTGGGTATTGCGGAAATTCTTGCCGACCAGAAAATTGAAGCCAATACTTGTTTTAGTAAATATGTAATACGCAATTATCAAAACTGGCTATTAGGCAATGGCATTGAAAAACCGTTACTTTCTCACACTATTTTGAAAGAAAAACTTTTCCCGTCTATTAAAGATACTCCCGTTTTTTTATTTCTCATTGATAATTTACGCTACGACCAATGGAAAACACTTCAACCGCTTATTAACGAGTATTACAGAACAGATTCGGAAGATATGTTTTACAGTATTCTGCCTACGGCTACGCATTATTCACGGAATGCACTTTTTGCAGGACTTATGCCCGGCGAAATTGCTAAAAAATACCCTAATATGTGGTTGAACGAAAATGACGAAGGTGGTAAAAATCAATTTGAACAACCTCTACTCGGCGAATATTTAAAACGTTACGGTAAAAATGTGAAATTTTCGTTTTCAAAAATCTTAAATGTTGATTTTGGAAAAAAAGTTTTTGACAATATGCATCAACTTATGCAAAATCAGTTGAATGTCATTGTTTTCAATTTTGTTGATATGCTTTCGCACGCACGCATTGAAGTGGATTTGATTCGAGAACTCGCAGAGGACGAAAAATCTTATCGTAGCGTTACCAAATCGTGGTTTGAAAACTCTACGCTGTTAGATATGATAAAATATCTGTCTGCACAAAAAATTCCCATTTTCATTACCACCGACCACGGTACTATTAAAATAACCAAACCTATAAAAGTAATTGGTGACAAATTGATTAATGCCAATTTGCGTTACAAAGTAGGAAGAACAATGGATTATCCTGCCAATCAAGTATATGAAGTAAAAAATCCGGAAGATATCTTCTTGCCGAAGGAGGGGGTAACCCATCGCTTTATTTTTGCTACAGGAGCAGATTTCTTTGCTTATCCCAACAATTACAATCAATACGTAAACTACTATAAAAACACCTTCCAACATGGAGGTATTTCATTGGAAGAGATGATGTTACCATTTATAAAATTGATGCCGAAATAAAGAGTCTGTCTTAAAAGTTAAATAGAATTCCGGTAATACAAATTTAGCAGATTATCTATGATTTTTAATTGAATGCGAAATTAAAAACGCTATTCGGTTGTATTTCAAATGTTTCCTGCTCGTGTCGCATAATGCGTAATGGGCGTTCGCCTCTTAGTGTAATCTTGTCGTTTTCAACCCAAAGCGCCGTGCCTTCGCGCAAGCCCGCCACCGTTACATTAGGATTGACTGCTAAAAATTCATTGATTCTATCTTGACGCGTTTCGCCGCCGTGCCGAATGGCATCGTTAATCTCTTCAGGATGCGGGTCAATGTAATGGGGATTGATTTGAAACGGCACAAAGTCGAAACATTGAAAACTTTTGGGCATAATAATCGGCATATCGTTGGTAGTGCGCAGGGTAGGGCAGGCTACATTAGCGCCAGCGCTCCAGCCCAGAAATGGAGTTCCTTCCAATACTTTTCTGCGCACCGGCTCAATAAGTCTGTTAGTATGAATTTCATACACCAAATGAAAAGTATTTCCGCCGCCAACCATAAGCACATCAGCCTGATTTACAGCCTCTATCGAACATTTTGCCTGATGAATGGAGGTTACTTGAAATCCGTGCTGCGCAAAAATTCCGGTCACTCTGTCCGAATAGGCATCGTAACTTTCCGGATGATTCTTACCTGCAATTTTTACGCCGGCATAAGGAAAAAAAAGAATGTTTTTCTTTTCATTTTTTAAAAATTCTTTGATAAGCGGCATACACCATCCTAAGTATGGTTCTTTGTAATTAGTTGAGTTACTTAATAATAATAGTTTCATAATAAAAAAAATTTCATTGTGGACAAAGATAGATAAAAAAGTATATTTTTGCTGCCTCAAAAAATAAAAAGTTCTTTGAAACAAGCCTTGGTGGTGGAATTGGTAGACACGCAGGACTTAAAATCCTGTGACCATTGCGGTCGTGCGGGTTCAAGTCCCGCCCGAGGTACGA
>WRGQ01000146.1 GCA_009787115.1 Bacteroidota bacterium
GCCCAGGTGGTGGAATTGGTAGACACGCTACTTTGAGGGGGTAGTGGGAGGACTCCCGTGCAAGTTCGACTCTTGTCCTGGGCACAAATTAAGGTGTGCGGTATGCGGTGTAAGGTATGCGATACTCACCGTTCACCGCTCACCGCTCACCGCTCACCGCTTATGCTTTTCAAAAACCTCCTTGTTTCGTCCGCTCTGAAATCCCAACTTATCGCTTTGGTAAAAGAAAACCGCATTAGCCACGCACAACTTTTCCTATCTCAGGCAGGAACACATAGTTTTGCTTTGGCAGTGGCATACGCGCAATATATTTGCTGTCAGGACAGAAAAGAAGACGATTCGTGCGGCGTTTGCCCTTCCTGTGCAAAATTTGAAAAATTAGCACACCCCGACCTGCACCTCATCTTTCCTAACTGCATTACCAAAAAAGTAAAAAAAGATCCTGATTCAAAGCAATTTGCACAAGATTTTCGGGATTTTGTGTTTGCTAAAAACTATCATATTGATATGGAAGACTGGCTCTCTGAACTGGGCGGCGAGAACAAACAGGCTTCCATTAACATTCGCGATTGTTCCAATATCATTCAACAAAACAGCATTCAATCGTATGAAGGCGGATACAAAATTTTTATCTTTTGGGGTTTAGACAAACTATATCACGCGGCTGCTCCAAAACTGCTTAAAACCTTAGAGGAACCGGAACAAAATACGCTGTTTATTTTACTTACCGAAAATCAAGATAAAATATTATCTACCATTTTGTCACGTACCCAGTTAGTGAAAATCCCGCCATTGAGTAGCGAAACCATTGCTCAACAGTTGATTAAGGATTTTGGAATCACTTCCCAAAAAGCAACGGATATTGCCGAAATTAGTGAAGGCAGTTATATAAAAGCGATTAAACTGCACGAAAACAGTAACGAATTGCGCGATATGCTCAAAAAGTTTGAAACCCTCTTTTCCAGTATGTCTGCATTAAAAAATTATGGAACAGCACAACAAATCAACTATCTAATGATTCAGGATATTCTTGCTTCCATTGTAGATTCAGGCAGAGAGGAGCAAAAAAACTTCTTACGATTTATTGCAAGAATGCTTCGCAACATATTAATGTTAGGTTCAAATAACGAAAATATAATAAAGGCGACCACCGAAGAGAAGAAAACAATGAATTTCTTTACTAAAGTTATTACATTAAAAAACGCTCAACCCATTCTCAATGAATGCAATCAAGCGTTATATCATATTGAAAGAAACGGAAACTCTACGTTAGTGTTTACTGATTTTTATTTGAAGGTAAGCCGGTTAATGTTGTAACAAATGTGACTTGTCACTTATCACTCATCACGAATTATTTCGGAATGTCAAGTAATTCTACTTCAAAAATCAATGTTGCGCCGGGTTTGATGAGACCGCCTGCACCTCTGTCGCCGTAAGCCAGATCGGAAGGTATATATAACATAAACTTAGAGCCAACGGGCATCAGTTGCAACCCCTCAGTCCAGCCTTTGATTACTTGATTCAATCCGAAAACGATGGGTTCGCCCCGTTCAACCGAAGAGTCGAAAACTTGACCTTCGAGGGTTTTGCCTGTGTAATGCACTTTCACTTGATCGGTAGCCTCCGGTTTGAACCCGTTGCCCATTACAATTACTTCGTACTGCAACCCCGACGCCGTTTCTTGAACACCTTTGCGTTTTTTGTTTTCTGCTAAAAACTTTTTTCCTTTCTCTTTTTCAATTTCGGTTTCTTGATTTTGTTTGCTTGCTGCTTTCTCTTGAATGTTTTCGAAACAAGCCTGCATCTCTTCCATTGTAAACTTGTTTGCTCCTTTCATAACATCGAAAAATCCTTCTTTAAAGGCATCAAAAATAATTTCAATCCCTGCGTTTTTAATGTTTCCGGCAATGTCAGCGCCAATGGCGTAACTGTTTTTTTCTTCTTGGGTCATGTTTTGTGATTTTAAGGTAAAAGTCATTCCGACAAGGAATAAACTCATAAAAATTAATACTGATTTTTTCATTTTTAATTGATTATTAATAATAAGCAATGGAAACGAAGAATTGGAAAAAATATTACTTTTGCAGAAAATTTTGTAAAAATGAACAATATTATTCAATTACACGACAAAAAATTCGTCAAATACATCTCTGCGCAGGAAATTGACGAGGCAATTACTGCGGTGGCAAACCAACTGAACAAAGATTATACGGAAGAGCCGCCGCTTATTTTAGTTACCCTGAACGGGGCTATCGTTTTTGCCGCAGACCTGCTCAAACAACTGCAATTCTCATCGGTACTATCCTGCATCAAATTAAGTTCTTATCAAGGAACACAATCCACTGAGAATATGAAAACGTTGATTGGATTGAACGAAGATGTAAAAGGGAAAAGAGTACTGATTATTGAAGATATTGTGGATACGGGAAAAACCTACCAAACTTTGGTGGATTTGCTGAACGAAAAGGGCGCCAAAGAGATACGTATCGCTACGCTGACTATGAAACCGGACGCTTATAAATTGGATTTGCCGGTACACTACATTGGCATAAATATTCCCGATAAATTTGTTGTAGGGCGAGGACTTGACTACGACGGTCTGGGAAGAAATTTTAACGATATTTATCAACTTTATACAGACTAATTCTTATTGTTTCATAAAAAATTGAGCATTATGAAAAAAATATTTTTTTCTGCGATATTTTTAATATTTTCGTTTGGATATGCGCAACAAATCTGGTTTGAAGGTTTTGAAAGTACTACTTTTCCGCCAACCGGTTGGAGTATTCTTGATATTTCGGGTATAAAAATCTGGGAAAGATATACCGACAATCCCCATAGCGGTACGGGTTGCGCCAGACACGACTTTGCAAACGCTTCTTACGGACTGCAGGAAACGGCGTTGGTTACCCCTTCAATTACTCTTCCTAACTACGGAACCCCAATACTCGAATTTTGGTCTTATATTCAACTTATTGGTTATCAATATAGCGGTGTATTAATATCTACTACCGTTAATAACAATATAAACGCATTTACAGAGGTGAAGGTATTATCCGGACCCGAAATAGAACTCGGCACGTGGAAAAAGATAAGTATTCCTCTCAACAATTATCTCGGTCAAACTATTTATATAGCCTTTTTATATAAAAACACCGACGGACACAGGTGGAGTATTGACGATATTGCCATTACTCATTTCGAGAGTTTTGTGGATATGCAAACCGTTTCTATTACACCCGCTACAGGAACTTACCCTGTTCTTTCTGCAAGTGAACAGATTACAGTACGTCTGAAAAACAACGGCGGCGCTGCTGCAAGTGGATTCAACGTAAAATTGTTGCATAATGATAATTTAATGGCAACAGAGACATTTACAGGCTCCATTCCAAGTCTGGGCGAGGCTTCCTACACCTTCAATGCTACATTAAATCTCTCTGCAACTGCAACACACAAGATACAGGCGATAGTTGTAATGCCCGGAGATCAGGTTCCTGCAAACGACATGGTTACCGCAATGGTTACTAATTTAGGATGCAACACTATTACCACTTTCCCTTTTGTTGAAGGTTTTGAAAATAACGGTGAAAATCTGCCGTCTTGCTGGACACAGGAGATTGTTCAGGGCGCCATTAATTGGAGAGTGATTAAATCTTCCACCTTTATTCCGAATATGGATCCGGATGAAGCTTTTGAAGGCGACTACAGGGCAGTTTTTTTTGTAGGAGGGTACGACCATATTACTAAATTGATAACTCCGCCTTTAAATTTAACTTCACTGGGTAATCCTGTTTTGAAATTTCATCATATTCAACAACGTTGGGACGGTGATCAGGACAGTTTAAAAGTTTACTACAGAACTTCTACCCACAGTCCGTGGATACTTCTTGAAAAATACACAGAAGAGGTGGTCAACTGGACAGAACGGGTAATTCCGTTGCCCAATCCCTCCAACGAGTACTACATTGCCTTTGAAGGGTATCACAATTATGCGCGCTCTGTCCAAATTGATAATGTAAAAATCGGTCATTTTTTCAATACTGATATATCGGTTAAAAATATTACACCTAACGGTACGCACTTAAATCTTTCAAATCATCAGGAAATTACCGCAACGATAAAGAACAACGGCAGAAATCCGGTAAGCGGATTTACGCTGTCATTGTTTGTGAATGAAAACATTATTGCTACCGAAACTTATTCCGGTGCTATTCCGGGTATGGGAGAGATTAACTATACTTTCAATGCTACTGTTGATCTTTCCGTATCGGGAAGATACGCTTTAAAGGTGGTGGTTAATTTGCCCGGAGACGAGATTCCCGAAAATAATATGCTGACGGTAATTGTTAGAAATTTGGTTTGCGATGCGCTTACTTTTCCGCATGATGAAGGTTTTGAAGAGTACGTGTTTCCTCCTTATTGCTGGACGACGAGCGGACCGGGCTGGGAAAGAAGAACGTACGGCGCACACACCGGTATTGGCAGGGCGGTCTATCCTTGGTGGGAAGGCACACAGGGCTGGCTCATTTCCCCTAAATTCTCTATCCCTGAAGATGGAAATTTTATAATGGAATTTTGGTCGAAATGTTATGAAGCCAGATTCTATGTGTATTCGGGCGTATGGATTTCAACTACCAACAACAACCCCTCATCATTTACCGAAGTTCACGAATTAACAGGTAATGAACGTCCCGAAGATGAGTGGGTAAAAATTGAAATACCTTTAAACAGTTATGCAGGACAGGATATTTATATCGCCTTCAAATACCGGAATAACGGTAATGAAAGTGGGCACATGTGGTCTATTGATGATTTTAATATTCTTGATTTAAACCCGCGTATTGATGCGGAACTGGTTGCCATCACTGCCCCGCCGAGTATGGGTATAAATATGACCAGCGAAGAACCTGTTACCGTTCAGATAAAAAATAACGGAGGCTCAATCATCAGCGGATTTCAATTGATATTGGAACACAACGGCTCGGTGGTTGCCACCGAAACTTTTACCGGATATATTCCCAGTTTAGTAACTGCAAATTACACATTTACAAAGAGATTAGACCTTTCGGCTGCCGGTAATCATACCCTTAAAGTAACGGTTGTTGTAGTGGGCGATATGGTTCCGGACAACAATTTTAAAACCAAGATTGTTGAAAACAGGATATGTCCGGTAGTTACAAGTTTTCCGTGGTATGGCGAATTTCAGGGCGATGCAGCCGGTACAATTGCAGATTGCTGGATAAACACCGATGCAGACAGCGATACTAAGAAATGGTACTCGCTGGAAGAAACCGGAAAATATTATGCTGTCTCCGAGTCTTACGACACTTATTACGAGTTTCCCCTTACGCCTGACAATTGGCTGATTACGCCTCCATTGGCATTAAACCATACCTGTTCTCTTTCCTATAAAGTAGGCGGCGCGCTTTCTAATGAAAAGGGCGCTGAAAAATATTCTGTGTTGATTTCTACCACGAACGTAACGCCAACAAGTTTTACACCCATTCATACGGAAACACTGACTTCTTACGATTATACGGAGTTGCTAAGCGGTGCGCTTGCCGGTTATGGCGTAAAAACCATCAATATCCCTTTGGCTGCCTACATCGGAAAAACTGTTCATATCGCTTTCCGGCACTGGGATTGCACAGGACAGGATAAGTTGATGCTTAAAGATATTCAGGTGAATGAAGAATTATCGGTTATAGATATATCCGGTAAAGACAACACGTTAATAGCGTGGACTTACGGCAACAAATTGTATATAAAAGAATTGCGTATCGGCGAACGTTTTAATCTGTATTCTGTTACAGGACAGTTGATTTATACCAACATTGCCCACAGTGAAATTATGAGCGTGCCTTTGAATACACGTGGGTTTTACATTATTCAATCGGGGAGCAGGGCGGTGAAGGTGGTGTATTAAGTTTTATAGGATAAAAATTATTTCTTTGCGTCTCAATATTCATCCAATGTCTCTATTCAAAAACAAACTGTTTCTTTCGCTTCTTTCGGGAGTGTTGTTATGGTTGTCGTGGTATCCGTACGGCTTTACCTTTTTTATATTTATTGCTTTTGTTCCTCTCTTTTTTATCAGTGAAAGGCTTAACGAACGTGGCAAAGGGTTTCCTTTTTGGCAAGGGATATGGGTTTCTTTTCCTGCATTTTTAATATGGAATGTTGGCGCTACATGGTGGATTTGGAACAGTACACCCCCCGGCTCCATTGCTGCTATTGTCCTCAACTCCTTTTTTATGAGTTGTGTATTCGGAACGTGGCATTGGGTTAAGAAGTTGAAATTGCCTCAAATTGCCATACCGTTGGCTTTCATTGCCTTTTGGTGTTCGTGGGAATTTTTGCACCTGCACTGGCAACTCACCTGGCCCTGGTTGAACATTGGAAATGTGTTTGCCGCAACCCCTAAAATAGTGCAATGGTACGAATATACCGGCGCATTTGGCGGTACTGTTTGGGTTTTGGCTGTCAATTTTTTGTTTTATTATCTTTTTAATCAATTAAAACAGCACCGGCAAGAAAAAAAATCTGCGTCAATCTTATCCCATCTGTGTACCCTGTGTACCTCAAAAACTTTTATCATTCTCATTTTTACCATTATAACACCCATTCTCATTTCATTCATCATTTATCATACCTGTTTCATAAAACAAAAAAATGGCATTGAAGCGGTGATTGTGCAGCAAAATGTGGATGCGTGGACGGAGCAGTATGAGAAAAGCAATATTGAACTGGCGGAATTGATTATAGAAACCGCAACGCCCAAACTTACTCAAAATACCGTATTGCTGGTGTGTTCCGAGTCGGCTTTGTCGCACAACCTCAATGAGGAGCAACTTTATAATCTGGATATTTATCCGCACCGTGCATTCCAGATGTTTGATACGCTGTTTCAAAAATATTCGCAGTTGAATATGGTGATGGGTTTGTCCACCAATGCTTACTTTGATACCAAAGTATCATCTGTTGCCCGTTCGTTTTCTGATGGAACTTTTGCGGAATATTACAATACTTCCTGTTTGTACAGCCGCGATACATTGCAGTTGTATCATAAAAGCAGGCTGGTTCCGGGCGTAGAAAAGATGCCCTACCCCAAAATTTTTGGTTTCCTTGAAAAATTAGCCATAGATTTAGGAGGAATATCAGGATCACTTAGCGTTGATTCCGAACAAAGAGTTTTTTACGCAACTTCAAAACAGGGCGTTTTAAAAATTGGTGTTCCAATATGCTATGAATCTATTTTCGGCGAACTGTTTTCCAAATTTGTAAAAAACGGCGCCCAAGTGATGTGTGTTGTTACCAACGACGCGTGGTGGGGAAATACTGCCGGTCATAAACAACATTTTGAGATGAGCCGGTTGCGCGCTATTGAAACCCGCCGCTATGTGCTGCGCGCTGCAAACACCGGCATTTCCGGATTTATTGACCCGCTCGGAAATGTTCATCAAAAAACAAAATATGAAACCCGAACTGCTATCGTGCAAACCGTTTATCCTGATGAGGCGCTTACTTTTTATGCAAAATATGGAGATTATCTTGCAAGAATTATGTTGGCAATTGCGGCGTTAGTGCTGGTTTTTTGGGGAATTGTATTTCTTAAATCAAAAAGATAAATTTCAATGAAAAAACTTTTTCTATTTTGTGTTTTTATCTAATATTTCGTTCACTCGTCCTACGTAATAAAACGGCAAATTAAATAACTTAAATTTTTTACCATTAGGGGTTGTAATTTCGTCTATCGAAAATGGTTGAGACCAAACTCTTACTGCAATATTGTGTGGAACGTCATCCATATATAAATGGAGAGAACGAAGTTTTGCATTATGTCCTGATTTTACTTCTATTGGAATAATTTTGCTGTCGTATTGCAAAATAAAGTCCACTTCTGCTTCCGAACCTTTTTTTTCTCTGACCCAAAATGCACGCTGTACGGAAACACGTGTTTCGTATGCAAGCAGTTCCTGTGCTACAATTTGTTCGGCAATTTTTCCACGAAAGGCATCCAGAATCTCTTTTGATTCAAAAACCTCTTTTTGAATATTTGCGGCATAATTTACTAAACCGACATCGTTCCAAATTAGTTTTGGGGCGCGTTTAAGGTCTGCTGGTGCAGGTATTAATGTAGAAATGGCAGGGTAAACAAGTTCTAACAACATCGTTTTTTCCAAAGTACGAAATGCTTCACCCATTTCACGCGATTTATACGACGAATTGGCAAAATTTCCTAATGTAATTCTCTGCAAAGCATAACCCCATCCTTCTTTCAATATATATCTGATAATATGCTTCATCGTATCATTTTTAGCATATTTTTCCACATCATCGCGATAACTTGTAAGCAATGTATCATAAATTTCATTTAATGAAACAAAATCACGATTTTCTGCAAAATGGGCAACAATTTCAGGCATTCCACCCGTAAAAGTAAAAGTATTAAACAAATGCATTACTTTTGAATGAATCGTTTTTGAAATAGAATGTTGTTTAACTGCTTTTTCGAGTTCCGTCTCGCCCATTGCCACAAGAAATTCACAAAAAGAACAGGGACGAATAGCCAAATATTCAACTCGTCCAACCGGAAACGAAACTTGGGAACTAATCAATGTTTCCAAAAGTGACCCTGCAGCAATAACAAATATGTCGGGAACATCTTCGTAAAAATATCGCAAACATGCAACGGCTGACGGCGAATATTGAATTTCGTCAATAAACAGCAAAATTTTACCTTGTACTCGTGGTTTGTTACAAAATAAGAAAATTTGCGATACCAATTCATTCATAGAGAAATCTTCTTCAAATAACGCTTTTGCACGTTTGTTTTCAAGATTTAGATACAAATATGTATCAAATTGTCTGGAAAATTCATTCACAAGAGTTGTTTTACCAACTTGCCTTGCTCCTCTTAATATCAAGGGCTTACGTTTGAGTTTTGCCGCCCATTGTTTTAATTTTTCTAATGCCTCTCTTTGAAACATAATCTATGTATATTTGTTAAAGTAACGCTGCAAAGATACAATTATTGTTTCAAAGTAACGGCAAAAATATTAATAAAATGTTTCAAAGTAACGGTAAAATCTCTTGTTTTATGTTTAAAAGTAGGGGGTAAGCTTAAAAAACAGCAAAACCAAAAAAAATCCTATTTTTGCCGCTAATTTTTAACCGACTGAAACATGTACAGCCTTTATCGTAAGGAAATTAAATCTTATCTCAGTTCTTTAATCGGCTATATTTTTATTGGAGTTTTTCTAATTATAGCAGGATTGTTTATTTGGGTGTTTCCCAATATTAATAATGTGTTGTTTCTCAATTTGGCAAGTTTGCAGGGGCTTTTTGAGACCTCCAAGTTTTTGTTTCTGTTCCTTGTTCCGGCAATTACGATGAGAACTTTTGCCGAAGAGAAACGGAGCGGTACATTGGAACTGCTTTTAACCAAACCGTTTACCGATTCGCAAATTATTGCCGCCAAGTTTTTATCTTCTCTTACTCTTTTGGTCATTGCGTTATTGCCTACATTACTGTATGTAATTTCGGTGTATAACTTAGGTTCCCCCCCCGGCAATATTGATATGGGAAGTACCTGGGGCTCCTATTTAGGGCTCATTTTGTTGGGTGCTACTTTTATCTCTATCGGTATTTTTGCATCAAGCGCTACCTCCAATCAAATAGTGGCTTTTGTGCTGGCTGCCCCACTCTCTTTCATTATGTATTTCGGTTTTGAATTTATTTACAGTTTTGAGAAATTGGGAAAAGCGGGCGTCTTTATTAAAAATTTGGGTATTGACTATCATTACAACTCCATCAGCAGGGGCGTCATTGATACCCGCGACCTGCTCTATTTTGCAAGCGTAACGATGATTTTTCTTATCGCTACAAGAATTGTGTTAATCAGTCGCAAATGGTAATTATTAATCTGCTCGTATGAAAAACAAAGTTAAATATAAACGCTCGGCAATTATTACTTTAATCTCAAGTATCTTCATTTTGATTGCCCTCAATATTATTCTCTCTTTCTTTTATGTAAGAATTGACCTTACCGCCGAAAAAAGAAACTCGCTGGCGCCTTCTACCATTAAACTGTTAAAAGAGTTGCCCGATAAAATTTATATCAAAGTTTTTTTGCTGGGAAAAAACAATCCCGCCGATTATCGAATCTTTGCTCAAAAAACAAAAGAGATATTAGAAGAGTTTGTTAGATATTCCTCTAATATTGAGTTTGAAATGATTGACCCTGTTGAAGGAAAAGATCAGGAGGAGATCAAATCTATTTTTGGCGAGTTCAATAAAAAAGGACTTCCTCCTATTCCTATTTCAAGAGAAGATTATTCCACTACGTGGGTGGTACCGGGCGCTTTTTTTACCTATCGCTCTAAAGAATATCCTGTTACATTGGTGGTTTCCGATCCGAACGGCAGAGATTGGCTTGACTTCTCTATTCAAGAGTTGGAATATAATATGGTTTCTGCTATTAGAAATATTACCACTACTGATGCTCCAAAAGTTGCCTTTTTAGAAGGGCACGGAGAACTTGACCGAGTATCTACTTCCTGGATGGAATGGCAGTTAAGACGTTATTATCATATTGAAAGGGTTACTATTAATAATAAAATCAACAGTTTACGTAATATTTATGTAAAAGATTCGGCGGCGGCAAAGATTGGTAATTATGGCAATAAATATGATATGCTGATTGTAGCACAGCCCACACAACCATTTTCCGATATGGACAAATATGTTATTGACCAGTTTATTATGAACGGAGGGAAGGTACTTTGGTTGATTGATGCTACTACTGCTTCAGTGGATAGCCTGCAAAACAGCAATGAATTATTTGCTACCGAAAATATGTTGCGCTTAAACAGTTTGTTTTTCAAGTATGGTGTTCGTGTCAATGCAAATTTAATACAGGATCTTAACTGTCAGGGGTTACCCGTGCCGCAGGGGATGTTGGGAAATCAGCAGCAGTATAAATTTTATGCATTTCCCTATATGCCGATAATCGTTAATTTTTCCACACATCCTATTGTTAGAAAAATAAAAGCGTTAAAGGTTGATTTTGCCGGCACTATTGATTTTGTAGGGAACGATGCCGATATCTATAAAACAGTATTAGCCACTACTTCCGAAAAAACAAAAGTAGTGCCTGTTCCTTCTATTGTTACGTTGAACATTGTAAAAGTTAAACCTAACCTTGAAGAATATCACCGGATGTATGAGCCTGTGGCAGTGTTGGTAGAAGGAAAGTTCACCTCTGCCTTCAAGGGAATCCTGCCCGTAGCGTTTGACACAATCAGGGAGTTCGACTTCAAAACGGAGTGTAAAAAACCCACCCGACAAATTTTTATTTCAGACGGAGATATGATACGTAACCGTTTTAATACTAGAAATATGGAACCCTATCCGGCTGGTTACGATATTTATACCGGAAAACTTTACGAGAATACTGATTTTCTGCTCAACTGCGTAAATTATCTCAGTGCAGATGAAGAGTTAGTTTTAATACGTTCTAAAAGTTTTAAAATGGGGATGTTAGACTCGATTGTCGTAAAAAATAGAAAGAACTTTTATATCCTGTTTAATACCATCTGTCCGTTAGTAATCATCAGCATTATGGCAACTGCGATGATAGTTGCAAGGAAATTGAGATACAGTAAAAAGATTACGACACGTGATACGTAATAATTTTAATTCTAAATTTTTAAAATGTTATCTACTCCTCCCCGCATTATCGTAATCACAGGAACTCTTTTAGGGCTATCAATTTCCGTTTTGGAACTTGCCAAATTTTATGCTGTCCGGTTAGCGTATCAGCCTTTTCTTAAAATTGCTTCCATATTATTAATCATACTGATTGTTTATGCTTTATATTGGGGGTTAAAGGAGATTCGGGACAGATTTTATGAAGGAACCATTAAGTTTTCCAAAGCGTTTTTATATGGTGCAGGCATTTCGTTTGTGGCTTTTATCATTGTTTTTCTGTATTTAATATTGCATTACAGTTATATAGATATAGATGGTTTACAAAGAATAAACGAAAAGAATGCCGCCCTTTCGCCGTTGATGCACATAGTTCCGGCATCTCTTATATTTTCCTTTTCCGTTTTTCTTTACGGAATATTTTTAAATCTGTTTGTTTCGATGTATGTGTATCGGGATAGGCGGTGAGCGGTGAGCGGTATGCGGTGAGTCCACTCTGCATACATTTCTACCGAGCGATATTCCCTACGGGAATAAAATTATGAAATAAGTAAATTTTTGAAATTTTCTCTAATGCGGAATTTAGGTTCAACTGATAATAGATTTCACCGTTAAGAGTAGAATTTTAAAATACTCTTTTACTGAGCGGTTTTCAATATATCGAAGATTAATTTTTAATTTTTCCGGCATAATAACTTCCAAATAATGTTTTTCGGGGTTATCGGATTGGGCTAACCGTTGGTTTTCGTTCACATATTCTATAGAGGCATAATCAGTAATGCCGGGGCGCACGTTCAATACGCGTTTTTGTTCTTCGTTGTATAAATCTACATATTTGCGCACTTCCGGACGAGGACCTGCTAAACTCATCTCTCCTTTTAAAACATTCCAAAGTTGTGGCAGTTCGTCTAATTTATATTTTCGTAAAAAATGTCCTGTTTTAGTAATGCGCGCATCGTTCATACCCACCGTGAGCAACCCTTCTTTGTCGGCGTTGATTTTCATCGTGCGAAACTTAAAAAGCGTGAAATCCCGATTGTTTTTACCAACACGGTTTTGAGTGTAAAAGATATTCCCCCGAGATGTACATATAACTAATAATGCAATAATTATCAGAAAAGGCGATAATATTATCAAGCCAATACATGAAAACAGAATATCTAAAAAACGTATCATCTTACTGCAACCTCCGCATTAATTTTCTTGATTAATCCTTGCAAAACCTCTCCGGGACCAAATTCTACAAATTGAGTAGCGCCGTTATGTATCATATTTTGGATTGTTTTTGTCCATAGAACGGGGGCAGTAAGTTGCAGTATCAAATTCTTTCTAATAATTTCCGGATTGGTTTCAGGTTGAGCGGAGTAGTTTTGATAAACAGGACAAATCGGAGTTTTAAACTCGATTTTTTCGATAGCAAGCGCCAGTTCTTCCTGCGCGGGCAACATCAACGGCGAGTGGAACGCACCCCCCACATTGAGCATGAGTACCCGTTTTGCGCCGGCAGCCTTCAACGCTTCGCCTGCCAGTTCCAATCCTTTGAAACTGCCGGAAATAACCAATTGTCCGGGGCAGTTATAATTGGCGGGAACAACAACCTCATCAATAGTTTCGCATATCTCTTTCACTTTGTCATCGTCAAACCCCATCACCACCGCCATACCTGACGGATTTTGCAGGCAGGCTTTTTGCATAGCGTTGGCGCGTTGAGATACTAACCGCAACCCATCTTCAAAAGAGAGTGCGCCGGCAACCACTAAAGCGCTAAATTCGCCTAAAGAGTGACCGGCAACCATCTGAGGTACTACTCCTTCATTCAACAAGTTACATGCAATCACAGAGTGTAGAAAAATGGCAGGTTGCGTGATGTTTGTCTCTTTTAAATCGGTGTCAATGCCGAAAAACATTTTATCCGTAATGGAAAATCCCAAAATCTCGTTAGCTTTTTCAAACTTGATTTTGGCTTCGGAATAATTGTCATACAAATCTTTACCCATTCCGACAAATTGGGCGCCTTGCCCGGGAAATACAAAAGCTATCATAGTTTGTAGTTTAAAAAATTTGGCAAATATCGTATTTTTAGTAACACGTAACGAGTGACACGCGACAAGTTATACACATAATATTATTAGTTTATTTTCAATATTAAATGATGTTAATTGAAGTTCGTATTTATTACAAACAATCCCCTTATTGTCATTTTTATATACTTTCAGATCTTCTGTAAAATCTAAATTCTTTTCGGCAAACCATTTATACATTGCTTCTTTGGCACACCAGTAATAATAAAGTTCCTGCAAATTGTTAAGGTTGCAGTCGGCAATCTCTTCACCACTCATAAAGCGGGAATAAAGGGGTAAAATTCTGGGAGAAAGTTCTTCAATATCAATACCTGTCGGAATGTTTGACAGGGCAACGGCAACGGTGGTTTTAGTATGAGCAAACGAAATATGATGCTTTTTGAGGAGGGGCTGTCCGTTTTCCGAATAAGTAATACCGATTTCGGGGTTGCCGAGCAATTCGGCAAGCGCAGCACGACACGCTAATTTTTGAAGACGTACCCGCTGTAGTTTAATAGCTCTGATTTTTGCTTCATCTTCAGCAAGCAACCGCAGAGAACTCCAAAAATACTCCTCATTTTCAGCAATTTGCCAAACAGCAATGGAAATATCGGGAGATAGTTGCTTTTGAAATATGATCATAGTTTAAAGTTCAATATTAATAATGTACTCCATTTTTCGTACAGCAAATTAAGAAATTAGCGCACCAGCATAAAGGAGCCGGAAGTTGAAAATTTGCCTTTGCCGTTGTTGTATTTGTACGACAGTTTATACGCATAGATTCCTGCCGGACAATCCTCTCCTTTGAACTTGCCGTCCCAGCGTCCCTGCATATCGGTGTATTCATTGTTTACAGGCGGCAATGTAGAACGATAAAGTTCCTGTCCCCACCGGTTATATATGACAAACAGATAGTTATCTTCCGAAGGAAAATATAATATCGGATAAAAAGTACGATCTTCAACACGGGCATTGTCACTGGGGTAAAATGCGTTGGGAAAATCCACAACCGGCTCGTGCGGAATAATTACAGTGTTTGAATACCAATCTTTCTCTAATTTTTCTAATCTAATCTGATACTCAATATTAGACCCTTCATTCATAAATTTTTCCACATCTGCTATATAAGAATTTTGGCTTATGGTAAGCGGATATGAGGTTGGGTATTCTACCTTATTGACTAACAAATCATAAGTATCAACAGAAGAGGTTCCTGTCTGAGTAAATGTAATCTGGTCTTTGTATTTCTCATCTTTTACACGGTCGCCGGTGAGAAAAATATTGGTAATCGTATCCGAATAATCTTTGGGTTTGCATTTATGCCCGACAATTGCGTAATAATAATAGAGACCCAAATATGGGTTTACATCTTTATCTGTAAAGAAATATTCATTTTTTGAATTGTGTGGTAAAGAATCAATAACAGAGAGTTTGACCACATTGTTGTCTATCCTGTCTCTATATAAATACAAATTAATCATATTATCAGGATCAGGAACATCATCGGTTTTTACATCAACTTCAATATATTGGTCATTGATAACACTAACACGGGTAATACTCACCTCAACGGGGTCTATGCTTGCTTTTTCTGTTGAATCTGTTACAATATTTGAAAAGGCATATATCGTATCATTTTTACTGACTGCCTGTATAACAAAATCATACACTGTTTCATTGTCTAATAATGCTGTGTAATAATTATTTTTGGTAGAAGCTAACTTATTGAAAGGTAGTAGGGGAGTATTTTTTTTTCTATGCAAAACATCATAATGGTCTAAGGTATCCAGCATGTTAATATAGGAATTCCAGGAAAGCGAGATTGAGTTTGGGCAACCGGCGGATACCGATTTTGATGTCAAAACCATATTGTTTTGCGGATATGACTTTCCGCTCCATTCCCAGCCGATGCAATAAAAAATTTGAGGAAACGGAGCGGTAACATTCTGATCTATCCATTCCAAATCCGATATTTTCAGTTTTGCAACTCTTTGATAATTATCCTCAATACTACAATTTTGGGTACATCTGTAAATAGCAACACTATCTATATCTTTATCATCTAACCATGAAATTTTAATCTGTTGCGGAAAAACAGTATCAATAGAAACCGATCTCAATCGTGGCTGTAACTGTTGGGCGTTGGTTACAAGAGGGAATACTATTAACCCAAATAACGATGTTAAAAATAAACGATACATAACTTTTTTGTGATATTATTCCACAATTGTCATCTCATTGAGCAGATATCCTGCACCTCCTACTTTGTCTATTACAAACATCACATAACGGATGTCCACACAAATGCAGCGTTGCAACTCAGAGTTGTAGATAATGTTACTGCTGAGCGACTCCCAGTTTCCATCGAAAGCACAGCCGATAAGTTCGCCGTTGGCATTAATTACGGGGCTGCCGGAATTTCCGCCGGTAATGTCGTTGTTGGTTAAGAAGCATACATTGAGAACTCCATTTTTTCCATATCTGCCGTAATCTTTTGCCAGGATAAGTTCTTTCAGTTTTACCGGAACATCAAATTCAGGGTCGTTGGGAATCTCTTTGGGTAATATGCCGTTTGTGGTCGTAAACCAGTTGTAATACACTGCTTCTTGCGGATAGTAATCCAAAACCTGTCCGTAAGTAACGCGCATAGTAGAGTTTGCATCAGGATAGATTGCCTTTTCGGCAGCCATCTCTTTGATAGCGGCTAAATATTTATTGCGTGCAGATGAAAGTTTGGAATTATAACTTACATAAATTGCCTGACTTGACCCAACAACCCCAAAAATAGACTGGAAATATTTTATCAATGGGTCATTATCATAAATCTTTGCGGAAGGTTTTTGAAGATATTTATTAAAGTTGGCTTCCGAACTAAAAATTGATTTTTCTGAAATCGCCTTTACAAATAATCCGATATCTCCATTATAATTGTTATTGATATGTTCAAAAATATTCGGTTGGTTTTCCAGAGGAAGCGTTTTCCACAACTTAAGCGTTGCGAGAATAATCTGCATTTCGGTTTCGTGATCGGTATTTTTGCGCAGTTCATTAAATTTTGCTGTAAACTTTTCAATTTTCTCAGGTGAAAATTTCTTTTCATCTTTGCCGGGTTTTACATTCGTTCGATAAGGAAAAATCAATGTTTCCGAAAAAGAGAGAGAAAAATTAGCATACAAAAAGCATTTTATTGCCATCGGTTTAAGATTTGTACATACCTGTTCAATTTCCGACAACGTTTCCCCATATTTCTGCTTTCTCGTATCATCCTGTTCAATCCAGTTTTGTAACACTTTTTCCTGTGCCGCTTTTTGTTCTGCTACTTTAAGTCTGGCAAGGCTGAGAGTTTCCCCTTTTTTCATTTTCCACATATTGGCATAACCGGCATAATTGTCGGCATAAAGCAATCTCACTCTGTCGCTTGTATTAATAGCGTCGTTAATTGAAGGGAGTATCACATCGCAAGCATATACTAACGGCGGATTGATGACATTCATAGTATTCAACACTTCGTAAGAAGTCATAAATCGTTCTGTATGTCCCGGATAACCCCAAACCATAGCATAATCTCCTTTATCAATTCCCTGAATATTAACAGGCAGATAATGGTTGGGTTGCAGCGGAATATTTTCTTCTGCGTAGGTAGCGGGCGAGCCGTCGGGAGCAGTATAGATTCTAAAAAGCGAGAAATCGCCGGTATGTCTGGGCCACATCCAATTGTCGGTATCGCCGCCAAACTTTCCGATTCCACTGGGCGGAGCGCCCACCAAACGTATATCTTTGTAATTGATATATACAAACATATAATACTCGTTTTCTTCGTAAAAGGATTTTACCTCTACCGTATATTTTCCGTTTTCCGAGTTATCCTTTTTCAGTTTGATAATTGTTTTTTCGATTGCCTTTTTTCGGATAGCATCGGAAATACCCTCTTTAAGGCTGTCTAATACCAAATGCGTAACATCTTCCATTCGTACAAGAAAAGAAACGTAAAATCCCTCGTTAGGCAGTTCTTCCTCTTTCGACATCGCCCAAAAGCCATTTTTCAGATAGTCGTGTTCTTCGGTAGAATGTTTAAAAATAAACTGATAACCACAATGGTGGTTGGTTAACATCAAGCCGTCTTTAGAGATCATCTCTCCGGTGCAGAAGCCGCCACCAAGTTGCACAATAGCATCTTTCAGCGACGAGTTGTTGATGTCGTAAAGTTGTTCAGGGGTAAGTTTCAGCCCCAACTTTTGCATTTGTTCATAATTATAATCTTTGATGAACATCGGCAACCACATCCCCTCATCGGGCGGAGTAACAGCCAAAAGAGAAGAAAATAAAAACAGAGAAACAATGATAAAAGATAATTTTTTCATAAGGGTATAATTTGATAAAAAGTGATACAAAATTGAGATTGCGAAAATAGTTTTTTTTCGTAGTGAAAAAATCTTTATCTTCCTTTGGCTGTTGAGCGTAGTCGAAACGCTGTTCATCTCCTCCCGCCCTTTGTGATTATTGTAAATATATAATATAGAAAAAAGTTGTCTTTTTTTAAAAAAAAATGCACTTGAATTTTTGTATTAAAAAAAAATTATTTTTGCAACTCAATGGACAATGAAAAAAAGAATATCTATGACAACACACCTAATGAAAAAAACCACCCATTCAGACAGTGGATAACTGTTTTATATAATGTATGTTAAATTAATATAAACAAAAAAATAATTAATCAAAATAGTAACAATTAAATTTTTAAACGATGAAAAAATTTACGATTTTTCTTCTAACTTTCCTACTTTTTGTAGGATTTATTAATGTGAACGCGCAGTCAAGCGCGAAACAATCCGACCCGGGTGGTGTTGCACCAAAGGCGGTAGAACGCCTGGTTGGTGCTACTTCTTATACACTAATATGTGTAGAGGAGGGTGATAGCACCGGACTCCTAATGGTTAATTTTGCTGTAGCCGGAGGTAATAATAATGCCAACCCGCTTAGTGAACCGAGAATTTTTATGCACAAACCTGATGGAACTACCGAAATTATTGACCGATTCGATCCAAGGTTTCACACTGCACCTCCAATACCGCCCAACACTAATCCTCTATATTTATCTTTTTGGTTCCTCGGAAAATTATGCATCGGGACTACTACATTTACTGCTGAAGTAATACAAACGCCCCCCGGGGGTCTATTAGTATCTAATCCCGTAAACATTAATGTTCTTCCTACTCCGGAAGTTAAATTAATTCAACCTATCGGTGTTCTATGTGAAGGTAATGATCTTGTTCTTACCACTAAAGTATTCTGGGATACAGAGATTTTTCCATTAACTGCTGTTATTGATTATGAGTGGAATTGGGATGGAATTCCTCAAGGAGAGACTGAACTATTTCCAAATCCGGGTCCATTCCCGAATCCGCCATTATATAAGGATACTACTATCTCTAACTTAAATGTTGGGGCACATCATTTTAAATTTGGACTTAACATATTTGATGTGGTTGATGGT
>WRGQ01000147.1 GCA_009787115.1 Bacteroidota bacterium
CTTCAATGGAATTCGGAAACACAATATATCGCGATGCTCCTGCTCTCTATGATTCCGGTTATGATTGTGGGATTGTTCTTTAAGAAAACTGTTGAAACCCTTTTTGGCGAGGGCTTAATCTTAGTAGGCGTTATGCTGATAGTGACAGCCGGCTTACTCACTTTAACTTCCTTCATTAAGCAATTACGAATTACGAATTACGAATTACGAATTCACCGCTCACCGCTAAACTGGGGAAGCGCCTTATTAATGGGTATCGCACAGGCAATTGCCGTTTTACCCGGACTTTCGCGCTCAGGAGCCACCATTGCTACAGGATTGTTAGCAGGCGTAAAAAAAGATGAAGTTGCAAAGTTTTCATTTTTAATGGTATTAATTCCTATACTGGGAGAAACTGCATTGGGCGCACTAAAAGGCGATTTTTCCGCTGCCGTTTCAGGAATTCCGACAACTTCATTAATCATTGGTTTCTTCGCCGCTTATATTTGCGGATGTTTCGCGTGCAAATTTATGATTGAATTGGTGAAACGCACCAATCTGATATGGTTTGCCCTTTATTGCAGTATCATAGGAGTAACCGCATTAATCTATTCTTTATGTTAAAGAAAATGATACACGATGCGCGGTTTGAACTGCCCGAACTCAATATTAATATTGAAGGAGATGTGTTGGTTTTTGACAAACCGTATCAATGTACTTCATTTGATTTAGTAGAAAAAGTAAAGAAATATATCCGTCGGAAATATCAACAAAAAGTAAAAGTAGGGCACGCGGGGACTTTAGACCCACTGGCAACAGGAGTGATGATCATTTGCGTGGGCTCATTTACCAAAAAAATTGAACAGTATCAAGCGCAGGAAAAAGAATATACCGGCACTTTTATGTTGGGCGCCACAACCCCAAGTTTCGATTTGGAAAAACCGGTGAACGAAATATTTCCGATAGAACATATTACAGAAAAACAGATTTATGATGTGGCGAAATCGTTTATCGGAACACAGGAACAGATTCCGCCTAATTTTTCTGCCGTTAAGGTGGACGGAAAACGAGCGTATTTGTTGGCACGTGAAGGCAAAGTGCCTGAGATAAAACCTAAAACCATCACCATTTCCGAATTTGAGATTACACAAATTGCACTGCCGGAGGTAGATTTTAGAATTGTGTGTTCAAAAGGTACTTATATCCGTTCCCTTGCCCGTGATTTCGGACAAAGATTGAACAGTGGCACACACTTAACGGCATTGCGAAGAACAAGAATAGGAGAGTTTACAGTGGAGGAGGCGGTGAGTGTGACACGACGTGGCGAGTGACAAGTGACAATCCTCACATCATCTAATCACTAATCACTAAAAAAGTATATTTTCGCCATTAAAATATTTCGCCAATGAATTTTACTTTTTTTTACCGTCCGAAGGCACGAAAGTTTAATTATAAGCCACAGTTTTACGTGCCGGAAGAAGAGAAACCTGTCAATTATGATAAATATGATTCTGAAAAATTTGGAGAAAAACTTCATAACAGCTGGGATAAGAAACGCCACAGCAAAAGTAACCGTACAGCCAATATGCGAATTGTTGTTTGGATGATATTTTTATTATTGATTTTAGGATTATTAGGCTGGAAATTATTGTTTAAAAATTAAAAAATTATGTTAGAGTATAATACTGCACGCAATCAACTTGCGATAAAAGAGTACGGAAGAAACGTACAAAAAATGATTGAATACGCTATTTCTATTAAAGACAGGCAGAAACGTACAGAAACAGCAAAAGCTATCATTCGTGTAATGGCAGAAATACACCCCGATACCAAAGAGAATAACAATCAGCCTAATCCACACAATCTATCTATGGATTATTGGAGAAAATTGTGGGATCATCTCATTATTATCTCTAATTACAGATTGGATGTGGACTCTCCTTTTCCAAAACCTGAACCTGAAGAAAAAATAATCCAAAAGACGCAGCATCAATATGGAAAATCGAGGATTACTTTCCGCACGTATGGGCGTAATATTGAGGAGATTATCAAGAATGTAGCACAATATCCAATACCTCAAAGAGAGGCAATGGGCAAAATTTTAGCCAATCACTTAAAGAAATTGTATCTTCTTTATAATCGTAATACTGTAAACGATGATTTGATAATCAGTCAGTTAAAAGAACTCTCAGACGGAAAGATTGTGTTACCGGAAGATTTTCAACTCTTTTCTACAAAAGATATTATGAAAAGTAATGGAAACGCCCATTATATTCAATTGGGAAGCAATAAAAAAATGAACAAGAAATCGAGGAAGAAGAAACGTAAACAATCTGCAACCAACTAATAAGATTTTATTTTTACTTATTCAAAATAGGTATCTCCACTCCATCTTCCTGTTTTTATTGAACCGTCACGAAGAAATTCTATCCCTCTTCCATCTCGTTGTCCATCTTTCCATTCTCCGTACCAGGCAGCGCCATTCGCCCAGAAAAATATGCCTAATCCGTGTTTGAACCCTTTAAAAGTTTCGCCAAGATACATATCTCCGTTATCATACTCCAAACACTCAAACTTATAGGTGTCATCGTGTGGTTGCGGGAATGTTTCAATAGGTTTTTCATTTTGAAAATATCCGAAATACATCAAATCTCCTTTTCTGTCGTAACATTTACCCAACCCATTCTTCATATCGGAACTCCAGTTTCCAACATAAAACTTACATCCCTTACAACCTGAAAAATAGAAATCACCATCTTTTCCAATAATATAGATACCTTTTCCGCTGCTCTCCCCTTGAAGGAAGTCGCCCCAATAACTCTCGCTATCTGCAATGAAGAAATAGGCTCCTAATCCGTTTCTTATACCTTTATTAGACCTTTCTCCTTTATAAACAGCATTTTCAGAATTTGTAGTGCCAGTATATATTACCTTATTAATTGCAGATTTCCAGTTACCTTTTTCCAAACAGGTAATCCCTTTTTGTTTAATTTGGATTATTTTGGTTGCGTGATCAGCTACTATTGTAAATTGATCGCTTCGTTCGGTTGTATTCAGGTTAGCCCTGCAGGAAAAGACTATTGAATTGCCTGATTTTGCCATCGGACACCAAATCAACTCATTGGAAGTATTCCACGACGAGGCATTTGTATTAACAGTAATGGCTCTGTTTCCGCCGGATGAGGGAAACTCTAATATACTGTCGGAAAGTGCTATATAAATATATTTCTTTTGAGAAATCAATATTTTTTCAGACTTATCTCCGGATAGTACCTCTATAACAAAATCTCTCGGATTAGAAGTTCCGTTGGGAGAACAGTCCACAACAATCTTATTTTCAGTAGTAGATAATGAACACCACGGAGAATTTCCTTTTAGTTTCCAGGTAGAAGCATTCGTATGTACAAAAATTTCCTTTTTGCCGCCGAAATCGTCAAAATTAATTTTATTGAGGGATACGGATAATGTAATTTTTCCAATTTGGCTCACCCAGATTTTTTTGGTTTGTTCTCCTGCATATAAATACAAATATCCTTCTCTTGTATTATCATTTGAGTTCATATCACATGTCACAATAAGCGCATCATTTGTATTTTTCAGAGAACACCACGAAGGTATTTCAGTTTCATTCCATGAAGATTTACAGTAATAGGCAGTAAATGTCTCTTTTCCGCCTGTATTATTAAAACGAATTGTGTCAGGTATTTGCATAAAGAATATTTTTGCTTTCTCCTGTATAAGTCTTTTTTCTTCTTCTGCTTTTCGTTTTTCTTCTTTTGCTTTAGCCTCAGCAATTTCTTTTTCTTGCTGTTCTTTTGCCGCCGCAAGTTCTCTTTCCTGTAATTTCTTTGCTTCGGCAATCTCTTTGTCTTTTTGTGCTTTTGCTTCGGCGAGTTCGCGTTCTTGTCTTGCTCTTGCTTCGGCGAGTTCACGTTCTTTTTGTGCTTGCAGTTCGGCGAGTTCACGTTCTTTTTGCGCTTGTGCAGCGGCGAGTTCGCGTTCTTTTTGTGCTTGGACTTCGGCAAGTTCGCGTTCTTTTTGTGCTTTTGCTGCTTCCAATTCTCTTTCTTTTTGTATTCTTGCTTCGGCAAGTTCGCGTTCTTTGGCTTTGGCTTCTTCCAATTCGCGTTCTTGTTTGGCTCTTGCCTCAGCAAGTTCTTTTTCTTTTTGCGCTTTTGCTTCGGCAAGTTCTTTATCTTTTTGCGCTTGTAGCAGAGCCAATTCTTTTTCTTTTTGTGCTTTTACTTCGGCGAGTTCCTTTTCTTTTGCTTGAGTTTCGGCAATTTCCTTTTCCTGTCTGGCTTTTGCCTCGGCAAGTTCGCGTTCCTGTTGGGCTTGTAATAGTGCAAGTTCTTTTTCTTTTTGTGCTTTTGCTGCTGCAAGTTCATTTGCTTTAGCCTGCGCTTCGGCAAGTTCGCGCTCTTGTCTGATTTTAGCCTCAGCAAGTTCGCGTTCTTTTTCTGCCTGTAATTGTGCAATTTCTTTTTCTTTTTGCGCTTTTGCGGCTGCAAGTTCGCGTTCCTGTTGTGCTTTTGCTTCGGCTATCTCTTTCTCTTTTTGTGCTTTTGCGGCTGCAAGTTCGCGTTCTTGTTGTGCTCTTGCTTCGGCAAGTTCTTTCTCTTTTTGTGCTTGTGCTTCGGCAAGTTCGCGTTCCTGTCTGGCTCTTGCTTCAGCGAGTTCGCGTTCTTTTTGCGCTTGCGCTTCAGCGAGTTCGCGTTCCTGTCTTTTTTTTGCTTCGGCAAGTTCGCGTTCCTGTCTGGCGGTTGCCTCTGCAAATTCGCGTTCTTTTTGTGCCCGAGCCTCTTCCATTTCGCGTTCTTGTTTGGCTTTTGCTTCGGCAAGTTCACGTTCTTTTTTTGCCTGTGCCTCAGCAAGTTCTTTATCTTTCTTTGCCTGTGCTTCGGCAAGTTCGCGTTCTTTCTTTGCCTGCGCCTCAGCAAGTTCTTTATCTTTCTTTGCCTGCGCCTCAGCAAGTTCTTTATCTTTTTGCGCTTTTGCCCCCTTAGCATCTTCCTCTTTGTAAACAGCCATTATATCCGATAAATTCTCTTTTGGATTCTTTGGATCAGCAATATCATTTTTCTGTCCACCTGTTGTCTGATTATTATCATTCCGCCGAAATGTAGTTTCCAAAGCATCAAGCATATCTCGCATCATCTGTTTAGTATTATTCTCTAAGTCTTTTAATCCGTTTCGTGTTTGAGTGGAGATTTGCTTTAATACTTTTGTTTTGGTAACATCAATGGCTTTGCAGGAAACACTAAAATTATTTTTCCCTATATCAGATATTGTTATTACAAAAATATAACTGACTTTCATAGCCTTACCTATTTCACAGAATTTAGCATCATCGGTAGTAAGATCTATTCTGAATTTCTTTTCTGCAAGGGTTCTAATAATTACCTGTCTCTCAATAATACTAATATCTCTGTATGTTTTTGAAACTGAATATACCTCATCGAAAACTATTTTTTTAATATTTTCTTCTACACCGCCGATAGGGTCAAAAATTGCTACATTTTGAACTTGGGCTATTGCCGACAGGCAGAGCAACAAAGCAATTGAAGTGATAATAAAAATTTTATTCATTGATTATTTATGTTAAAATTTAGTATTAATTAAAGAAGATGTTATTAAGGGATATTTAAAACAATATTGTACACCAACCAAACTTATCTTCAATTTCGCCGTATTGGATGCCTGTTAAGCGTTCATATAATTTTGTGCACCAAGGTCCGGCATTTCCATCTTTTGAATATTGATAAGTGTGTCCTGTTTCTCTATCTTGAATCATTCCGATAGGCGAGATAATCGCTGCTGTTCCGCAGGCGCCGGCTTCTTCAAAATCGCCTAACTCATCAATAGCCACGTGGCGGCGTTCTACTGTCAATCCCATATCGGTGGCTAGATCTCTGAGCGACATATTTGTAATTGAAGGAAGAATGGAGCCTGAATCCGGAGTGATATATTTTTGATCTTTGATAGCAAAGAAATTGGCAGGACCGGCTTCGTCAATGTAGAGTTTAGTTTTAGCGTCCGCAAAAATTGCAGTAGAAAAACCTTCCTGATGTGCACGAACTCCGGCGCGCAGACTTGCTGCATAGTTTCCACCCACTTTAATATATCCTGTTCCCATTGGGGCAGCGCGGTCATAATCGCGGATCAATTGCATTTTTACCGGTTTAAATCCCTCTTTGAAATAGGGACCTACAGGGGTTGCGAATATCAAAAACAGATATTCGTCAGCGGGAGCAACACCCACTTTGGGGGCTGAGCCAATAAGCAACGGACGTAAATATAACGAACCGCCCGTGCCATAAGGGGGAATATACTCTTGATTTAACTCAACTGCCTTGCGACACGCCTCTTCAAAAATCTCTTTGGGAACAGGTTGCATAAGTACTCCCTCTGCCGACCTGTGCAGCCGAAGCCAATTTTCTTCCCAACGGAATAAACGCACTTTACCGTCTTTTCCTCTGTAGGCTTTTAAACCTTCAAATGCCTCCTGTCCGTAGTGCAGGCAGGTAGCAGCAATATGAAGGTCAATAGTTTCAGATGTGCTTACTTCGAGAGAACCCCATTTACCATCTTTGAAATAACAGCGAAGATTGTAATCCGTTTTGACATATCCGAACACCAAGTTTTTCCAATCAATATCTTTCATATTTATTTATTTTAAATTGAATGCAAAAATATAAATTTATTTGGATAAAAATATTTTCATCTTTTTCAACAGATTAACCTAATAAATTACAAATCCCTTTATAATCACAATACACACAATTCTTCTCAGGGTCGTTAGTTTGACAAAACGGCGTTTTCTCATCTAATATGGAAGAGAAAAGTTGTTTTAGAGAATCTTCAAACATTTGTAAGATTTTATCTGTTAGAATTTGAACTTTATCTATTTTGGCATAGCAAATATAATCTGCATTCTGTTGGTAGATTTCCTGAAACGAAATAATTCCGCATTGAAATTCATTTGCCGGAACTAAAGAGAGATGATGACTGTTTTTATATAAGCAGGCGTAACAAAGCAACTGAAAGAGTTGTGAATTTTCAGGGTTTGTAAAAACAGTTTCAAAATCTTCCGTACAGCATTGCAGTTTTTTCGCATCTACTTTGCCGGTTTTGTAATCCAAAATTGTTACTTTGTTATCACGCATCTCTATACGGTCGGCAGTTCCTTTAAGGCACAATCTATACTCCATTAAAGATACCTCTGCCTCTAAAGAAATTTCGTTGGCGATAATTTGAAAAGGATCATTTTCCCATTCTTTACGAATAATTTGTAGATAATCTGAAATACTTTTTTGGGCAATATGAAAAGCTAAATAGAGTTTACCTCTGGTAATCTCTTCATTCCCAATTTCGGGCTGAGCGCGAAATATACGAATCAATATATCTTCAATGCTATTTTCATACTTTGATAGAATGTTAGAAAATTGCGCAGGATTTTCCTTTAATTCTTTAAAAATTTCTTCCAACACTCTATGAATTACCGTTCCAATAACAGCGCTTTCATTCGTTTGGTCAAAAGTTTCCGGAACAGATATTTCTTCAATAAATTTAAAATAGAATTGCAGCGGACATTGAATATAAGTATTTAACGATGTGGGGGAATACTTGAAATGTATTAGTTTTTCAATAATTGTATTCGTTTTTTCAATGCTGATTTTTGTTTCCTTTTCAGGCGCTTTAAAAACAGGTACATATTGTTCTTCAAAGAAATGAATAGATTTTTGCAACTGTTGTTTTTTAATTTCAAATTCCAACTGCTTCATAAATCTGCTTTTTTCTGCCAATGTATATGAGGACTCATTATCGTAAATGAGATAAACATTTTCGGCGCGTTGCAGCAGCCGGAAAAAATGGTATCCGAAAATATCATCTTTGTGCTGATGTGTAGGAAGTCCGAAATGTTTCCTGATTTCGTACAATAACATAGAAGGGGTTGCTTTTCCTTTCGGTAAAACTCCTTCGTTCATAGACAAAACAATAATATTCTTAAAATCCAGCATACGCGTTTCTAACAACCCCATAATTTGCAATCCTTCCTGCACATTGCCGGTAAAAGGAATCATAGTAGCATTTAATTTTTCTTTAAGAAAATATTCCACAATCACAAAATCCAATATTGTATTTTCGGCAAAAAACTTTTTTAAAAATTCATAAACATCTTCTACTAATGTAATTACGAGCGAATAAGCGCTTTCATTTCCCAAACTGATATTTTCGTTTCTACCGGTTTGAAGTTGTATTTTGAGATTTCGCAAAAACTCAAACCCTTGTGTTTTTAAATGGTAGATTGGTTTTTGCAGTCGGTTATTGTGTTTTTCTTCTTCTATACATTGCAGCAATTGCCGGGCGGCGAAGGTGGCGTTCAACGGGTAACCCATTGTAATATTGGCTTTTTCGGTGTTGTAGGCGTGAACAAGCGGTAAAAGCATCGTTTCGTCGGCAAGTACGAGTACCGTATCATTCAAATTGCCCTGTTTCTGTTCTATCTCATTCAGAATTTCTATCGTTTTATAAATTTGTGCTGTACGTTTTGGAACGCCAATAGAGAAGATTCTTTTGGGAATATCTTTGTAATGATTTGATTTGGGTATCTCTGTAATTCTCAGTTTTTGTCTTATCTCTTCAATAAAAGTTCCATATTTTTCATCATAAAAAATATCAATATCAAAATAAAATTCGGCATTTTTATGCACATAAAAATATTGGAGCAGTTCCAGCTCGGCGGGTGTTGCGGCGTTAAATCCCGCAAAGATATAGCGTGCGGATTCTGTATAGATTTTATCACAAGGGTCACAAAGATTAATATTTATGCTCTTTGTGCCTTCTTTGTGGTTAAGAAAAACATCTTTATAAATCATTCCTTCATAACCCACATTTTCGGCACGCAACAAGGCAGTAAAATCCGTATATAAACCGGCAAGTTGTTTATAAAAACCTAAATAAATCCTTTGTGTTTCCGTAAGATTCTCTTTTCCGAAAGAAGTTTCCAAAGTTTTTATGTCTGAAAGATTAGTAAAAATCTCGTTTGCATCTGCCAGGTGGAGGTCAATGTCATTAATATCGGTCAAAAAAAGTGGAGCCCAAGATAGGAAAACGTTAAAATCTGCATTTTTTTCCGGTTCTTTTTTTAGATAAATTTCATACAATCGCATCAACAACTCATCATTATCAATTTTTTTTAAAGAGGAGAAACTTTCAATAAATTCATTCACAGACAATATGTTTGGAGCAAAGACGGGTTTGGTGAAATGTAGCGCCAACTCCCGGAGCAGTTCGCGTCTTGCGCGTTTGTTAGGAACTACTACTATGGTATTTGCCAACGTTATTTCACTGTTATTTGCAATTTTTTCGGCAAGTTGGGCAAGAAATGAGGACATTTTGAATTAATTTGATAGCGCGAAAATAAAAATTCTAATTAAAGATTAAAGAGTGATTGGGTTATTCCTTCAATTCCTCACTCCTTTGTCAGCGCCAGTCGGAAGCCGCAGTTGCTTGCGCGTTCGGTGGGCGAACACTTGTAGCGGCACGACACGCGACAGCCCTGCGCAATGCTACGCCAACTCCCTCCGCGCAATGCCCGATGATAACCATAAAGAGGACCGGTGGGGTCAGCAGAGAGACTGTAATCGTAATATTCTCCATCAAACCAGTCTTTGCACCATTCCCAAACGTTACCGTTCATATCGTAAATACCCAGTTCGTTTTTAATTTTCCACCCTGTTTCTTGACTTGTTCCTTCGCTGTTGGCGCTGTACCAAGTAACTTCGTCCGGAATGTCGCTTCCGCTGAAGGTGTAGCCTTTGCTTTTGTTTCCGCCACGCGCGGCGTATTCCCATTGCGCTTCGGTAGGTAACAGAAATTGATATCCTTCGGGCAACTGGGCTACTAATAATTGATTCAGTCTGTTGCAAAAATAGGAAAAGATAATTACAAATTAACGTTTTTACGTGGTGAATTTTACCACGTTTCGTGATTAATTACCACATTGGAAGAAATGTCGCGTTAGATTCTTGAATTTGCGCCCAAGAACTTTCAGGCGTAGCTTGTGAAAAAGGTGTTAAATTGTTCATTTCTGCTGTGGTTTAAATTTATACTAAAATAACGCGACGAAAATAGAAAAAATCTTATGCGGTGAGCGGTTGGCGGTAAGAGATTTAAAATTAGTAGTGGTGCCTTAATTTTTAAAAAATGTTTATAATTATTTAACATATAATAAAATACAATCATTTATTATAAATAATTAAAGCATATCATTTTCTGCGAAACTGTAATAATCTTCTTTGCAAATAATAATGTGGTCAAGCAATTGAATGGATAAGAAACGTGCTGCTTCTTTCATTTGCGAGGTTAATGCCAAATCAAATTTGCTGGGGAGGAGGTCTCCCGAAGGATGGTTGTGGCATATAACGATGCCTGTTGCTTTTAATTCTAAGGCTTTTTGTAAAATAAGTCTTATATCCACTGAGGTGGAAGTGATTCCACCTTTTCCGAAATTTTCGACTCCCAGCAAAAATGCCCCTTGATTTACAAAAATTACCCAAAACTCTTCATATCCCAAGCGGGCATTTTTGTTTTGCATCAATTCCACAAAATCTAAAGTTGTGTCAATTTTTCTTTTTTGTATTACAGTAGCCACCCTGCAACGTTTTCCTAACTCAAAGGCAACCAGCAGGGTTATTGCTTTCACTTTCCCAATTCCTTTAATTTTCAATAGTTTACTTAACGGCATTTCCGATAAGCGATTCAAATTATTTTGGCATTCTGCCATTAGATTTCTGGCAACATCAACTGCAGATTCGTTTTTTGTTCCACTTCTTAATAAAATAGCAACGAGTTCCGTATCGGAAAGAGAATTAAAACCTAATGACAAATATTTTTCACGGGGTCTGTCCTGTAACGCCCAATCCGGAATTGTAAGTTTTGAATGAGAGATTTCGTGTTCTTGTTCATTGATCATTGTTTTCTTTTTAACAAGTAGGGAATTAGTATTTGTTCGAGTCCGCGATGGATATCCACAGGTATTAAATCAATTTGGTATTGTCCGCATTTTAAATGGAGTTCCTGAAAATATTCACCGATAGCTTCTTGATAATATTCCCGAATATGGTTGGAATGCAGTTTTACTTCACTGCCTGTTTCCATATCAATAAATCTATAGAGGCGATTATCGTAAGCAAAATCAAATTCCAATTTTTTATCGTAGGTATGAAATAACAGAACATCGTGCTTATTGTGGCGTAAATGTTGCAGTGCAAGCATCAGTTCGTCTGTATTAGTTTGAGATTCAAACATATCGCTAAAAATTACGACCATAGATCTTTTGTGAATTTGTTCAGCAATTCTGTGCAGTGTATCGGTAACCATAGAATTACTTCTTGTTTCCTTTGTGATAGGTTGTAGAATTTTTTCAAGTTCCCGGTAAATCATTTTCAGGTGGGTTTCGCCGCCTCTGGCTCTCGTATGCAGTTCCAAAGTGTCTGAAAAAACGCTCAATCCTACTGCGTCTCGTTGTCCTTTAAGTATTTGAGTAAGAACAGCTGCCGCATAAATTGCATAAAATATTTTATTTGGACTTTTTAACGAATATTCTTCCTGCAGAGGAAAATACATTGATGAGGAGCGGTCAATCACAATTTGGCATCTCAGGTTTGTTTCCTCTTCAAAACGTTTCACAAACAATTTGTCGGTTTTTGCGTAGAGTTTCCAGTCAATATGTTTGGTAGGTTCGCCGGTATTATATTGTCGGTGTTCTGCAAATTCAACGGAGAAGCCGTGCATAGGGCTTTTATGGATACCGGTAATGAAACCCTCCACAACGTGTTTAGCAACTAATTCAAGGTTTACGAATTGGGTAAGTTGTGTGAAATCAATTGTATAGTTCATACTTCAAATTTTCGGCAAAAATAACTTTTTCGGAATTATCAAAAATCAATCTCCTGCAAAATTATCAATGGTATGTAGAAATGAAGGGATTAAATTTCCCGTCAAATCACCAATAATATTGACGGCAGAGATAACTTCAATATGTTGTAACTTTTTATCGAATAGCAATATTATAGGATTTGATTTTTGCGAAAGGATATGCTTTGTAGCAGAAGTAAGTTTTTTTGTATCAATAAAAAGTGGCGTATATTGAGTTTTCAGAAAAAGATTAACTTCTTTAATATTTTCCTTTTTTGTAAGATAGGTTTTACAATCCGATATTACGTTATAAAGTTCGATATTTGGTGTTGTTTTCGTTGAAAAATAATTCCAGATAACTTTTGTACAGGTTGCACATTGAGGGTATTGTGAAATGATGAAAATTGCTTTATCTTTTTTAATGTCATTGAGCAAGAAAATCTTATCATCATAATCTAAAAACTGAACAGAATCTACAGCGATATAATTCTTGATTAAATGAAATGTTTCGATTTTTTCAATGGGGTTATTATCTCTGTAGAACCAATTCACTTCCTGTTGAAACTCTTGTTGTGTTTTATTTTGCCACGATACGTCAGCGCTATTATTTATTTGTGCAACATATTCGTTTACTTGTGCAAACACTACATTTCCTTCGGCAAATGCCGTTAAAAACGGAAAACATTTATTCCCGAATTTTTCATTTTCATTGAGTTTAACAGAATAGGGTTCTACGACAGTTGAGTCTCCGATAATCTGAACAAAATAGGGGGTAATGTAGGTATCAGTTACTTTGTTTCTATCAATGACAATCATAAAAAACCGTTCACAAGGGAAAGCATAAAAAAGGTGCATCATATTATAGTCAAAAATTGAAAATCTGGCGAAGGCATAGTTTCTTTCTGTTATGTCATCAATAGAATCGAGTTGTCGTGTTATGTTATCGGGAATAGGATGCCAGTTTGGAATTTGCAAACGATAAGTAGCCAAAAGATCGCCGTTTAATGAATACTTTTCAATAATCGGTTCAGTTCGTTGTAGTAAATAGAGTGCGTTATTGTTTATTGAGATAATTTTAAGAGGGGCTATTTGAAGAGAGAAATGATGGCTCAACACTAATTTTCTGACATTTTTTGTCTCATTATTTTTGAGATTAATTTTTATCCAATCAAATCCTTCATCGTTTGTAACGAATATATGGAGATTGTGATTAACAATTTCCATTGCTGAGACATCCTTAATTGAAATTGTTGTTTCATATTTGTATTCTTTAGTAACAGTGTAATGATATACCCAAATACCTTCATCAACGGCGAGAAACATAAGAGAGTCGGAGAGAGCCATTGTCCAAATCCAGATACGACTTTGTTTACCTCCGTTTTCAATATAGGTGGGTGATGGCGGAATGTAGTATGTTTCTTCTATTGCAGAAAAGATATTGATTTTAGAAATTTCGGCATTTCCTTTGGAGAATCCCTGTTGATGTATTACAAACATAGCGTTATCGTGAATTGTATAGATATTCTTATAAGGTTTAGTGTCAAGATTTGCTATGATATTTTTAGAGAATATGTTATTAAAGAGAGCTGAAACATACGGTGATTGACTATCGTTTTGGCTACTAAGGTCACCCGTCAGCATAAGACCAAATAAGAATAAGCAGATTTTTTTCATAATAAAAAGTTTTTTTTAAAAATGGAGGAGGGTGCACTCCTCCTCCAATCGTTTTAGTTTTTTGTATTTAATGGTTTTTGACAGTAGTATGATTAATCATAAGGGGAGTTGTGGTTGTGTTTTCAAGGTTTTAACTGAAAGCGAGGGTTTCAATTAAAATCCGAGTTTGTTTGTTTTTGAAATGATGATTTCTGCTTGACCATTGTAAGGTTTTTCCGGATCGGTTTTCCAGTTCATTAAGAAAAGTAAATAATAATCCTTTTCGCTTTCATAAGAACTTGAGATTAGGACTTTCTTTGAGATACTTCCTTCAAATTTTCCCTGAGCGATGAGTTCATTGCTTTCTGTGATGAGTTCTTCAAATATTTGATCTATTAGTTCAGGATTGGCTGTTAAAAATCCATTTTGCAAATCCCTTGCATGAGGGATACAGAATTTCAGTCCCCAACCGCTACATGTTATCTTAATGCCTCCTCCCGGAAGATATGTCGTGGTGACATATTTGTAGAAGAATATCCAGATGCCTCTTTCTATAGATTGAGCACCTTCTTCGTCGGTCATACTGGTAGAAATGTTAATTTTTGCAATAATTTCGGGCTTTTCGTTTGAAGTTTGCGAAAAAGCAGATAATAAAAGAACACTTAAAAGTGATAATAAAAAGATTTTTTTCATAGTAATAATAGTTTTTTTGAGTTTTTTTGAGTGAATTAATTATTTCACTGTCGCAGAATTACAGATAGTAAAAACGGCGCTTTTTATTCTTACCTCGTAAGAAATATAAGTAATCTATTGAGTTGTAGGCTTAGTTTTTTTTAGTTGTTTGATAGTTAATGTAAGAATGTTGTTTTAAAATAATTGGGGAGCCAGCCCTGTTATCCGTTTGTTTCAACACCGCAATAATACAATTTACCATACCCTTTTGTCAAGTATTTCGAGAAATTCTATTTCCCAATAAACCAATATGGTATCGAAAGTTAAATTTACAATTCAATTTTAATTGTAAAAATGAGGCGACTTTTTGAAACATTTTTTTTAAAAGGGACGCTGTTACACGAAAATCGTTCATACGAAAACCTGTTTACTTTCGTTATAATTACTACTTTTAAAAATGAATAATATGGACAGTACGCGCCAAAGTAAAATAGCCAAACTAATTCAAAAAGAACTTGCCGAAATTTTTCTGGCAGACGGAATTCCTGTTTATGATTGTATGATTACGGTAACCCAAACCAAAGTAACCCCGGATTTATCGTTGGCACGCTCCTATTTGAGTATCTTTAATGCTGAAAATAACGATGTTGTTATGAAAGCCATTAGAAAGAACACTAAAGATATTCGTTATCGTTTGGCACAAAAAGTAAAACATCAGTTGCGAATTATTCCGCAACTTGATTTTTTTATTGATGATTCGTTAGATTATCTTGAAAATATTGAGAATTTGTTGAAATCATAACCTGTGAAAAAAAACTCCGGCACTCCGTTCTTTATTGCCCTCCGTTATCTGTTTTCTCCCAAAAAACACAATATTATTAATATTATTTCCATCATCTCGGTGTTGGGCATTATGGCAAGTACGGCGGCATTAGTGATTGTGCTTTCGGTTTTTAACGGATTACAGGATCTGGTAGTAAGTAATTTTAATCGTTTTAATCCACCCTTAAAAATTGAAGTAAAAGAGGGTAAAGTGTTTTCATTGGAAAATAAAGATTTTTCTATTTCCGATTTGGAGAATGTTGCCGGAGTGAAAGCGGTAGAACAAATAATCAGTGATTTAGTTTTGGTTACTTATAATGAAAAACAAACATTGGCTACTTTATACGGGGTTTCGGAAAGTTATCCGCAATTATCAGGACTTGCCGATATGACTATTGACGGTTATTTTGATTCACATTCGGAAAACGGGATTGTTTTTGGCGCCGGCGTTGCAGGTTTGTTAGGCATTAATCTTAGCGATTTTGAACTGGTAAAACTCTATTATCCTAAACGCAATAAAAAGAATCTTGCAAACCCAATGGATGCGTTTCAAACGTGTTATGCACGCCCTGTCGGAGTATTTGAAAGTTATACTCCTTATGATGAAAATTCGCTGTTTGTTCCGAAAAAACTTGCTAAAGAGATATTTGATTTTGATACGGAACTCTCTTTCATCGCCATTTATCTTGATGAAAATGTTAAAATTGAAAAAGTACAAAAGAGGATTACTCAAATTGTAGGAGATGAATTTATCGTTCAAAATCAAATGCAACAGGAAGCGTTGCTGTTTAAAACCATACAAACTGAAAATCTGACGGTTTACCTTATCCTAAGTTTCATTCTTCTCATTGCTACTTTTAATATTATCGGCATTCTGGGGATGCTTGTTATAGAAAAGAAACAGGATATTTCTATTTTACACACTTTGGGTGCATCTCAAACGTTACTTAAAAAGATATTTTTAATTGTTGGCGCTATGATTGGTACTTTCGGTGGCTTTCTGGGAATGTGTATTGGACTGATCTGTTGTTTGATACAGCAATATTTTGGCATTATTACTTTTGGTAACGCAGAATCTTCCTACATTATTTCTGCTTATCCTGTTGTGATATCGCTTATTGATTTTGTAGTTATATTTTTTATAATCATTATAATCAGTTTACTTACTTCATGGACATCTCTCAGAGGTCTAAAAAATAACTATTTAATAAACAAATATTAATACCATTATGAATAAAAGAATTATTTCTGTTTTAGTTGCTTTTTTATTTACCTCTCTTTGGGCGCAGGAAGTTCCGATTGGGCAGTTTAAAGAGTATTTATCTTACAATAAATTTCGTTGGATTGCTCAGGATAGCGAGAATATTTATGCCGCTACCGATAATAGTATTTTGGTGATAGACAAAACCGATGGGTCGAAGAGTAAGTGGTCTAACTTAAATGGTTTATCGGAAGTGGGTATTCAAACCATTCACAGCGACCCGGAAGGCAGAGTAATTATTGCCTATAAAAACTCTGATATTGATGTTATTAAAGATTATAAAGTATATAATGTTCGGGATATTCTAAACAAGCAACTTACCGGTTCTAAAACCATTAACAATATCACTACTTTTGGAAGTCTTGCCTATTTTGCCTGCGATTTTGGTGTGGTCATATTAGATTTAAAAACGTTATTAGTAAAAGATTCCTGGTTTACCATAAAGAATAATGAATCTTATAGTGCACGTTTCTTAACCATACACAAGGAACGTTATTATTTAGCCACAGATAAAGGTGTTTTTTCATTGCCGGCAGACGCTTCAAATCCTGCTGATTTTTCATTATGGACGGCAGAGAACGAACTGTCACAATCTTTATATAAATTATTATGCAGTTATCAGGATAAGTTATATGCCGTGAAATATGGCGGTGCGGCAGCTGATTCTTTATTTGTTTATGAAAATGAACAATGGAGTCGTGACACCTTAATAGGAATGAGTTATTATAGAAGTTTTGATATAAAAGATGACAAGTTATTGGTTTGCAGTTGGGATCATATTAGAATATTTTCGGGTGATACTATGATTCAGTGGTTTTATTGGAAGCAACTGCAAAACGAATGGCAAAACGGTTGTCAAGCCCTGTTTGATAAAGAGATGAATGTTTGGGTAGCAGATAATGCTTTGGGAGTATTGCACATCGATTTACGAAGGAAAACGTATGAACCCATTACAGCAGAAGGACCTGCCAACAGCAGTGCGTATGGGTTATGTTTTTTTGACGGCGCCTTAGCCGTTGTACCCGGCGCCCGTGATAATGCCATTGTTCCGGTTTATTCTCAACCTGCTATAAGTATCTTGAAAGATGATTTATGGCGATCGAATACCGATTTTAGTAAATCCGGCTCAGATAGACCTTACGGGTTTAATTCTGTAGCAATTAATCCATTAAATACAAATGAAATCTATATCGCCTCATGGATAGATGGACTCTTTAAAATAAATATGCTTACTAATAAGACGTTTTGTTATAATAATCATAATTCAATTTTGAAATCTTCAAGAAAAGACTCTATTGTATTTTTATCAGGATTAGTAATAGATAAAAAAAATAATCTTTGGATGGCACAAACGGATGTATTTGATTTTATTAAAGTGAAAGATCTTAAATCGGAAGAAGAAAAATGGTACTCTTTTAATATGAGCCCTTATATTACATCAAGTGTCGAACTCTATGCAGAACATATTTTAATTGATTCACGTAATTATAAATGGTTTACCATCCCGATATCTTCGGGTACCCCGTCACAAAAGTTGCTTGTGTTTTCTGAGGGAGAGTCGCTTGATAATGAAGCGTCTCATAAAAAAGCAGAAGTAGATATTACTTCGCAGGTAGATGTTTCCGGCTCAAGAATTACTTGTATTGCAGAGGATAGGGAAGGACGAATTTGGGTTGGCGCCGATCAGGGAATAAAAGTGATTTATGATGCCGCGTCGGTTTTTAACAGAAAGATTTATGCCAAGAATATCTATATTAAACAGCCCATAGGGGATACCGCTTATGTACAAATTCTTTTTGAATTTGAATATATTACCTGTATTGCAGTAGATGCTGCCGACAGAAAATGGATTGGTACCCGCAATGCCGGCGTATTCCTGATTTCTCCAAACGGGATGGAAGAACTTTTCCATTTTACCACAGATAATTCCCCTTTATTCTCTAATCAAATTAATGATATTAAGATTAATCCTGAAAACGGCGAAGTGTTTTTTGCAACCGCAGGCGGTTTAATCTCTTATAAAGGTACGGCTACGGCAGGGAAAGAAAACTATAAGGAAGTGATCGTTTATCCTAATCCTGTTAGAGAAGACTATTATGGTCCTGTTGCCGTGAAAGGTTTAATGGAAGACTCTTTCTGTAAAATTACCGATGCTTCCGGCAGATTGGTTTGGCAAGGCTATGCGTATGGCGGACAACTTATTTGGAACGGCAAAGATTTTTACGGTAACCGTCCGGCAACCGGAGTCTATTTCGTAATGGCTTCCAGCAAAACAGGAAAAGAAAAAAAGGTAGCCAAGTTTTTGTTTATACAATAAGATATTGAGAAAAAACATCATTCTTTACCTTACAACCTCAGTAGCATGTTCATTTCAACACAAGGTATCGTTTTGCAAAATGTAAAATATTCCGACAATAGTTTGATTGTCAAAATTTTTACCCGCCAAAACGGCGTTATCTCTTTCATCATTAAAAATGCTTTTTCAAAAAAGAGCAAACAACATGCTTCCTGTTTTGCCCCGTTAACGATTTTGGATATTGTTTATAAAGAAACCTATACCGAAAAACTTACTTTTCTCAAAGAGATTTCCATTGCAAACCCGTTTCACGCTATTCATAATGATATTAGAAAAAACAGTATGCTGCTTTTCTATCACGAACTGTTAATGAAACTTTTGTATCAAGCCAATGCCCCTGATGACCCGCTGTTTGATTTTATTAAAGAACATCTGCTAACCTTGGAAGCAACGCAGAATCTTACCCCCGACTTTCATATTGTTTTTTTGATTCAACTCATCCAACAGTTAGGATACAAGCCGGAGTTAAACTTCTCATTGCAAACTCCTTATTTCTCTATTGAGGATTCCAATTTTGGGAATATATTCTTAGAAACGCCCTATTTTCTATCTAAGGAGGCAAGTTTTTATCTCTTTAAGATTCTTAAAAATCAAAACGATATGGTTCCCGATAAGAAAACGCGCATAGAGTTGTTAAACGGGATGCTTCTTTACTTAATGAAAAATAATAAACATATCAAAGAGATAGAATCGGTGGGGATATTAGCGGAGGTGTTAAGCTAAATTTTCCGGAAGATAAGCCCTTATTTTGTGTAAAGTTGTCACTCGTCACGATTGTCACACTGCTAAAACACTTTCAAATGTGCGTCATTAATAATCACATTATCGCCCACTTGTTTAATAATGGCAATACCTTGATTGATACATTCCTGTTCTAATTCAGGATAAAAAGCCAT
>WRGQ01000148.1 GCA_009787115.1 Bacteroidota bacterium
ATTTGGAAGTTTGCCACAAATGTACGATTTCCGGTTACTGTAAATGTATATTGAGGATTGGAAGTAACCTGCGTACCGTTTTCTGTCCAGTTGATAAAATTGTAAGCAACAGAAGGGGTAGCGGTGATAGTGGCGGGAGTATTTTCTATGTAGGTACCGCCGCCGGTTACGGTTCCGCCGTTAGTGGGGTTGGCACTTACGGCAACGGTATAGGTGGTGAGCATTAAACCGGTAATGCAGAGATTGTCAATATTTACTGAGGTAGAACCTGCCTGAGACGGTTTTGTAATTCTAATCCGTGCATTTCCGGGAGCATTAACCTCAATAGAAGCTTCAAGCATTTGGCTGCCTCCTGCTACCCATGAAGGTATATTCGTAATAGATCCTGCTGTAGTCCACGTTGAACCACCGTCAGTAGAATACTGTACATGAATAGTGCCGCCACTGTGCGTACTGTATGAAGCATAATGAAACGATACGGTTCCTATTCCGTTAGGGTTATCGAAAAGCATTTCAAGTCTGTTCAGGTTTGTAGTATCTGTTGATGTTGTATTTCCCCTCAAACGTATAGAGCGCATATCATAATATCTATCGTTTGCGTCCATCGCCGACACAGCGGAAACCGACCAACTTCCCAAGTCGTCGGTTACAGTTCTGTTATTATAAGAGCCATTGCCTGTTCCTCCCCATGCGCTATTTTCAAATGCCTCAAAAATATTACATTGGCTAAGATTGAGAATATTGATAATAAAATTTGCAGTAACTATTTCGCTGTTCGTAAATTCTGCTTTTACGCCAATGGCTTTGATAGTATAAGTTCCATTTGTATTCAAAGATATGGGGGTGGTGTATAGGGTGGAAGATGGTGTTGGGTTAGTTCCATCCATTGTATAATAAATACTTGCTCCTGGAGTAGTGCAAGTAATTGTTACAGTTTTTGCTTCGGTAAAAGCGCCTCCGTTTGGAGAGATGGTTGGGTTGGCTACAACAGAGCCATAATTGCTGTTCCTCGGCGTAGTTGCATTAACTGTTACAACAGCAAAATCAGCTCCTACATTAAAAGTATAACTGATTACTTTGGTAATGTCATCATAATTGCGTTTTGCAGCTGTTGTATTAGATAAAGATGGTATAGCTGTTCCAAAAAAAGGAGTTGCTGATCCGAAGGGTACATAATCCACGTAATCGGGTAAAGCCTGAATACCTGCTAATGTGGTTGGAATACTTCCTGATGCTGATAAGTCATGATATGTACTTAATAACAATACTTTCCCGTTTGTTCCGGACAAGTTCATATAATCTCCGGGACCGCTTGCATCAAAATCGAATGTAATGGGCCATTCTGTTTGAACACTAGTACCTGCAGCGGCTTTAATAAGTGCAAATTTGTTAGCGCCAATGGTAGCGCCGGCAGGAAAAGTAAAAGCGGTGCCGTAATTACCTGAGCTTGTACCTGTCGCAGAAGCATAATACAAAGTATATCCTTCTAAATTAATAGCAGCATTGGTAGTGTTGTACAACTCAATGTAGTCATTTTTATACGGTGCGCCTGAGTTACCACCGCCGCCATAAAGACCCGAAATTACAATATTGGGAACGTTGTTATCTTCAAAAAACTCAAATCTTGGTGTTCTATATGTTCCAAACGCTGTAGAATACCAAACAAAAGCATACTGTGCGTTTGCTATGGTTGAAGATGCGGTAAAGGTAACCAAACTTGTTCCGGGACTGGGTTTAACACCATCTAAAATAGAATAGGTGGCGCCATTATTTGTGGTGTAAAGACACCACAAACTGGTGGGCGCCGTACCACCGGTTGCGGGCGCCTGTACTGTTATGTAATCAACATTTGAAATATTATTCGTAGCTGCCATAGCATAATATCCTACAGCGGAAGCGCTTACGCCAAGCGCGGTAGCAATAGCCTCTCCACGACCATTCAAACCTGCATCTAAATGAGTAAGATTCGTGTGATTGGTAGCGTTGTTGGTTCCTAACCATACTGCTGAGGCGCTTTGGCAACTTGCGGCATTGATGTACCAGGTAACACCATCAACAGTTCCTGTTTTCGCACCGTATGCATTACTTGTGCCAAATGCAGAATTTTGAGCGCTCAAATCCATAACATAAATTGAATTGGCAGCATTAGCATTCATTACAAAAGCCCATACCATCATAACTGTAAGGGTAAATAATTTAAAAAAAGATAAATTTTTTTTCATAAAACTATAATTTATTGGTTATTAATCTTTGGAATTAAGAGCGACAAATATAAAAATATTTCAATAACATAAGTTTAATTCTTAGTTATTTTAATATTATCTTTTTCTTACAACACATTGTCCGAGAATTAAAAGAACGGGGGGATCAATCCATCAAAAAAAAATACGATTTTTGCGCTCTTTACGTTATTAAACCGCTATGACTGATAATAGAACTTATATCCACCAAAAAATCAAAGAGTTTGTACGCAAGTACTACCTCAACAAGTTGTACAAAGGCGCGCTTCTTTTTGTAATGATTACCGTAGGCGTCTTTATCGCGTTCGTGCTGTTAGAGTATTTTTCGTATCTCAACTCTACCACGCGCGCAACGCTGTTTTATGGCTATTTAGCGCTCTTTTTTGCCACTATGGCAATGTATGTGGTGTATCCGCTTCTGAAAATGGCAGGATTGGGAAAAACTCTAACCACTACTACCGTTTCTAAAATAATTGGAAAACACTTTCCCGAAATTGATGATAAGTTGCTTAATGTTATTCAATTGGAAGCACAAATTGAAACCGGAAAATATAGAAGTATAGATTTACTCAATGCTGCTATTGATACAAAAATTGAAACTTTAAAACCCTTTGCGTTTGTTAAGGCAATTCCGTTTAAAAAAAGCACCCGCTTTGTGAAATGGGCGGTTATTCCGGTGTTGCTTTTTTGCATACTCTTTTCTACGAAAAGTGAAATTTTTACAGAATCTACGCAGCGCATCGTGAAATATCAACAACATTTTGAAAAACCGGCGCCCTATACCATTGAAGTGGTGAACAAAAGTTTGAAAACGCTCCAAAATGACGATTTTACTGTCCACATCAAAATTTATGGCGAAGAGACCCCCAACGAACTTTTTATGGTGTATGAGAAACGTAACTATAGATGTGCCAAACAAACCAATACAGAGTTCTTCTACACTTTTTCCAACGTGCAAAGAGCTATTACGTTTCAATTGCAAACCGATGAAGTTACTACAAAATTCTATACCCTGAATGTGCTCCCTAAACCTGTGATTGTGAGTTATGTGATGGAACTGAATTACCCCGCCTACCTCAATAAAAATAGCGAAATGGCGGAAAATAACGGCGATGCTACCGTGCCGGAAGGAACAAGGATTACATGGAAGTTTTATACTAAAAATACAGACCAAATTGATTTTATCTTTCAAGATAAAGAAGAGATATTAACTCCTGTAAAAGAGGTGTTTACATATTCATTAACCGCACGCGAAAGTTTTCATTACGCTACAGTAAATAAAAACAGTTATTTCGTAAATCCGGATACATTATCTCATAATATTCAGGTAATTAAAGATTTATACCCAGAAATCGGTGTGCAAAGTCAAACCGATTCTTTGTTTGCCGACAGAGTCTATTTTAAAGGTAATATTAAAGATGACTACGGCTTTTCGGGTTTGAAGTTTGTTTATTCTGTTTTTGATGAAAATAAAAATCTGTTGGAACAAAATAAAACCATTGATATTTCAATAAATAAAAATGCTACTATTCAAGATTTTTATTTTCATTTTGATGCCGGCTCTTTGAATTTGTATCCCGGATATTCTATGGAATATTTCTTTGAAGTGAAGGATAACGACGGCATTAATGGCGCTAAAGCATCTAAAACACAGTTGGTTACTTTCCGACTAAAAACTATGGACGAGATTAACAAAGAGATTGCACAAGGCAACGAAAAAGCAAAAAGTTCAATGGATGATTTGGCAAAGGAAGCATCGGATTTGGCAAAAGAGCTGGAGAAGTTTAACAAGCAAATGCTGCAAACCAATGAGCCTACATGGCAGGATAAAAAGAAGATGGAATCGCTGATGGAAAAATATAAAGAGTTGCAAGATAAAATTCAGAATGCTAAAGATAAGCAGGAACAGAATTTGATAAAAGAGGAACAGTATAAAAATACGGCTTCCGAAATATTGAAAAAACAGGAAGAATTGCAAAAACGTTACGAAAATCTGCTTTCGGATGAGATTAAAAAGATGATTGAAAAGATGCAAAATATGTTGCAAGACTTGAACAAAGATCAGATGCAGGAGGCGTTGAAAAAAATGCAAATGAGCGCTGAAGAGATTAACAAGTCTTTAGACCAACAATTAGAACTGTTTAAGTTATTGGAGTTTGAGAAGAAATTCCATGAAGCGATTGACAACCTGCGAAATCTGGCGCAGGAGCAAAAAGATTTGTCGCAACAAACCGACAAGAAAGCGATTCTCAAAGAGGAACTGCAACAAAAGCAGGAGCAACTGAACCAAAAATTTCAAGATGTTCAAAAAGATATTAAAGAGTTAAATCAGTTGAACAAGGCTTTGGAAGAACCTCACAAACTGAAAAACCGCTCGGAACAGGAGCAGCAGATTATGCAAAAGATGAAAGAGTCGGCAGAGCATCTGAACAAAAACAATCGCTCAAAAGCAAAAGAGAGTCAGCAAAATGCTTCAGGTAATATGGATGAGATGGCAGATGAGATGGAACAGGAGATGAATGAAGCAGAAGCGGAAGATATTGCCGAAGATATTGAAGCGTTACGTCAAATTTTAGAGAATCTGATTCGCGTTTCTTTTAAACAGGAGGAGGTGATGATTGCAGTAAAAAAAGTCGGCGCCAGGTCGCCGTTGTTAACCGACTATATGCGGGATCAATCCAATATTCAGGATTATATGCGTATGATTGACGACTCGCTTACCCAGTTGGCAAAGCGCCAACCGATGGTAGAACAGTTTATTACGAAAGAAGTTACAAAAATTAGAGAGTATTCTGCGGCATCCCGCACCCAATTGATAGACCGGCAAATTTCGACGGCGCTTTCAAATCAACAGTTTGCCTTAACCTCTATGAATAATTTGGCGTTGATGTTGGGAGAATCTTTGAAAAAGATGAAGGAGAAACAGTCGGAGTGCAACTCCAAATGCAAAAAAAAGGGTAATGGTTCGTGCAGCAAACCAGGAGGTAACGGTAAAGGAAAACCCAAATCGGCGCGGGAACTTCAGCAACAGCTAAATCGCCAGATGGAAGCGATGAAACGTTCTATGGAGCAGGGGGAAAAGCCCGATGGATCAGTACCTGTGCCAGGACAACAAGGTATGAGCGAGCAGTTTGCCCGAATGGCTGCCCAACAGGAAGCCATCCGCAAGATGATGCAGGATTACAATGATGAATTGAAAGGACAGAACGGTATGGGCGATAAATCTATTGAGCAACTTATGGAAGAGATGAAAAAAACCGAAAAAGAGTTGGTAAATCGTTCAATATCTGCACAAACCATTACCCGACAAAAGAATATTGAGACGCGCATGTTGGAGAGCGAACGCGCCCGACAGGAACGCGAGCAGGAAGAAAAAAGAGAATCTACAGAAGCCCGCGAGAAGTACAACCCCTCCCCGCCCAAAGAATGGCAATTCGACAAAAACCGCTCTCAGCAAACAGAGTTGTTGAAAACCGTGCCACCGGCGCTACAATATTATTACAAGGAAAAGGTGAACCGGTATTTTTATAATTTGTCGCAATAAATACAAGTTTGTCATCTATTCTTTTTCTATTTTGAGTTAGAAACATCTTTCCGCCGTTTCTTTATTCCAGCGCAAAGGCAAAATAACCGCTACGAATATCAGTATTGATAAATTGATTCCATTTCATTTGCCCGCAACAATTTTCATTGCCTGTGGTGCGAATGTCAATACTCTCACAATCAGGAAACTGTTCAAACAGTAAATTTGCGATTTGCTGCTCCGGCGTGTTACTCAATAATTCATCAACAATGAGCTTACTATCCTCTGTTCTAAAAGAGAAAATGGTATTTTCATACTCGCAAAATTGTACTCCTGTTTCATTAAGAAATCTGAAAAAATCTTCATTCCAATTTGCAAAATATTGTTTTTCAAGTTTTTGTATTCTCTTATTGGAATACTCGTCAGGAGTCAAAAACTTCATTGTGTGCTTTGTGCCTTCTTCGCGCCCTTTGCGGTTAAATGTAGAACTATTCCGATAGAAAAAATCCTGAAACCCCAATTTTCTATAGTAGTTTGCCAAATTTTCATCTGCCGCGTGCAAAAAAACTCCCGCAATATTTTCATTACAGGATATATCATAAATAGTTGCCAACAACTTTTCCATTACACCCTGTCTGCGATAATTCGGGTGTGTGGCACAGGCATAGATGTATTTAAGATTTAAAGTTGAAAATTTAAAATTGAAAGTTAAAAAATGAGAGAGGGTAGTGGGGAGCGCAAAAGCCATTGCCGCAATTTTACGGTTTATTTCGCAAACATAGCAGTTTTCAATCCCAAAATGAACAATAAAACGGTTGATATAATCCTCCGAATCGAAAAACACCTCTTTCCAAAGCGATTGAATAGTGAGAAGGTCTGATGTTATTGCTCTTCTGAAGTTCATAATGGTCTGTTTTTACGTGACGAGTGACAAGTGACAATCATCTAATCGTCTAATCATCTAATCACCTCATCTATATCAATTGCCGTATAATTTTTTGGTATTACCGCACTCACATCAGGAACTTTATTAAAAGTAACTTTTTTCACATTTACCTGTAATGAGAGCATCTCGTATTCACAAGTTAATGTTTTAAAAAAAGGATATTTATAAGACAAAGAATCAATGTTGCAGGAAAGTTCAACGCCTTCCGGCGGCGAGGTTAGAGCGCCATTAAAAAGATTTTGTAACATATAGAAATCTATCTCCATATTCAAAATCCTTTCAAAAACAGAATAATCGCCCTCATAAAAATTTCTTTGTATTTTGTTAATAAACAGAATCTTATTAGGAGTTGCCAATACTTTGCCCGCCTCAATACCTGCAAAATGGAGTTGTACATACAAAAAACTGTCCATCACACTCACCACATTGTATTGACAACCCTGAAATTCGTCATTCTTACCCATTGTTGCAGTACCTTTATAGTGAACGGAGGTATAGCAAGATGTTGTATCATTAGTTTGCGCCAACGAAGAAACAATAGCGAAAAAACAAAGGAAACAGCAAAAAAACGGTTTGATTGATTTCATATTTTTTTTTACAAAGTTGCAAACACTCTGTAGAACCACTCTGTTTCTTTTCCTCTTAATTTTGGGTCGTTTCTAACCGCTTCTTCCCATACACCCATCAGTTTAAAAAAGCCATCCACCATTTGTTGAGTAGAGGAATCTAAAATATCAATAGCAGAGTATTTCCCGGTTATGTTATAATATTCTTCCTGCAACGTATTCCATGTTGATATGATTTTTAATGTGTTAAACTGTTCCAACAAAATTGAGTTTTTCAATAAAGCAATAAACTCGGTTTGATTATTTTTCTTAACATAATTGGTGATGGCGCTATTTTCTCCGTGTAAAATCTGATATGGATTTTGGAACGTAATTTTCTTAATGAGAGGTTGCAAAAACTCGGATTTAATTTTATTTCCGCATTTTTCGGCAGCATAGTTAATATTAATAATGAGCGTATCCATAGCATCGCCAAAACCGTACGCCGTAAGGGTATCTATGAGCGGTTTTGCCGCTGCCGGAAAATCTATTCTATAGGCTTCCGATTCATAGTAAGAATATCCTAACTTTTTATTAACAGTATCTACGATACAGAGTGTGTTAAGGGTGGTGTCGGAGGTAAGTTGCAGACAGTCTTTAAGCGCAATATTAATTTGTTCATTGGTGAAAAGTTGTTTTTCAAATTGTCCGGAATCATCTTTACATGAAAAGAAAATAACTATTACAGATAATAATATTAGATAAATACGTTTTTTCATAAGGTTACTAAAATTAACTTGCAAATAAACATGATTTTTTTGAAAAAATTGTTTCTTATCTATTTTTACATGCTAAATATTTGTCTATGAGAATCTATTTGTTTATTTTGTCTTTGTTTTTTCTATTAGCAGGATGTAGCCATACACCTGTTGAAAATTCAAATATAGAGAACAATTTTTCTTTTTCGCCCAATAAAATCTGGGCGCATCGGGTAAATACTTTTGAAGAAGCGGAGAAAAAACATCAACTTTTTGAAGGTATGGAGATTGATCTTATCTACTCAAAATCTATCAACAACTTCTATGTAGCGCATAATGAAAAAGACACGCTACGCGGCATTTTATTGGAAGATTGGATAAAGCATATTCCGGATCCTGAAAAAAACTGGTTTTGGCTTGATTTGAAAAATGTGAATAAAAAAAATGCCGAAGCAATTGCCGCATTGTTGGTAAAAACATTGAACAGATACGGAATTCTTCATAAAACTATTTGTGAAAGTAAAGACGTGAAAGGCTTGGCAGTACTTAAAAAAAATGGGCTTGCCATTTCATACTGGATAGATTCCGACATTACTTTCCGAAAAATTACAGGAAATACATTATGGAAAAAAAGAATTGAAAAAAAGATAGCCTCCCTAAAACCGGACGCACTAAGCAGTTTTGACTGGATGCACCCGTTGTTAGACGTCTCTTTTCCCAATGAAAATATTTTGTATTGGCACCTTCCTGAAAATGAAAACTCTGAAAATATAGAGTTTCTGAAACAATTATGTCGTACACCAAATGTTAAAGTTGTATTAGTAGATTATGATGCCCCCGTCTCTTATTAGTTTTGTGGAAACTACTCATTCTACAAATCTGTTACTCAACGAAATTGTAGAAAATTATAAAAATACAGGTAGCCGTTTGCCTGATTTCTTCTGTGTTGCTTCAGATTTTCAAACTGCCGGAAAAGGACAGGGTAACAAAAGTTGGTTGAGCGCCAAAGGAGAAAATATTTTAGCAAGTTTCTATTTTCAACCCTCAATCTTACCTCAACAACAACTCTATTTTAACTGTTTTTTTGCCTTAACTGTTAGAAAAGTATTATCTCAATATATTGATAATGTAATGATTAAAAAGCCCAATGATATTTATGTGGAAGATAAAAAGGTGGCGGGTATTTTGATAGAACATCATATTCAGGGAGAACAGTTGAAGTATTCGGTTGCCGGCGTGGGCATTAACGTCAACCAGACCCATTTTGATCCGGTACTTCCGAACCCAACATCATTAAAATTACTTATCGGTAAAAACATCAGTAGAGAGGTTTTGTTGGAAGAAATAATACAAGTGGGAAAAGAATATTATCATCAATTGCAAGCCGGTGCATTTATGGAGTTAGAAAATGAGTATGAATCGTATGTTCTAAACCAATAAATTATTCACTTCTCACTCCCCATAAACCTTTTCGTGCACCAACAACCGTATCTTGCTTTTGGAAAGTAGATTGGGCTCTGCGTTAGGATACACGCGATTGGAGAGGAAGATATAAATCAACTTTTCAACGGGGTCGCACCAAAATACGGTACCTGTAAATCCCTGATGCCCGAATGTTTTAGCGCTTGCTTTTTTGGGTAAAATATCGGAAGGTTTTTCTGCGCTTGGAGTATCAAAGCCTAATGCGCGGCGTTTTGAGTTGTTACAAAAATAGGAAGAGGTGAACAGGTGCACTGTTTTTTCACTGATATAATGCTTCCCATTATAGTTTCCTTTGTTCATCAACATCTCTAAGATTACCGCGAGGTCTTGTGTGTTGGAAAACAAACCCGCATTGCCGGCATACCCGCCAAACAGGGCAGAGGTTTGGTCGTGAACGTAGCCATGCACCATTTGCCTCCTAAACAGCGTATCGTTTTCAGTAGGTGCAATTCTTTCTAAATCAATACCTTTTAATGCAGGATTGAAGAAAGTATTATGTAGTCCTAAGGGTTCATAAAATTCTGAAATAATATAATCTTCACAAGATTTTCGGGTAATATTTTCTACCATCTCTTTCAAAAGCAGAAATCCTAAATCACTGTATAAATACTTTTTAGGTTTTAAATCACTTTCACAAATTATCTTCCTAATGGTATCCTGAAATTCATTATTTAAAAACAGATTATGGGTGACCGGAATATTAAAAGTTTCCGTTTTAATATCATTCAAATAGACATTACGCATAGAGTCGGGCAACAATGTTTTGTAAAAAGGGATAAAAGCCTGCAATCCTGAAGTATGCGTTAACAGTTCATCAATACGCAAACTGCCTTTATTGCTCCCTGCCAGCCATATCACATATTTTCCAATCGTATCTTTTAATGAAAATTTCCCTTCGTCATACAATTTCATAAGTGCCAGCGTGGTAGCAAGCGGTTTGGTCAGAGAGGCTACATCGTACAGGGTGGTTGAGGTTACCGGATTTGCATTATCATAATTAGTTGTTCCGTAATTTTTTGCAAATAAAAGTTTTCCGTTTTTAGATGCCCAAACCTGACATCCGGGAAACACCTTATCCCGAATCCCTTTTTCAATAATCGGGTCAACATTACTGAAGTTGTTCGGTAAAAATGAGGTTTCCTTATCGCTTTCTGCCTTCTGCCTTCTGCCTTCTGCATGGGTTTGTGCTTTATACTCTAAAACGGAAACGGGCAACGATCCTTCAAAAGGTATCTTGCCGAAGATGGCTTGCAGTACGGCACGAACGCTGTTTTCGGTGCGCTGATACCCTACAATTACGCTTTCGTATCTGCTCTGCAATTTAAACTGTTCTAATGCGTAAGGGTTTCCAAACAACGACAGGATTATTTTCTTTGTTTTTCCCAATGTTTCTAAAAAAGCGACAGATTCTTGCGTAATGCCGTAGTTTTTTGCCGGCATCTGATTGGTACTGATATAAATCACAATGATTTGTTCATATTTGGAAAATTTTGCTACCGATGCCGGAATATCCTCTTTTTTTATTTTTTTATCAATTTTGATAAAGGGAAGACCAAATTCAGTGCTTATCTTTTTCGTAAACAGTTCATTCTCATCATCGCCGATAAACAGTAGCGCTGTTTTTTCATTACTTTGCAGGGGTAGAATATTTTTTTCATTTTTTACTAATGTTAATGCTTTCGTTTCCAATTGTTTGGTTAACATATTAACTTTTTCATCGTTCAGTTGTGCAATTACATTCTTCGTATTTAAAGGTTGGAAGGAGGTAACGCCCCATTTTTCTTTCATCTTCAATACTTTTAAACATTTCTCATCAATACTTTGTTCTGATAATTCGCCGCTTTCTACCGCTTTTTTTATGAGGGGAATAATCACACTTAACTCGTTGGGCAGGAGCAGCACATCAACGCCGGCTTGCAGGCATTTAATTTCGGCGTCGGCGCCTTTGGGGTAGGTTTTTCTTAGTCCTTCCATCTCCATACCGTCGGTGATGATGATCCCTTTGAAGCCCATTTCGTTGCGCAGCAAGTTGGTAACAATTTTGGAAGAGGTAGTAGCGATAGAGCCGGGCGTATCGTCTAACGCCGGAATATTCAAATGAGAAACCATGATCATTTCGCAGCCGTTTTCAATCATCTTTTGAAAAGGATAAAGTTCTGTTTTCCAAAGTTGTTCTTTTGTTTTCTTGATGATAGGCAAACCGTAGTGCGAATCGGTTTCTGTGTCGCCGTGACCGGGGAAATGCTTGGCGCAGGCAATTACGCCGTGCTCTTGCATACCACGCATATATTGTAAAGATTTTTCAACTACTAATTCCCGATTTTCTCCAAATGAGCGGCTGTTAATTACGGGATTTTTGGCATTATTATTCACATCTACGCAAGGGGCGTAGTTGAGGTGAATCCCAAGCAGGTTGCATTGCTTTGCCACTTCGGTGCCCATTTCATAAATCAATGCGTCATTATCGGCAGATAGCGCGCCTAAGGTCATTTGTCGCGGAAAGGTAAGAACACTGTCCAAACGCATCGCAACGCCCCATTCCGCGTCCATAGAAACCAAAAGCGGAATTTTACTCGCTGCTTGAATTTTGTTGGTGAGATTAATCTCTTTTGAAGGAGTCCCTTGAAAAAAACATACCCCTCCGGGTTGATATTTCTCTATTTCTTTTATTTTTTGTGTATTATACTGTGTATCTTTATTTGAATGCATACGAATGAAAATGATTTGCGCAATCTTTTCCTCCAATGTCATTCTATTAAGTTGCTGTGCTGCCCAACTTGTGCTTTCGTTTATATTAATTTGCTGACATCTAACATTTTCTATAAAAAGAAATGCAGAAATGATACCAATGAACAGAGAAAAGAGATAGTGTTTCATTACAATAGAGATTTGTTCCCAATACTAATTTAGAAATAATAACGCAAAAAAATTAGTATTCATATTTTTTTTTATTTTTGCGCTTCAAAAAAAACAACAATTATTAATTTACTTAAATTTAAAAAAAACATGAAAAAAGTACTTCTGTTATGTATGGCAGTTTGCCTGCTCCTTTTAGGATGCGAAAAAGAAGGAGTGTATAACCCGGATAAAAAAATTAAAAGAATTTCTTATCAATCTCTCGGTGATGTAAAGAGATTAGCGGAAGAATGGACTTGGGATAAGAGTCTTCTCAAAACAGTTCAGTATTTCACATACGATGCTATGCCTTCTTACGATGAGCGTTATTCGTATGAAAAAAACAGATTAGTAAAAGTAGAGGATAATGATGGATATTATTATAAAATAACCTATCAAAACGATCAATATAATAAAGTGGAGTACTATGACCCATTAGGCATACCTTTCTCATCAATGAAATTTACTTACGAAAACAAAAAAATTTCTAAAATAGTTATGACCGAATTGTATGATGATGGCTCTAAATCGTTGCCGGAGCAGGGATTTATTGCTCGTTTACTTCCTCCTGAATTGATTCGCGAGTTGAATAAAATGAATTCTTTTGCAAAAGGTAAAGAAGTAGTTGAAGGTACTACTTATATTACATTAAAATGGAATAACAATAATATTTCAGAAATTATTACAGAATCAAGTAGGATAATATATGGAGAAAATGCTCATAGTAAAACCGTTATGACATTTGAAAAATATGATACTAAGGAAAATCCTTTATATCATTCTTTTGCTGATATTGTTGGTTCAAAAAACAACCCTCTGGAAGTAATTACTAAATCTGAATTAACACATCCTATGTTACCCGAACCCATGTTAAATAGATTTACTTCTACGTATGAATATGAATATAATGGCAAATTTCCAACTCAAATCATTGAAACTCAAAAATATGCAAATGGTGATTATGGAAGAATGACGACTTTCTATGAGTACAAATAATAGATATTTGTTCGTTTAAGCCATAAAGTAGCCATAGAAAATTCTGTGGCTATTTTTTTTTAGATTATATTTTGGTATAATTTTTGCAAAATAAAAGTTCTTAAATTAAATTCTCATCATGAAAAAGACAACATTAACATTAAGAATCCTTTTTTTTGAAGTTTTATTATTTGGAATATTTCTCGTAACATCTGCGCAATCTCCGCTTGATTTTACGTATGCTGCCGAGCGGTCGGTAAATTCAGTAGTGCACGTGAAGACCAAATACAAAGTGGCTTATTCTAAGGGGTATGGCGGTTTTAGTGATCCTATTTTTGAGTTCTTTTTTGGGCGACCGCAAGAGCCGCGTCAGTATGAAGAGAAGGAAGAGCCCGGTGGCGCAGGGAGCGGCGTTGTTCTGTCGTACGATGGTTATATTGTTACCAATAATCATGTAGTGGAAAAGGCTTCTTCTATTGAAGTAACTTTGAACGACAAACGTACCTTTAAGGCAGAGGTTATAGGTACCGATCCTTCTACCGACATAGCCCTGCTAAAAATTGACGCTGCCGCCGACTTGTTTCCGATGCCCCTTGGAAATTCCGATGATTTAAAAATCGGCGAGTGGGTGCTGGCAGTGGGAAACCCGTTTAACTTAACCTCCACCGTTACTGCCGGAATTGTGAGCGCTAAAGCAAGAAACATCAATATTTTAAGTGCCGATTTAAAGATAGAATCCTTCATTCAAACCGATGCTGCCGTGAATCCGGGAAATAGCGGCGGCGCATTAGTGAACACTAAGGGCGAATTGGTAGGTATCAACACTGCCATCGCTTCGCAAACAGGCACCTTTACCGGATACTCTTTTGCCATTCCTGTAAGCATTGTTAGCAAAGTAGTTGCCGATTTGAAAGAGTTTGGCGTAGTGCAACGCGCCGTGCTGGGCATACAGATGAGAGATATTGACAACGAGTTTGCCAAAGAAAAAAAGTTGCCCACCTTAGACGGAGTTTATGTGGCAAATGTAATGGATAAAGGCGCGGCTAAAGTGGCAGGAATGAAAGAGGGAGATATTGTGACCGCTATTGAAGACGTAAAAGTAAAGTCTATGGCAGAGATGCAAGAGCAGGTAGGACGTTACCGCCCGGGAGACGTCATTAAAGTAACGGCGCTAAGAAATGGAAAAGAGATAGATTTTGAGGTAGAATTGCGCAACCGATCAGGAAATACAGGCATAGTAAAAGCCGTTGATTTGAACTTGATGGGCGCAAGATTTCAACCCATTAGCAATAATACAAAATATAAATTCGGCATTAACGGCGGGCTGGAAGTAGTTTCCTTAGATAAATCAGGACGCTTTGCCAAAGCCGGTATTCAAAAGGGATATATCATCTTAAAGGCTAATAAATTGATTATCAATTCGGAAGATGATCTGGCAGAAGCCTATCAACAGGTAACATCTGACGAAGAGGAACGTGTGTTACTGCTCACCGGAGTATATCCAAACGGACAAGTGGTGTATTATGCTGTAGATGTGAATGAATAAAAACAAAAAGGGCGTTTTACAAAACACCCCTAACTATTTTGGGCGACCTATGGGATTCGAACCCACGACCTTCGGAACCACAATCCGGCACTCTAACCAGCTGAGCTAAGATCGCCATAAAATGAGACGGCAAAATTATTTTTTTTTTCATACAAAAAACTTATAGATTATTAAAAAAAAAATTTACGTTTGCACATTAAATAAAAAATATGAAAAATATATCCATACTATTGATTATCAATTTCTTATTATTTCTGAATATTTTTGCCATTAATGAAGAACAAGCAATTTTAGTTACCAGGAATTTTTTAAAAGAAAGAAATATTGGAGAAGATAGCAAACTTTCAAAGATTTCAATACAGGAAGTTGTAACGAAAGAGGATATGGTTGTGTTTTATATTATGGCGCTTGGAGATAAAGATGGCTTTGTAATTATTTCTGCGTCCGAATATGAACCTCCCATTGTGGGATATTCATTTGACAGTGAATTTCAATGGCAGCCTGCAGTGCAATATTATATAGATAGTTATTCAGATTATATCTTACTTGAAGAACACTCAAAAAGCAACATAGATGATAGTGTTACGAAACAGTGGCGTTATTATTTACAGGAGACTTTTACTCCCAAATCCGTAGTGATGAATGAGGTGTTGCCATTAATTACATCACGATGGAATCAGGATAAATATTACAATACTTACTGCCCGTGGGATAGAAGAGCCAGAGCAGAATACGATTACAGGGTTCCTAACGGTTGCGTGGCGCTTGCTACTGCCCAATTGATGAATTATTACAGACACCCGGAAACCGGAAGATTGGGTGTTTCTTATCAGCCCCCGAATAATTATCCGACGCAAACGGTTCTTTTTTCGCGTCATACGTATCACTGGGATGCTATGTGTGATAAAGCCACAAATTATACTAATGAAATTGCAAAATTAGCGTATCATATTGGCGTTGCCGTAAGGATGCAGTATGCTCCGGGTGGTTCGGGTTCCTATACTCAGGATGCTGCAACAGCATTACACGACCATTTTTTCTATACTGATTTTGAACCGTGGCCCGGCACAACTACATTTGTTATAAAAAAAGAAATTGACTCACTGCAACCCATATTGATGAGCGGAAGTAGTGATGGAGGCGGACACGCATTTTTATTAGATGGATATATGGAAACCATCATTGATGATGTCCCCACACTCCTGTTTCACTTTAACTGGGGATGGGGCGGACAAGCAGACGGCTATTTTACATTGAGGAATCAGCCGTTTGCTGCTAATTCAAACGTATATATTGGTCTTAGACCTGCCACCAACTATCCTGTACAATGTTCACAGTTGAAAAGACAAACAGCATTTGAAGGATATATTACCAATGGCTCAACAAATAAACCTTATCAGAGTAATCCCGATTGTTCGTGGATTATTGCGGCTCCGGGCGCCAAACGTTATAATTTCTCTTTCTCAAGATTAGATACAAAAGAAGGGGTTGATGTGGTTACCATATATAATGGAGGGACAAAATCTTCAGGTATTGCAACAACTTTTTCAGGAACATCTATTCCTGAATCCGTAACTATTATTGCAGATAGCGTACTCATTACCTTTACTACTACCGACCCCACGTCAGAGAATACATCACATCTGGGCTTTTTAATAAACTATGTTGCCGACAAACCTCAACAAAAATGTAATATGATGAATAATCTGTCTGAGGCAACCGGATATATCACTGATGGAACACGTCAGGGAGAGAATTATACTCCGTGGGTTTCCTGCACGTGGAATCTCAATATTGACTATAGTTCCGGATTTTTTGGACTTTTCCATGAGTTTGACCTCAAATTAGGAGATTTTATAGATATTTACGACGCCACAAAATCAATACCCTATTTTTGGAAACGTTTTGACAGGTACACCCCACCCACCATCGGAGAAGTGATCAGTATTCCTTTCTCTAAAATTCAAATCAAATTTATTACCGACAATTTTGAAGAAGGGAATGGCTTTAAGTTTCAGTATTTTTCAATTCTTGGCGTCAATGACAATTCATTATTGGATAATCTGACCATTTTTCCAAATCCTGCTTCCGACTTTATTTTTCTCTCTTTCTCTTCCGAATTGACCAATCAAAACATTGCCTGTCGCATTATTGATCTTGCAGGGAAAGAGGTTTATTCAAAAAACATAGACTATACCTGCGATATTTATGCTACGCAAATTCCTGTTGCGCATCTTGCAAAAGGTTTCTATCTTCTACAACTTTCAACAACTACCGGTAAAACAACATCAAAAATTATTATTAACTAATTATTATGATTTCAATCAGGTTATCTACTCAAAATACACAATCATTTATATCTAATGATACTATTCAAAATGAAATACCCAATGTTGAAAGAGTATATCGGGAATTGATATCCAAAACAGGAAAAGGAAACGATTTTTTAGGATGGCTCAACCTCCCCGAAGAGATAACGTCTGATTTGCTTGATGAAATTAAACATACAGCCGGACAACTTGCTGCTCTTGCTCAAGTGGTGGTAGTTGTAGGCATTGGCGGTTCTTATTTGGGCGCGCGCGCCGTGATTGAAGCGCTGCAACATCCATTTAAAACCTTGTTGCCCGATAAAAAAACACCATTAGTGCTTTTTGCAGGAAACAGTATGGGCGAAAATTATCACAAAGCATTGATTGATGTTCTTAATATTAAAGATTATGCGGTAATTGTAATCTCTAAATCGGGAACTACAACAGAGCCCGCCATAGCGTTTCGTATTTTGAAAGAACATTGTGAAAAAAAATACGGAAAAAAGGAAGCACAAAAACGTATCGTCGCCATTACTGATGAAAAAAGAGGTGCGCTCAAAAAACTGTCCACAGAAGAAAATTACAAAACTTTTGTAATTCCTGATGATGTAGGCGGTCGCTATTCTGTGCTTACTCCGGTGGGATTGCTACCGATTGCCTGCGCAGGTTTCAATATTGAAAAACTGATTGCAGGTGCAAAGAATATGAGAGCCTCTCTTATGCAATATCCCCATTTCAACGAAAATATTGCGATGCAGTATGCCCTTTGCAGATATCTGTTGTATAAAGAAGAAAAAAAATTAGAATTGGTAGTTGCTTACGAACCTCAACTGTTTTTCTTTATAGAGTGGTTTAAACAACTTTTCGGCGAAAGCGACGGCAAGGATGGTAAAGGAATTTTCCCAACAGGCGCTGTTTTCTCTACTGATTTACACTCGTTAGGACAATATATTCAAGAAGGAGAACGACATCTGTTTGAAACCGTTTTGTCTGTCGAAAAAGTAACTTCACATTTGCCGATACCATTTGATAACAATGATTTAGATGGATTAAATTATCTACAACAAAAATCTATTCACGAGATAAATCTTGTGGCAGAAGAGGGTACGCGGTTGGCGCATATTGCTGGAAACGTCCCCAATATTCGTATTGTCATTCCTGAAATTTCGGAAGAAACATTGGGCGAACTGATATATTTCTTTGAATTTAGCTGCGCATTAGGCGGATATTTGTTAAATATCAATCCTTTCGACCAACCCGGCGTGGAAGCCTATAAATCTAATATGTTTCGTTTATTAGGAAAAAAATAAGATGAAAACAATTGCTATCGTTAATGGTGTAAATTTGGGGGAATTAGGATTACGAGAAGTGGATGTGTATGGACACACCAACTTTCATACCTATTTGGATCTTTTGAAACAAAGTTTTCCTGATGTTAAACTGCTTTATTTCCAATCAAATAAAGTAGAAGAATTGGTAGATTTTATGCTTCAAAATAAAAACTGCGATGGTATTATTTTAAATCCGGGAGCATTTACACATACTTCCGCTATTTTGGCGGATACTGTTGCCACTCTTTCGGCTAAAGTAATAGAAGTGCATATTTCCAATCTTTTTGGTCGTGAAAATTTTAGAAAAAACTCTCTCATTGCTTCAAAATGTTGCGGCTCTATCAGTGGTTTCGGGCTCGCCGGTTATGAAATGGCATTATTTTATTTAACACGTTAAAATTATTTATTACATTAAACTTCATTAAAATCAAATTGTCTTACACTTCAAAAATTTAATTGTTATGAAAAAATTATTTATTCTATCTCTTCTAATCGTCTTAACGATTGCGATTTCTGCACAAGTAGATGAAAAACCGGCTAAAAAACAAAAAGGAAACAAAAAAGAAATTGTGATGGAAGATACTCTTCCCAAAGTTCCCGAAATTAAGTTTGCCAACTTAGTTCACGATTACGGTACCATTTATAAAGATGGTGACGGCGTTTGTTATTTTGAATTTACAAACACGGGAAGAGCAGATTTACAACTCACTAATGTCTCTTCATCGTGTGGTTGCACTGTGCCGCAGTGGCCTAAAGAACCTATAGCACCCGGACAATCTGCCCAGATAAAAGTTTCTTATAATACCAGCAGAGTTGGTTTCATAAGCAAAAGTGTTTTTGTGGATTGGAATGGTGGTGAAAGAGTTACACTAAACATCAAAGGGAATGTTATTGAACAACCAAAGGAAATCGTTCCGGAAAGTAAAACCTCTCCGCTCATAAATAATGATTAGATAATGTGATACTTCTTCACTTGTCACTTATAACAATAATCTATGAAAAAACACCTCTTCTTTTTCATCATTTTTATGGCAGTACTCTCTTTTGTTTTTGCGCAAAACAAAGATAAGAAAACTACTGCCTCTCCTTATGTTCCAAAAGTTACTACAGGTGCGGAAATAGAATTTGACAAAGTTA
>WRGQ01000149.1 GCA_009787115.1 Bacteroidota bacterium
CCCTCTTTTTTAAAGCGTTCAAGTTGTTGAATGAGGGGCGCGTAATAATCAAAGGCATTGAGGATTGCAACGGGTTTGTGGTGTAGTCCGAGTTGCGCGTCTGTTAATACTTCAAAAAACTCGTCCATAGTGCCGTAAGAGCCGGGCAGTGTAACAAAAGCATCGGCGGAGTGTTCCAACATCTGTTTGCGTTCGCTCATGGAATCCACCAAATAGAGTTCTTCCAATGTAGTATCAATAACGGTGGAGTTTGAAAAAAACGAGGGGGCAATGCCCACTACTTTGCCGTTGTGGGCACGGCAGGCGTCTGCGGCGGCTTTCATCAACCCTAAAGCAGCGCCGCCGTAGTACAAAGTAATGTGATTTTCGGCGCACATTTTCCCAAAGGCGGCAGCAATCTCTTTATATTTTTCATTAAACCCGTCGGCAGAACCGCAAAACAGGGCTATGGAACTAATTTTCATTGATGTAATACTTTAGTTAAACCAAATTGTATTAAGGCAATGAGAATATAAAGCAGAATGATGATGGGAAATGCGGCTAATTGAAAAGCGACTAACAACAGCGCAGCCAAAAGCAGAAAAGTGTATCGTATCCAGTTTTTCTTAAAATTATAATCAGAGAATTTTAACGAAAACATAGGAAACTCTACAATGAGCAGTATAGAGAAAATGAGGGTTAATAACATTAATATCAAAAAGTTATCTAGAAAAGGCAGTTTATCGGCAGCGAAGGGCAAAAAAGCGATAAAAAAAGCGTTTGCCGGCGTGGGCAGTCCGTAAAAAACAGATTCCTGACGTTTGTCGTTGTTGAACTTGGCTAACCGATAGGCAGAAAAAGGCACTATAATAAAGGCAAAGTAAGGGAGTAGCGTGAGCGGGAACACTTTTAATTCCGGCGGCAAATTGGCAAAGCAAAAATTCATCCACATATACAGAATAGCGGCGGGCGCAAGTCCAAACGAAATAATATCGGACTGCGAATCCAGATCAGCGCCAATTTCAGATTGCACTTTTAATAATCGCGCGGCAAAACCATCTAAAAAATCAAAGACAGCAGCGCCAATGATCAGCAGTGCGGCAGTTTCTAAAAAACCTTTAAATGCAAACACTATTGAAATAGCGCCCAAAAAGGCATTACAACAGGTGAGCAGGTTGGGGATATGTTTCTTCATCTATTTATTGCATAATTTCTGCCAACTTGCCTGCCAATTCTTCACCTCTTAAATCCACCGCAAGAATTACACCCTGAGGGTCTAATAAGAAAGTGTGAGGAACGTATGCAACGGCGAATTGCTTGGCTATTGGCGAGTTGAATGCTTGTAAATCGGATACATTAAGCCAAACTAATTCATGCTGTGCTACGCCGTTTATCCACGCTTCTTTATCATCATCTAATGAAATACTTATGATTTCAAAACCTTTATCGTGATATTTTTCGTATGCAATTTTAAGATTGGGAATTTCGCCTAAGCAAGGTCTGCACCAACTTGCCCAGAAATCAACCAGCACATACTTGCCGCGCATCGACTCTAATGAGATAAGTTTGCCTTCAGGGTCGGGCAGTTCAAAACCCGGCAAAACGGCGCCCACTTCTGTTTGTTTTACTTTCTCAACACGTTCTTTTACTAATGTTGCAAATTTATTGCTCATCGTAGGATCCAATAATTGTAATTGTTGTTCTATTTCTGCGGAATTGCTTATTGTAACAGTATTTCTATACACTAAATAGGCGGCAACGATGCTGGTTGAATTGGCTTTAATAAATTCAGTTGTTATATCTTCTATATTTTTATTCAATGCTTCAAAGGATGCAATTAGTTCTTTTTCAATATTTTCAAATTCATCTTCCGGAATAGAAGGATTTTGAGCGTACATCATATAATTTTGGCGAATTGTTTCCTGTTCTTCCTGTATGGGTGCTAATGAGCTGAGATATTCATCGTAAAGCGCTTGTGTTTTAGAGCCTTCAATTTTAATAGCGGAGGTTTCAACGGCGTTTCCTGTAACCGTAATCTTATCGCCCGGATCAACAAAAACTCTAAGAAAGAAAACGTTATCTTTATCCGCCAAGAAATAAAGGTCGGTTTCAGAGGATTTTCCTTTTAAAACGAATGTCTCTTTTTTGGTTAAGAAAGTAGAGTCAATATTAACCAACTGTTCATTTGCATTTCTTGTTTTAAGATAAAGCATAGTGGGTTCATCGGGGTTTCCGAAGTCGGTCAATATACCTGAAATTTTGAATGTTTTTTCGGTTGAACAACTGAACAGCAGACACGCTGCAGCAAAAATAAGGATTAGTTTTTTCATAAAATATTGTTTAAAAAAATTAAGTGGCAAAAATAGAAAATTTAATGTATCTGATCTATTTCAACGTAACCCTAATCCCTACATACCCCATAATCCCCGTAACCGGCATATAAATTACGGAAGCATCAAAAAATTCTCCAAACGGTTTGTCTGATGAAATTATCGGGGCTTGTTGTTTGTAGTTCAGCAGATTTTCCCCGCCGATATAGATTTCCCATAAACGAAATTTCTTGGTAACTTGTGCGTTCATCATCACCCACGCGGGAGATTTTCCGTTTTTATTCACCACCGGACGATATTCTTCGGGATTGTCGCTCATATCGGGCAGCCGCATTGGCGAGTTGTATTGAAAGGTTACGTTGAATTTCCACTTGTCGTGAAGTAATGAATAGTTTAGATTTAACAGCGCTTTGTGTGGACTCATTAAAGATTTCTGTTGCAACTTTCCGGCGGTGGTTAAACGAACATCGTTAAAACGATAGGCTAACGTAACTTCAAAACGTTTAAACGGCATTAAAATTAGTTCTGCCTGCGCTGAATGTGAATAAGAAAGATTGCCTTTTCCGTTGTAGTCGCCATTCAAATTATAAATCAATACTTCGTGTGGGTTATTATCCAAATCTATAATAGTTTGATTTAGAAAATGGGTATAATAATAGTCCACACTAAAAGAGGACTTTCCGCCCGGCATATTAAAACTTTGCACCAAACTTATTCCGGTGTTCCACGCCTGCTCCGGTACGAATTGGTCTTTAAAAACAAACTGACGATTACTTACTAATAGAGATAAGTTTTCAATGATAGGGTTGGAAGTGCGGTATCCTTTACCGGCAGAAACGCGAATGGAAGTTTCGGGCGTGAGTTGCCATTTTAAGTGCAGACGTGGCGTCCAAAACAATTGCTTGCAGTTGAAATTGTAATCCAATCTCATTCCGGGCATAATGATAAACTTTGCTTCAATAGAGTAAGCATATTCGGCAAAAACTCCGGGAACGGCTTCTGTTCTTTTCCCGCTATAATAACTTGCCGGCAGAGGCATCAAGCTCCAATCTGTGTTCTCTCTTAATTGTTCATCTACATTATCCATTTGAAAACTTGCGCCTGCATTGATTTTGTGATTTTTCTTTGCGCCAAACTTATTGCTGTATATCACATTGAAATAGCCGCTTAATTGCGTAGCATCATACAAACGCGAGCCAAATTGCGATTTGTCTTTTTGATAATTAAACGACAAAATAGTTCCAATACTTTGAAACTCGCCACCGTTAATCAAAAAACCATTTTTAGTAATGGCATCTAATTTATTCGTTTTGATACGCAAGCCCCAAATGTTGTTGTTCACTAATTCATTAATATTTTTTTTAGGGTCAAAATGCATCATTCCGCCGATCCTGTCTTCAAACAGATAGCCAATCATAGCCCTGCCTTCAAACACCTCAGGCGCCTTATAATCTATACGATACATACCGTTGAACTGATAGTTTTGAGGCACATCCATAAAATGGTCGTGGTTATGGTCAATTTTGGCAAACTGTCCTTCGCCGTGCATTAGAAACATACCGGAAACGGTTTTCTTTTTGTTCATATCAAAACGGGAGTTCAAATTGAGTTCACCTTTGCCCATACTGTTTCCGAAGATGTTCACAAACAGTCTTTCTCGGTTGGTTTCCGGTTTTTTAAAATCTAATTGAATTTGTCCTGTAATTCCTTCATAGCCATTGGTTACGGAGGCGGTTCCTTTCGAGATGCTGATCATATCCATCCACGAGCCGGGCACGTATCCCAAGCCGAACTGATTGGATAACAATCTGATATAAGGTATGTTCTCCAACAAAATCTGCGTATAGATACCTGCCAATCCCAGCATAGAGATTTGTTTGGCGCCGCTCACGGCATCGGAGTATTCCACATCTACCGCGATACTGCTTTCAAAACTTTCGCCAAGATTGCAGCAGGCGGCGCGACGTAGCCCTTCGCCGGTAATTACCTGCGTGAAAATGGGTTTTATAGAGATAAAAGAACCCTCGCGCGCCACAACGTTCACTGTATTCAAAGTGTGCGATGACGCCAGTATGATATTTAACTCTGTCTGTTCTTTTTTCACCGTAATGGTATCATTATCATACGAAGCATATTTAACGATTATAATATCTGTTGTTTTCACTTTCTCTAATGTGAATTTCCCCTCAATGTCGGAAACTGTTCCTATCGGCGAGTTGAGCCACTGCAAAATAGCACCCGGGACAGGCATTTCAACCCCATTCTCCGAAAACTCGGTAACACGACCGGTGAGCGGCTGCGCCGTGCAATTGAAAATTGAAAATTGAAAATTGAAAATTATTAAGATAATTAGGAAAATATGTTTTTTTATTTGATTTTTATTTTTTGATGTATTCATTGTTATTATTATTAAATGTATAAAACGTTAACTCTTAAAACGCTGTGTAACTCAGTGTTCTCTGTGACTCTGTGTTAAAATCAGCACAGAGACACAGAGGTCACAGGGATTCACAGAGGGTTAGGAATAAAAAATACGTTGAGAAGTAAAATTGATAAAATTAACGCCCGCTAATTTTATTAAAGGAGGAATAGCATATTGAAAATGGAGCGTCGTTTTTTCAAAAACATCAATGAGTTGAACAGATGATAAAAACCAAACGGTTTCAGGCAATTGAGGCAAAAAATGAACTTTTTCACTTTTGGTAAATTCGTCCTGAATTTTTACATATACTTTGGTTTCGTGGTCGTGTTGACAATGAGTACATCCTGATTTAGTATGTTGATGTTTCTGACAGCATTCGCATTTTTGACAGCATTCGTGCCACGTAATTACAATACCCGATGAAAGCGTAAAGAAAAGTACGCTAAAAAGAATGATAAACAGATTGCAAAGTTTCTTTTTCATCGAAAAAAAATATGCGGCAAAGATAAGAGTTTTTTGAAAGAGAGAACATAACCAAATTATTATATTTTTGTGCCCCTATTGCCACTTTAGCTCAGTTGGTAGAGCAACGCATTCGTAATGCGTAGGTCTACGGTTCAAGTCCGTAAAGTGGCTCAAAATTGTAAAATGCTTATGGGCAGAGTTTTATCCATTGATTACGGACAAAAAAGAGTAGGATTTGCGGTAACCGACGAGCTGCAAATCTGCGCCCACGCACTCGAAACCGTTCACGTTTCACAGGCTTTTGACTTTTTAAAAAACTACATTAATAGAGAGAATGTAGAAACTATTGTAGTGGGTGAACCCAAAACTATGAACAACACCCACTCCGATGCCGCACGTTTTATTGAACCTTTTGTTAATCGTCTGAAAAAAGAGATAAAAGATATTGATATTGTGCGTTTCGATGAACGTTTTACTTCCAAAATGGCATTCCAAACACTCATAGATGCCGGAGTAAACAGAAAAACACGCGCCAACAAAGCCCTCTTAGATAAAATCAGCGCCACCATTATGTTGCAGGGGTACTTGCAATATAAAGAAACTCTTAGATTTAAAATTTAACATTTAAAATTTAATCTCTAATGAAACTATGTACCAAAATTAACCTTAAATCTTAAACCTTAAACCTTAAATATCATTATGCTCACCATCTACGTTTTCGGTCATCCCATTTTAAGAAAAAAAGCAGCGAGAGTTTCTGCTGATGAGCCGCATTTGCAAGAATTTGTTGATGAAATGTTTGAGACGATGTATAATGCAGATGGGGTTGGACTTGCTGCCCCACAAGTGGGACGTTCAATGCGCCTGTTTGTTATAGATACGCAAGCATTTAAAGAATCGTATCCTGACGTAGAATTAATGAAAGAAGTGTTTATTAATCCCGATGTTGTAGAGGTTTTGGGCGATGATTTTACTTTTAACGAAGGTTGTTTAAGTTTGCCCGAAATTAGAGAGGATGTCGTGCGTAAATCTGAAATCATTCTAACATACACTAATAGAGAAGGAGAAAGAAAAACTACCCACTTTAAAGGTTTGGTAGCCAGAGTAATTCTTCATGAATTGGACCATCTGGAAGGAAATGTTTTTACGGATCATATTTCTTCTATTAGAAAAATGATTGTCAAGAAGAAATTAAACGATATTGCCTCAGGAAAAACGAAACCAAAATATAAATCAAAAAATAATTAACTAATGAATATAAAGAAATTAATAGGGTTTGCCATCGTTGTATTGATTTTAATACAGGGTTGCAACAAAACATCAAACAATACGCTTCTGCAAGAAAAAGGGAAAGCGCAAGCGACGGTATTGCAATTGCTGCAAACAATTGATTCGTTGGGATTTCTGGGTGAGTATGACGCCGTTATTATAAAAAACTACATTGCTAAAGCAGAAGAATTTGGCAGTAATTATCCCGAAGATTTGACGGCGGCAGAGTATCTCTATAAAGCAGGTTTAATGGCGATGACAGTGGCAAAATCTTCTGATAATCCAAAAGAAACCGCTTTGTACAGTCAAAAAGCATTACTCATTTTTAATGATATTCAAAGAATATATCCTGATTTTAACGGAATTAGAGATTGTGTTATCAATAAAGCTATTATTTATGAAGATATTCTTCACGATTATGAAAATGCGGAAATCTATTACAGAGAGTTTATTGCAAGATATCCCACAGATACGTTAGCTGTTAATTTGGAATCTTATCTTCCTTTTTTGGGCAAATCTGCGGAAGAGATTATGGCTGAAGTAGAGAAATAAGTAAAATCTATACTAAGTTTGCAAATCCCATAAATGCCATTGCTAAAATTCCGGCGGTAATTAATGCTATGGGAATTCCTTTCATCCCTTTCGGAATATCAACCAAATCCATTTGTTCCCGTATCCCTGCAAAAATAATGATGGCAAGGGCAAAGCCTATTGCCGAAAACATAGCAAAAAGTGTGCTGTCTATGATGCTAAAATTCTTTTGCGTTACCAAAATAGCGATACCCAGTACAGCACAGTTGGTGGTGATTAAAGGAAGAAAAATTCCTAACGCCTGATATAGAGACGGACTTATCTTCTTGAGAATGATCTCTACCATTTGTACCAGAGCTGCAATGATTAAGATAAATGAAATGGTTTGAAGAAAAGTGATATTTAGCGGTACCAAAATATAGTTTTGCACTACCGTAGTAACAATGGTTGCCAATGTTATGACAAACACAACGGCAACACCCATGCCCGCAGCAGTGGACAACTTATTTGATACTCCCATAAATGGGCAAGTGCCCAAAAATTGCGCCAAAAGAATATTATTCACAAAAATTGCGCCGATGATCATTAATATGTATTCCATAGATATTAGATTTTAGTGATTAGTGATTAATGATTGGATGATTACATTTTAAATTTTAAATTTTAAATCTTAATTTTTAAATTTTATTTCGTTTGAAAGAGTCGTACTGCTGCAATGATGAATCCCATAACGATAAAGGCTCCCGGAGCGAGAACGAAAAGGAGCAATTCGGTATTTTCCATAAACTTAAAGTTGAAAATGGAACCACTACCGAGAATTTCTCTTACTGATCCGATGAGGAACAGGGCAAAAGTAAATCCGAGCCCCATACCGATTCCGTCAAGGAGGGAGTCAAAGATTGAGTTTTTGCTGGCAAATGCCTCCGCACGACCCAACACAATGCAGTTTACCACGATTAAAGGGATAAATAATCCCAAACTTGCTGCTAAAGCAGGGACATACCCTTGTATCAATAAATCAACAATGGAAACAAAGGTGGCAATTACCACAATAAAACAAGGGATACGTACTTTGTTCGGAATTACACTTTTAAGCATTGAAATCAGTGTATTGGAACAGATTAATACGAATGTGGTGGCAAGTCCCATACCTATACCGTTTATGGCAGAAGTAGTAACGGCAAGCGAGGGGCAAAGTCCCAAGACTAAAATTAATGTAGGGTTTTCTTTAATAATTCCTCGTGTGATAAGATTAAGTTTATTCATAATTTTCCTCCTTTTCTGCAATCATATCATTGCCTGTTATTTCATTTTTGGTATTTAATTCATAGTTTTTCAGCGCTGTTTGAAAGGCTTTGAAGGCATTGTTCACGGCATCGCAGAAAGCGCGTGAGGAGATGGTGGCTGCCGTAATGGCATCAACCTCACCGCCATCGCCATCTTTTTTTACCGTAAGTTTGTTAATATTTGGATTTTTTCCTACAAATTGCACAGAGAAAGCGCTTTTCTTTTTATCAATCTTATCGCCAAGTCCGGGTGTTTCGTGATGTTCAAGCACTTCGGTATTCAACAGATTTCCCTCTTTATCAAAACCTGCCATAATGTCGAAGCGACCGCTAAAAGCCTTATTGGTGTAAGTTGCCACAGCCATACCAAAGAGTTGGTTGTCCATACAGGCTAAAGTAACTTTAAGAGAGTCGTTCAGTTCTTCTGAAAAAATCTTTACTTCGGTTAGCGTACCTGTTTCAGGATTGAAGCCGGGGAGTACCGCCATTTTAGCAGCATTATTTTTTTCAATTTTCATTTTTTCAATCGGATCTTTTGTAACTATGTAAACTGCGGAGAGTAGCACAGCCGCTACCAACGTGATTCCCATAAGAGACAAAATTAATTGAAGGATTGAGTTTTCTTTTTTTGCCATATTTATTTTTTTTAATAAAACTATTTCTTATATCAAGGGGAGTTCCTAATTATTTTCCTTTTTCCTTTTTTCCAAAAACCGTAACATTAATATACTTCTTCGGATTAGCTTTAATATCCACCACAAGTTCTTCCAAACTTTGTATTGTTTTGCCGAGTTTGGAATACAATTCATCTTCGTTCAATAACTTAGCCACATCGCCGTTGCCTGTATTTACTTTTTTCATTACCTCTTCCACTTGAAGAATGGTATTGTTGGCATTCACAATTACTGCTGCTACATTGGCTTTGGCAAGCGAATCGGCAATTTGGTCAAAATTGGCAACTACTGTTTTTAGTTCGGGAGAGATTTCCGAGAGAGTTCTAGAGAAAGTTGAGATTTCGGTTACAATTTTACCAAAATTGGTTTTATTGTCCGCAATAATTTTATCTAATGAAGCCGTAATAGATTCAATATTACATAAAGTCTGAGCCAGTTTTTGAGCGCCATATTGGTGCGATAAAACATCTTTGAGCGATACTGCAATGGTATCCACTGATGCTAAAATGTTAATGATTTGGTCTTTCATAGCTTCAATACCATCTGTAAGTTGAGGGATAAGTCCGCAGGTAAGGGTATCCCCCGGTTTTGCATACTGCGAACTTTTTCCAAGTTCCAAACGCACAATAATTCCGCCCAACATATCTCTTGAAGTAACATCAAAACGAGAATCAACAGGTAACTTAATATTCTCATTAAGAATATATTCTGCTAAAATTTGCACAGGATAATGCTTTAGAAGTTTTACTTTGGTAACTTTTCCAATGGGGTACCCTTGCAAATACACAATAGCGCCCGAATAAAGCCCACCACTGTTTTCATACACAGAATAGTAATACTCTTTTTTTCTAAATGCTTCAACTCCTTTAAGGAAATTTGTACCAAAATAAAAAACAACAATAGCCAGAATACAAAAAGCAGCAACTTTAATTGATTTGGCATTTTTTTCGGAATGTTTTGAGGTTCTATTTTTTTCTTCCATTTTCTAAAAATAAACGTGCAAAAATAATAGAAAATCCTATTTTTGCAAACATTTTTATTAAAAAATAGTGCAAATCATTGACCGTTATATTTTTAAGAAATTTTTAAGTACATTTTTTTATGCACTTGTGCTTTTTATGGCAATTGTTGTGGTTTTCGATTTCTCGGAAAATGTATCTCGATTTATGGATTATAAAATTTCGTGGATAGATGTTATTTTTAAATGGTATTTGAATTGGATTCCTTATTTTTTCAATCTTTTTATTCCACTTTTTACGTTCCTCAGCACTATTTGGTTTACCTCCAAACTTTCGTCCAACAATGAAATTATAGCCATATTAAGCGGAGGCGTTAATTTTTACCGTTTGCTTGCGCCTTATTTAGCCGGCGCGCTATCTATTGCTGTACTTGCCATTTTTATGTCGAACGTTATTGTGCCAAAAGCCACGGTTCGATTTGAGAATTTTAAGAACCAATATATGACGCACTATACGAAAACAACCACTAATCTTCACATTCGCAACTCTGCAAATAGTTATATATATGTAGATCGCTGGAATGTGAATGATAAAAAAGGTTATCTCTTTTCTTATGATGAAATTGGAAATACTTTTGTAAAATACAGAATAACAGCACGAGAAATTAGCTATGAGGATTCTTTAAAAATGTGGAGGTTATCCGATTACACAAAACGAATCACAACGCACACAAACGAAAAGATTATTTCCGGAGTTTCTATGGATACCGCTTTTAATATCCATCCGTTAGATTTATCTCAAGATGAAAAAGCTTGTGAAATAATGACTTTTGGTGAAATTTTAAAATATATTCGTAGCGATAAAGATAAAGGCGGCGGTATGGCAAAATACTACATCATTCAAGCGAATAAAAGGATTGCAAATGCACTGGGTATTTTTATTATGACGTTACTGGGCGTAGCTATTGCCTTTCGAAAGAACCAGCGGGGGATAGGAGTACATCTTTTCTTCGGAATTGCATTGGTTTTCATTTTTGTTTTTCTGCAACAGGTCTCTACCGTATTCTCTATTTATGGCGGATTTTCTCCCGCACTTGGCGCCTGGATGCCTAATATTATTTACTCGTTTGTTTGTTTTGTTATGATAAGAATTTGTCAAAAATAGATTTAAGTATAAAAGATATGATTACTTTACTGAGCGACTGGAAACTTCGAGACCCCTACATCGGTATATTCAAAGGTGTGCTTTTGAGATATTTGCCTGATATTCAAATTGTAGATATTACCCATAATTTAGAGGTATTTAATCTCTCACAAACCGCTTTTATTGCTAAAAACAGTTACTCTTTTTTCCCAAAAAGAAGTTTACATATTATTCTTTCAGGATTATCTTTTTCAAACCAAACAAAACCTGTATTACTCATTCATAATGACCATTATTTTCTGGGAGAAGATACCGGCGTTTTTTCTATGATGTTTAATACCGAAAAAGATTGGAAAGCGTATCAATATGAAGGAGATATGTCGCTTGATGCCTTTGAAAAATTAGCAGCGATGGCTTCGTGGGTGTTTCAAAACAAATACCTTAAAAATACTACCCCCTATCCTGTACTTAAATTTCAAATTAGCAATTTGTCTGAACCTGAATATAATGCCGAACGTAAAATAATTTCAGGAAAGATTGCCTATATTGATTCGTGTTGTAATGCGGTTACCAATATTCCTGTTGCTATGTTTGAAGCCGCAGGCAAAAAGTCTTTTACCGCTACTGTAGCCTCTGCTACCCGCCCCTTAATCATTACGCAATGCTACACTAATTATAATCCCAATGACCCTGAAGTGGTTTTTGTTTATAATCACTTGGGATTTTTAGAGATTGCGATGTATCATGGCAATGTTGCCGTGCTGGCAGACCTGAAAGTCGGAAACAATATTGAAATTATTTTTGCGTAAACACAAAATGACCAAAAAGTTTTTTCTTCTTTTGTTTCTTATAGCCTACACGTTTCTTTGCAATGCGCAAGAGAAAGAAAAACATTATATTGTTCATAGAGAATTGGATACAGTGTGTTCTCATTTTATTGATTTATTATCTATTAACTTTGATGTAAACCCTAATCGTGGCTGTGAATTTCTTATTACACAGTTATTTAATAAATCTACACAATTTTTGGACGACTCGCTTTCTTATCAATGGACTGTTTTCAATGATGATTACAGCATCCATTTTATGTTTGATGAAGAGAATCCTGATATTTTTCTTCACGAACCCGGAAATTATCATATTGAACTTATTATTACTAATATGTATAGCTGCACGGACACGCTGACAAAATATAATGTGATTACTATTGATAAGATGCCCCAGATTAACTTTACGGTTGCTCCTGAAAATGCGCTGTTCGCAGAATATTTCGGGGAAGTTGAGTTTACCAATCTTACCGATCCGGTGTTGCTTGGCGATCCTACAGTAGAATGGTACTGGGATATGGGAGATAATATTATGAATACGACAGTATTATCGCCCGTTCACCTGTTCAGTACGTGGGGGGACTACCATACTACTTTTCATCTGAAAACAAAAAACGGCTGTAATGTAGCGCTTACCAAAACGGTAACCATTGAAGATGAGTTGTTTTTTCCGGATACGCTGAAAAACAATTCCCAAACTTTTCCCTCCATTTTTGCCGTAACCAATCTGAACACCCATATTCCCAAAGATGATCCTGATGAATTTAGAACCAATCATTTATTTATTTACGATAAAAACGGAAAACAGGTATATGAACAACAGAATTACGATACTTATGTAAGAAACAACATCGTTATAAAAGGCGCTCGTGCGTTTTGTGCAGCAGATTTTACGGCAGGTGCTTACTATTATTCCTTTTACTATAAAGGAAAAAATAAGATGGTGCACTATAGCGGCGAAGTTTGGATAAGGGAGTGAGAAAAGAAAAATATACAGGAATAATCTTTATTGATTCTCCCAAAATCAGATTATCTTACGCATGTTTAGCAAATTAAAACTTAAACTGCAACCTGCAAGTAAATATGCTTTCTTTTACGTGTTTCGTATAATCTTTCACGTGATTAAATCCGGTAGCGGGTTTTGCATCCGGTTTAGTAGCCAATGGATCTTCTGCACCTGATTTTGTATTGAAAGGCATTTCATAAAAACACATTAATCTTAAATTTGAAGTACATCTTACTAATAAACCGTAACCAAAATAATTGTATGTCAAATCGGTTTTGTTGTCAATCCCTTTTTTACTAATTTTAGTATTGGGGTTCATAACAGCATATTTAAGCACTACAGTAAGATGACCAATAAAGTCCATTTTCCCGTTATCGGGCACAGTAATCCCGTTTCTGCAAAATGCGCCTGCGTCTAATTTTAAGCCATCAACTGTCGAGCCTTTGGGTCCGGCAAGTGTTACCATAGCGCCCAAATCTCTTTCATCGGGAAACAGTTTCTGAAACAGAAGAGTTCTTTCATGACTTTCTCTACGGGAAGATGAATAAGAGATTTAATCGCCAAACGGTCTGGCGAAAATACCAACGGTTAGAGAAGCGATTTTTAGCCAAGGCTCTGAAACTTTAAAGTAAACGTCTTTAAATGCCACCCCCTTTTCGGTAATGTCTAATTGGAAAACTGCCGAACCCCAACTCTCTTCCCAAGCAAATTTGATACGCCCGCGACGTAGCCCAAAACGGAAGAAACTATTTTTATCCGACGTTTTTGTTTCCAAATCATATTTTCCGTCTCTTGTATTGTCAAAATTTGTCGGACTACCCACTTTAGTATTCAACAATATTATTTTGCACAATTCTGATATTTTTTTTCACTTTTTATTTTTTATGTTATATTTGCCGTTGAAATTCATAACAGTGGCAAAGTTAGCAATAGTTATTCTTAATTGGAACGGGCAAAGGTTTTTATCTCAGTTTTTGCCCGCGCTTATTAAATTTTCTCCTGACTATTCGGAGATTATCATAGCCGATAATGCCTCTACGGATAATTCCGTAGAATTTTTAAAAACTCACTTTTCTTCTTTAAGAATTATTCAAAACAGTGAAAACGGAGGTTTTTCAAAAGGCTACAACAATGCTTTAAAACAAGTTGATGCCGAATATTATTGTTTGCTCAATTCTGATGTAGAAGTAACGGGAAATTGGATAGAGCCCATTATCACCCTATTGGATAACCATCCTGATATTGCGGTGGTACAGCCCAAACTTTTATCTTTTGCCAACCGTCACCAATTTGAATACGCCGGCGCGTGCGGCGGTTTTATAGATTACCTTGGATATCCGTTTTGTCGGGGCAGAGTGTTTGGGTCTTTGGAAAACGATACCAAACAATATGAAAATGCCATAGAAGTATTTTGGGCAACGGGGGCAGCGCTTTTTGTCAGAAGTGCTGTATTTCACACCTTAAATGGTTTAGATGAACTGTTTTTTGCTCACATGGAAGAGATAGACTTTTGCTGGCGCGTAAAGAGTTTGGGCTACAAAGTTATGGTAGAACCCCAATCGGTAATCTACCACGTGGGTGGGGGAACGCTGCCTAAAAACAGCGCCCGAAAAACTTATCTCAATTTTAGAAACAACCTGTTTCTTTTGCTTAAAAACATTCCTAAAACAAAATTATTAACTGTTCTTCTCATCCGTTTCCCTTTAGATTTTATTGCGGCTGTTTTCTTTTTATTTCAAGGTCATTTTAAAGATACCATCGCAGTATTTCGTGCGCAACTCTCTTTTTTGAGACAGTATAATAAAATCAAAAGAAAAAGAGAACATATTAACGAACAGGTTTATAAACAAACGTTTCAAAAATCTGTTGTTTTTGAGCATTATATAAGAAAGAAAAAACAATTTGACGGTAATCATTTAAAATAAAGATTATGCACACATTCGTACCTTTTTATTACGGCTTTTTATACACTATGCTGGGATTTGCAGCAGTGGTTTTTATTGCGCTGCAATATGTTACAGTGGCTTACGGAATGACTTTCAACAACCGCTGGGGAATTTCCATCAACAGTAAATGGGGTTGGTGGCTTATGGAAACGCCCGTCTTTATTGCCATGCTCATCATCTACGGCATCTCACTTTATTATGGCATTAAACCTTTTAATATTGTAACTTCCTTTATTTTACTGCTGTTTCTGCTGCACTACGGACAACGTAGTTTTGTGTTCCCGCTACTTATGAAAGGTGATAGCAAAATGCCCCTCTCCGTGATCTTTTTCGGTATCTTTTTTAACTTTTGTAACGCCTTTATGCAGGGGTGCTGGCTTTTTATCGTTTCCCCCAACGATATGTATCAAATCAGTTGGTTTTGGTCGCCACAATTTATTACCGGTACGACGATCTTCTTTTTTGGTATGACGGTAAATATGCACTCCGACAGAATTATACGAAAGTTAAGAAAGTCGAAAGAGGATAATAATTACTATCTTCCCAAAGGATTTTTATTCGAGCGTATTAATTCTTCCAACTATTTTGGAGAGTTGTTGGAATGGGCAGGGTTTGCCCTTTTAACGTGGTCATTTGCAGGGTTGGTATTTCTCTGTTGGGCATTTGCCAATCTGGTGCCCCGCGCAAAAGCCGTATATTATCGTTACTATCAATTTTTTGGAGAAGACTTTACCAAACTCAATCGGTGGAAAATATTCCCCTATATCTACTAATTTTATTCAATGTACCGATTTTTGACTCGTCTTCTTATTGTTTTTTTTCTTTTGATAAACACTGTTTCATCTTTTGCTCAGGCAATTCACCAGATTGACTCTGTAATGGATCTCTCTCCCTACTATTTGCCTACCTTCTATTCTTCTATAAAGTCTATTGAATTTGAACCCTTAGAGTTTGAACCAATAGATACCGGTATAAACGTTACACATCTGTATGAACCTTTATTATTACCCGAAAATATCTATCAAAGTTTGGGTATTAACGGGCAGGCACACCAATCCATCATCTTTGATTATCAAAGAGAAATGGGGTTTCTGTATCAGGAGTTCCCCTACCCTCTTTATTTTAAAACTCATTCAAATTTAATATTCCCCAAACTTCAAACCACTTATTCAAAAATTGCTTATACATACGGACTTTTAGATGTAAATGAAAATCAATTCTATGCCACTTTTGCCCAATATATAAAAAGAGTTACCATAAATGCCAATCTCTATGCTACCCGCAATGTAGGCGCTTTTGTAAACCAAAAATATACAACTAACATTTGTGGTGATTTTCTATTACACTATGAAACACCATCCAATATTTATGGCTTTAAAGCAAGCATTATTATCAACCACTTAAAAAACGCCGAAAACGGAGGATTAAAGGATATGAATGCGTATCAGGAACGTGTTGAGCAAAATAATGGTGCTTACTCCGTTCTTCTTCCCAATGCAAGGTCTTCCATAACCGCATTAGATGTTGCCCTTCAAAATTATATCAATATAAAAAACAAAAACAACAGGTATTTTGGAACTTTTACTTACGATTTTCAATGCAATCAAACTACATTAACCTATAATGATAAAGACTTCGATACTATTCCTTATTATGAGTGCTATGATACCCTAAGGGTAACCAATGACTCAACCCGTTTTTTTACGCTAACGAATGCGTTCCAATGGAGTAATTTTATGCCATATAAAGAGATGAGCAACAAGAATAATTTCTTTCATATTGCCGGTGGCATTCTGCACAGTTACGCTGATTTTAAATATACAAATGCCACGTTCAATTCTTTATATTTATTTGCAAGAACTCACATCCGTTTATTTCGATTGATGGATATTACCGCCAAAATCTCTTATGCTATTTACGGTTACGCTGAGAATGACGCATCGGCAAATGTAGCCATATCGTGGAGTTTGAACAGAGAAAAAGATCATAATATTGGGTTAAATGCCAACTTCTACCGTAATGCTCCGGAATATATTATGCAGCACGTAACGAGCAACCATTTTAGATGGGATACCACATTTGCCAAACAAAATATTGTACAACTTAAAGCCTTTTGGAATTACAAAAAGTACAACTGCGCATTGAGTTATTATTACATCAATAAATTAGTTTATCTATCGGAAGAATTACGACCGATACAAGATTTGAATATTGGAAATTTAATTCAGATTTCCACATTTATTCCTTATAGATATAAAAATTTTGGAAGTATTGCTAATCTGAATCTTCAATATTGTAATAATGATGTGATAAACGTTCCCCTTTTTGCCGGAAAACTTTCTGTTTATTATATTTTTGAGTTATTAAAAAAACGACTGAAAATTTTAATTGGTACTGATTTAATGTACAATACTTCCTATTATGCAGATGGATACTTACCAGCCTTGCATACGTTTCATTTCCAAAATTCGCAATCGGTTGGAAATTTTGTTTTTTGGGATCTCAATGTAACATTTCAAATTGATAGAATCAATTTCTTCTTTCGTACCGGCAACCTGCTACCTCCCTTTATGTATTACAGAAACTTCACCACACCAAACTATCCGGTAAAAGATTATTTGATAAATCTTGGAATTACCTGGAAATTTTTTGATTAAAACAAGACGGGCAGGGTTTTAAAAATCCTGCCCATCTTGAAAATCTTAAATCAAAAAATTATGAAACAAGTTTTATTCTTTTTCACCCTACCTCTTGCAGTTTGAATACGTGTTCCTTTTCCATCCCATCTACTGTAACGCATATTGGAAAAGAAGCTTTTCTTGATTTGTGTGTTTTAAAAAACATTACCATTCCTGATGGAGTAAAAAGTATTGGAGTTCGGGCTTTTCATTGGTGTCAGAATTTAACCTCTGTGAGCATTGCTAATAGCGTAACAGATATTAGCCAAAGCGCTTTTTCATGGTGCGATAATCTACAGTTAGTAAACCTCTCTACCAATTTAACAAGTATTGAATCTGGTATGTTTGATGGCTGTTACAAACTTATTTCGATTACTTTACCAAGCATCATAACGAATATTGAAAAATATGCCTTTAGGGGTTGTTCAAGTTGAACTTCAATTACCAACCTTAACCCCGTACCTGTTAATATTGATTACTCAAATGAGCCTGATTTTCATCAAGTATTTTTTGGTGTAAATCAAAGCGCTTGTACATTAACAGTGCCTAACAGTTCTGTTACTGCCTATCAAAACGCGGCAATATGGCAAAATTTTAATATAGAGGGCGGTGGCATTTTGGTGTATCCCCAATCAAACAACTTAGAGTATGGCTATGTAAGCGGCAATGCCTTGTATCCAAGATGTAGAGTTGGTTGCCAAGTTTGAGGAAGAAGTAGGCATTGAAGAATTAATAATGAATAATGAATAATGAATAATGAACAATGAACAATGAATAATGAATAATGAATAATGAACAATGTTGAGGTTTTTGATGTTTACGGCAGAAAATTATCATCTCATCATCTAATCCCCTCATCATCTCATCATCTAATCAACATTTCCCATTTGCATGCAGGCATCTATTTTGTGCGGATAACGACGGATCAAGGGGCAGTGATGAGGAAAGTGGTAAAAATTTGAATTTTAAATCTCTTTTGCGGCAAAAATTAATCAATTACAAATATCACTCGTCACTTGTCACTAAAAAATCATTCTGAAACAAACATTAAAAGTTCCTTTTAATTAAATAAAAAGTGAGAAGATATTGATGTTCTTTCTATTACACTTTTAATTACTTCCGCTAATAAATGGGCAACGGTAACAATCTCTACCTTTTCCGATTTTACTCTAAAAGGAATAGTATCTGTTAGAATAAGTTTATCAATGATTGAATTTTCAATGTTTTGTAAACCGTCTGCGGAGAGTAATCCGTGTGTGCACATTGCCATTACCGATTTAGCGCCGTGTTCTTTCAATTTGTTGGCTGCCTTTATCAAAGTGCCACCCGTATCAATAATATCATCTACAATAATACAGTGCTTATCTTTTACGTCCCCGATAATTTGCAAATTAGCCACTTCATTTTGTTTTTCACGCTGTTTAAAGCCTATTGCCAAATCGCAATCTAAGGCTTTTGCATAAGTAGAAGCCCTTTTCGTACCTCCCGTATCCGGTGAAACCATACACAGATTATCTAACTTTAAACTTTGAATGTAAGGATAAAAAACATTGGAAGAATACATGTGGTCAACGGGAATTTCAAAAAATCCCTGAATCTGGTCGGCGTGTAAATCCATAGTAATAACCCGATCTACTCCGGCGGCAATCAATAAATTTGCCATCAATTTAGCGCCTATGGAAGTACGTGGCTTATCCTTTCTGTCTTGCCGTGCATATCCGAAATAGGGGATTACGGCAATGATTTTATAAGCGGAAGCACGTTTGGCAGCATCAATTAAAATTAAGAGTTCCATCCAATTTTCTGCCGGCGCAAATGTAGGTTGAATAATAAAAACGTACTTGCCTCGAATGGTTTCATTATAATATGCCTGTATTTCACCATCTTTAAATTGGGCTATCTCTACTTCCAATAAGTGCATGTTCAAATCATCGGCAATTTTCCTTGCCAATTCAGGATTCGCTCTTCCCGTTACGATTGCAGCGGTTGTTTCATTCATAAAATGCTTATTATTATTTATTTAATTTTTTTTAATGTCGGCAACAAATATAGAAAAGAAAAACTAAAAATAGTTTCTCTTCAAAAAAAATATTATTTTGCCAAAAAATAGTGTATGTTAAAATTTATCAGTAGAAAAATCGCTTTTCAATGGATCATATTTTTAGGACTGTTTATGTTTGCGATATATACTGTGATAACAAAATCGCAATTAGCATCTGCTGAAGGAACACCGTTTTTATTCCAAAGTTTTGTACGTTTTTTTTCTCAATATGAATATTTTGGAAAAGGAATAATCATTGCGGTTTTACTATTTCAAATTTTATTTTTAGAATATTATTTTAAAATTAATGAATTTGTTGCTAAAAACTCTCTGTTGCCTGCCTGCTTTTATCTTTCTATTTTATTGTTATCGAAATCATTAACTATTATCTCGCCTTTTTTCTTTACGCTTTTCTTTTCTTTAATCATTATCTCAATTGATTTTACGGGAAATGTTGAGAATTTAAAAAACAATGTATTCAGGTCCGGCGCTATCATTGCATTAGCAACAGGCTTCGATATCTGTAGCATCGTTTTACTTTTTTCAGTGATAGCAACACTCCTCATTAATCAATTTTCCAGAATAAAAGAGATCGGTATTTTAATCTTTGGTTTTGTGTTACTCTATTTATATATCTTTTCATTCTATTTCTTTACAGACAACCTGTATGAATGGCTGATGACGTTTCAGCAAATTAAAATTGCGGGAATATTGAGCAGTAATATTCCGAATATGACACGAACACTATTGACTGCTATTGGCTTGAGTATCGTTTATATATCTTTTCTTATCAGATTCAAATTATTAAACGATTCAAAGATAGTGATTCAGCGCAACAGAGTGATTACCCTAAATACGCGAGCCATTCTAATGCTGGTATGCCTTTTACTTTCAAGTTCAAACTATCCTGTTGTTTTGGGGTATCTTTTTGTACATCTATCCATCTATTTGGCGATGTTGGCGCAAGAAAGAAACCCGCTGTATATCAATGAACTGATAACTATTATTACTTTGGTTGCTTTATGGCTTTAAAATCACATTTTTCTCAACATCCTGTAATAGAAGTCGGTTGCGACGAAGCCGGCAGGGGTTGTTTGGCAGGCCCTCTTTTTGCTGCCGCAGTAATCTTTCCCCGCAACTATGTAAACAACCAACTCAACGATTCTAAGCAACTCTCTAAACTCCAACGGGAAACGCTTAGAGATGTGATTATAAAAGATGCCGTTGCCTATTCTGTGGTTTCTGTTTCCGAAACGGTTATTGATGAGATTAATATCTTAAATGCCTCTTTTCGTGGAATGAATATGGCTGTGAAACAATTAAAAACCCAACCGGAACTGCTATTAATTGACGGAAACCGTTTTATCAATGAAACAACAATTCCTTTTCATTGTATCGTAAAAGGAGATGCCAAATATTTGTCTATTGCTGCCGCTTCTATTCTTGCCAAAACTTTTCGGGACGATTTTATGGAGAAATTAGACGCTGAATTTCCCATGTACGGCTGGAAAAACAATAAAGGATATCCTACCAAAGAGCATCAGGAGGCGTTGCGCAAATACGGCAGGTCGCCCTTCCATCGAAAGACATTTCAGGTGAAGGGGCAGTTAAAATTGGAATTTTAACTATTTTTGAGCATTCAAGCATCGTAATAAACAATTAAAATTATGCCAACAAAAGAAGAAGCGCTAAAAAAAAATTGAATCACTGGTTGAAAAGTTTAACGAGCAGATTGAAATATAGACACTTTATAATGATTATCATGCCCCATAGTATTTTTTTAAATAAAAAATATAATCAATAACTATTCAGATATACTCATTTTTCGGTTAAATCTTTTTTTTAGGTGCTGTTTTTTTATTTAACCACAAATGACACAAAGATTGCGAGGTTATTTTTCAACGATGTCGATAAAAATCTCTCAACTCCGGCGTAATTCTCCACCGAAAACTATAGTGCCTGAATTTTCACGTGACAATTT
>WRGQ01000150.1 GCA_009787115.1 Bacteroidota bacterium
ATCCGCGCATTCAACGGATCATTCGGTGCGGTTTCATATTTATACTGTTTTTGTGCATAAAGCATTGAAAATGTAGCAAAAAAGGCTACGAAAAAGAAAAGGGTTGATTTTTTCATATAATATGAATGTTTTAATTATGAATAATTTATTTTAATAATTTTATTTTGATTGGCGAATTAACATAAAAATTTCTCAATTGCTAACAGGCAAATAAAAATTATCAAAACGATTTTTTATTTCATAACCCACAACAAGTTTCAGAAAAAATATTATTTTCGCCGCCTCAAAGCGGTTCCGTAGCTCAACTGAATAGAGTATCTGACTACGGATCAGAAGGTTGCAGGTTTGAATCCTGCCGGAATCACTAAAAAGACTGTTTTTTTAATTGTGAACAGTCTTTTTTCATTTGAAAAAATGTTGTTTCTTTGCTAATCCAAATTGTAAAGTATGAATGTAAACCGTTTCACCGCCATCTCCGCTATTGACGGCAGATATTACAAACAAGTTTCCGCTTTGTCGGATTATTTTTCCGAATTTGCGCTTATTCGGGCGCGGGTACTTGTTGAAATTGAATACTTTATTGCATTGTGCGAACTTCCGCTCCCACAATTGCAAAATATTGATTCTGAATTTTTTGAGAAACTGCGTGACATCTATCGTTACTTTTCTGAAGAAGACGCCTTGCAAGTTGTTCAAATTGAGAGTATTACAAATCATGATGTAAAGGCGGTAGAGTATTTCCTGAAAGAAAAGTTTGATATATTGCATCTTACGGAATATAAAGAATTTATTCATTTTGGTTTAACTTCCCAAGATATTAACAATACCGCAATTCCTTATTTAATGAAAGAGTTTCAGCGCGATATTTGGTTTGAAGAGATTGAAAATGTACAACAGTTATTACGTAAATGTGCGACAGAATGGTTAGATATTCCGATGCTGGCGCATACACACGGGCAACCTGCATCGCCTACTACTATGGGAAAGGAATGGTACGTGTTTTATGAACGTATTGAAAATCAGTTGGCACTGTTTGAGAGTATCCCTTTCTGCGGCAAATTTGGTGGCGCTACCGGAAATTTCAACGCCCACCATGTTGCCTATCCGAACATAGACTGGGTAACTTTCGGAAACCGGTTTTTAAAAGAGAAATTAGGGCTAAAGCGTTTGCAAACAACCACCCAGATAGAACATTACGATATGATGGCTGCCTATTTTGACACGATGAAACGTATCAACACCATTTTGCTTGATTTTGCCCGCGATGTCTGGTCTTATATCTCTATAAATTATTTTAAACAGAAAGTAAATGAAAAAGAGGTGGGTTCCTCTGCTATGCCGCACAAAGTTAATCCTATTGACTTTGAAAATGCGGAAGGCAATATTTGCATTGCCAACGCCTTGTTTGAAGGACTTTCTGCAAAATTGCCTGTTTCAAGACTACAACGCGACTTGACCGACAGTACCGTAACGCGCAATATCGGTGTGCCGCTCGCCCACAGTATGGTAGCGCTCAAATCACTGCAACGCGGCATTAATAAACTTATCATCAACAAAGAAAAACTGAACGAAGATTTAGAGAAAAACTGGGCGGTGATTGCCGAAGCCATTCAAACTATTTTGCGCAGGGAAGGATACCCCGAACCTTATGAAGCCTTAAAGGCTGCCACAAGAGGCAAAGCAATTACGAAAGAAGTAATTCATTATTTTATCGAAAATCTGAATGTTTCAGCAGAAGTAAAAAAAGAATTGCAGAATCTTACGCCACAGACTTATTTAGGAGTGATAAACTGATAGTAAACATCTTTTTACCATTCTCTAACCACCTCCGACGCCTTATTCCTTCACAAACTTCCCAATAAATTCATTTCCAATCTTGATGATATAGATTCCGGCGGACAAGCAGGAGACATTCACTACGGTTTCGCCATTTTCGTGACGAGTGACAAGTGACGAGTGGCTTTGTTTTCTGCCGTAAATATCAAAAATCTCAATATTCGTGGCGAGTGGCGCGTGACAAGTGATGTGTAATTCGCCATTGGTGGGATTAGGATAGATTTTATAATTAGAGTTATATTCAATAATATTGTCAATAAAAGGAATAGAGTCGCAGTCGGCGTTGCTAAATTCGCTTTCTACCATTTCATTTTCAACCTTATAAACGGCGGTTACCATATAGCAATGTAAATCATAATCTTCAATGGTGTTATCTATGTATAAAAGTTCAACAGTTTCAAATGTTTTGGTTTCATCTTTATATACATAATATTTATCGGGAATATTCAATTCGGGGTCAGGTGCCTCCCATGTGATTTTGATACCTTCATCTTCAATATATTGTGCAACACAATTTACAGGTGGAACAATAGGTGGTGGTGGCGGCGGAGTTATCGAATCAACGGGAATTGCCAAAGTGGCAATACTTGCTACGTTTGCCTGTGTAAATATTTTTACTTGCTCCGGAGTGTTAACACTGGTACCAATAATATCATTGGGCGAATGAATATAGGGACTGTGATTATCTTTATCCTCAAAAGGGAAAATACCCATATAGCCGTTTTGATTGAATGAGGTATGGTCACTGTCGCCTCCGGGCAAATTAGGATAAGATACAACAGGAAGTCCGATAAAATAGATACCGGTAATATTCTTATAATAGTTTGCCAATGGTGCAGCAGATGTTGGATGTATGAGGTCAATATGGATATTTGAGCCGGATTGTAAATAGCCGCTCATATCAATATTAAAGTATCCAATAATATTTTTGCCTTCACTTGCACAATCTTGCGCATAAAAACCACTTCCATACAAACCTGCTTCTTCTGCTGTGAAAGAGCAATAAACGATAGAGCGTTTAAAATCGTGTTGACTTAATATTCTTGCTGTTTCTAAAATACCTGCTACGCCGGTGGCATTATCATCAGCGCCCGGTCCAATAGATGTAGATTGATAAGTAAAAGAATCAAAATGACAACCACAAACAATGTATTCGTCAGGAAATTCTGTCCCATATTGAATGGCAATTACATTATCAGAAACACTTGTTCCACCCCACCAGGGATGAATAGCAGGGAAGGTGTGGAAAAAGGTTTCCAAACCCAAAGATTCATATTGTTCTTTTATCCAATTTTGCGCTAATATTGAGTTTTGGTGAACACAATTTCTGGTTCCGTAATCTTGCAAATGCTGTACTGTTGCTATCAATCTATCGGTTGAGACTTGCTCTATATACCCGCGTATAATTTCATCTTCTTCTGTAATTACTGGAAAATCAAACCGTGATTTCGGCATTTGAGCTTCAGTATTTCTGATGGCTACCATTCCGTCGTTTTTTGCCGGCATAAAGTTTTTCGACAAAATTTTCATAATGAAAAAATGGTCGCCGGAATAGAGTACTTTGTCGCTCTCTGAGATGGTTGATAAATACTCCTCTTTTTGGTTATTATAACAATACACAATGGCATAAGAGGAAACATCGGCAAAAGCGTTCTCATCTAATACAACTACGTTGTCGTAATGCACTACATCGGCAGTTGCCAGCACATAATCATCACAATAATAATGAATTTTTAAATCATTATTGTTGAATAAAGATTCTAAATTATTAGTTTCTGTTACAGGAACTAATATAAATTTTCCTGCAAAAGTTGCAAGGGAAACCAACAAAAAGCAAAAGGTAAGGATAAAGTTCTTTTTCATTTTTAAAATTTTTTGGCAAAAGTATCTTTTTTGGTTAAGAAAAAGTTTGAGGTGCTATGAAAAAAGATTTAACCATTTTCCGTAAATCATTATTTTGTAATTTTATTCCCGTAGGGAATATCGCTCATCATATTCCAATTCAAAATCTTTTAAAATCTTTTTGTATTCGTCTAAGAATGTTCTCTTTTTATGGTGTTTTTCTTGTGTTTCTATATAATTTATCACTTGTGAGAGGTGCGATTTGCTGTAAGAATAGGGCGAAAACCGTATGAATATGTATTTGTGTAAATGTGTTTGCCATATTATTTACTCAATTATTAAATTCATATTTGCATAACAACCAAATAAGATAAAAAAAACGCTACTTGATAATCTTAATTTAGAGTATTTTTATTTTTTAACGGGCAATACTTGCCCCTTACCTCCTTAAATCTCAGGTTAAATAGTTTTATTATTTTTGCCGAAGAAAATTTTAAAATGGATATTAGAGAAACCTCTTCCGAGAACCTTATGGCATTTCTGCAACAGCACAACGAAAAATCGTTTCGTGCAAAGCAATTGCACGATTGGTTGTGGAAGAAGAATGTGACTTCGTTTGAAGAGATGATCAATATTCCGAAAAATCTGCAAGAGAGATTGAAAGCAGATTTTACTTTCTTGCAAACCAAAATTGAGAAAGAGATAGTAAGTTCAGATAAAACGATTAAGTTTCTGTTTCGTTTGTTTGATGAAGAACAGATTGAAGGAGTGCTCATTCCGTCGCAGGGTAGAGTAACGGCGTGCATATCGTCGCAGGCAGGGTGCCCGCTCAATTGTTCGTTTTGTGCCACCGGAACGCTCGGATTTGTACGGCAACTTCGTTTTTGGGAGATTATTGACCAGTACGTATTAATGAATCGGCGCGCCATAGAAGTATTCGGAACGCCCATCAGCAATATCGTCTTGATGGGTATGGGAGAACCGTTGCTCAACTACGACAATGTGCTCAAAGCTATCGAAATACTGACCTCTCCTAATGGGAACGGACTCTCGCCCTCACGCATTACGCTTTCTACTGTGGGTATCAATGCCGGTATTAGAAAGTTGGCGGATGACGGTTTTAAGGCAAATCTCGCGGTGTCGCTGCACATTGCCGATAATGAAAAACGTTCTGCATTGATTCCTGTTAATCAAACCAATCCGCTTCAGGAGTTGCAGGATGCTTTGCGCTACTATGTTGAAAAAACCAACCAGCGCATTACGATTGAATATGTGTTACTGCAAAATATAAACGATAGTTTGGAAGACGCCGAGAAATTGTGTCGTTTTTGCAAAGCGGTTCCGGTGAAAATTAACATTATAGAATATAACGCCACCGATACGCAGTTTCAACCTTCCACGCCGGAGAAAAAGGAGATTTTTAAAGCGCATCTGGAATCTAAAAATCTTGTTGTGAATGTGCGGCAGAGCAGAGGAAAGGATATTGCGGCGGCGTGCGGACAGTTGGCAGGAAAGTTCAATAAGATATTGCTTCTATGCCTCTTTTTTGCGTTTTTTGGAAATATTTTTGCACAATTCTACAACGGTTCGCAACTTACTTTCGGTAAAAGTCGTGTGCAATATCAGGATTTTATCTGGTTATATTATCGCAACCCACAATTTGATGTGTATTATTATTCAAATTCCCGCGCTATTGCCGATTATATCTATACGGTAGTTCCAGAAATGATTAAGGAGATTGAAAAACAGTTTAATTTTACTTCGGGAAAAAAACTGCAATTCATTGTATATCGCACCCAATCTGATTTTAAAGAATCGAATTTTAATTATGATAATGATGATTTTTATAATCAGGGAGGGATTACCAACATCTATGGTTCAAAAGTTTATCTGTTTTTTGACGGCAATCACGCCCATTTGAACAAGATGATTCGTGGCGGCATCGCTTCGGTGTATGCAAGAGGGGTTGTGCAGGGACAAACACTGCGCGCCAATATGGCTTCGGAATATACGATGGATGAGCCTAACTGGTTCTATAGCGGATTGTCTTCCTATATTGCCGAAAACTGGGACAGCGAATTGGAAGCGCAGGTGAAAGACGGAATTTTATCTAAACGATTTAAAAAAATGGATAACCTCTCGCCGATGGACGCTACCATAGCGGGACACTCCTTTTGGCGCTTTATTGTGGACAGATACGGCGAGAACGCCATAGCAACTGTTTTGCAAGCGTGCAGAGCAACAAGAAGTGTGGACAGAGGTTTTGCTTATGCCACAGGAGAGAGTTTCAAAGAGTTGCTGGAAGATTGGTATCGTTTTTATGTGGTTGTTTTTGGAAAAGATAAAAATCGTGATAAACCGGAAACGGAGCCTTTGATAACCAAAGCCAGAACTACCCGTAAATACAGCGACCTTACACTTTCTCCGGACGGCGAAAGTTACGCTTTTGTTACCAACGAAGCCGGTCAAATCAAAGTGTGGTTGAAAACTCCGGAAGATAAAAAACCGAAAACCGTTTTTAGAAAATACGCAAAAACAGAAGATAATCCTGACTTCTCTTTTCCCAAATTAGCGTGGCATCCCGATGGCGACATTCTGGGCTTCACCACAGAAGACAAAGGGCGTACGAAGAAAATGAAAACCGTACAGTCTTACTATTATCCGGTGGTTGTTAAAACTAAAAAACGACAACCGCGAATGTTGGTTGAACTGGATAAAATCACAGAATGGAGCTATCTTCCCGAAAGTAGCGCCTTATTGCTTTCCGGCGTTAAAAACGGTCAGTCTAATATCTATCTGTATCACTTACAGGCGGCAGCGTTGGAGAATATTACCAACGACATCTATGACGACCTCAATCCGCGTATTATGAAAGATGGAAAATCTATCATTTTTTCGTCAAACCGTCCCAAAGATTCATTAACCAAGCAAAAATCTTATGATGAAGAGTCGCTCAATAAGTATCATTTGTTTCTCTATAATCCGAATAAAGATGACCGGCAATTGCTTCGCGTAACGAATGCAACTTATGCTAATGAAACGAATCCGCGTGTAATGGAAGATGGGAGTGTGCTCTTTTTAAGTGATGAAAACGGTATTATCAATCGTTACATTGCCAAATTTGACAGCACTATTACGAAGATTGATACGATTATACATTACGCCTATTTTGCAAAAACAGCGCCACTCACCAACTATGTGTATTCCATTTTTGAGCAGGACTATCAGCCGGAGAGCAATATGCTGGGAGAGATTTTGTTTCATAAAGGAACAACACAGTTGTATAGATTTCCTTTTGAGAAACCTCAACCGCTTCCGGCTCTCACACCATCAAATATGCTACAAAAATCTCTATCAATACAGGCAAAGAAAGATAGTGTGAAGGCGCAAACTTCGCAACTTAAATTCAGCACTAAAAGAACTGTGAACAAAGGAGGTCTTCGCCAAATATATCGAAGTGATTTGCTGCCCAAATATAATCCTTTGCAAACAGATTCTATTGCTCCGCTTTTTGCAAATGGTTGGCGTTCGGTTTCTGCTACCGATGAGATTGCTACTAAACAGCAGTCAGGACGGTTTTATAATGTGCAGTTTACTGTAAACCAGATGGTCGCACAAGCAGATTTTAGTTTCATTAACGCAACATACCAACAATTTACAGGAGGTACTTCCCCCATTTATTTAAACACAGGATTGAACGCTTTGGTAATGGTTGGTATCAACGACTTGTTTGAGAATCATAGAATTTCGGGAGGATTCAGGGTGTCTTTTGACTTGTCCTGCACGGAGGTTATGCTCAGTTATGAAAACCTGAAAAGAAGATTAGACCATCAAGTAGTATTATACCGTCAGGCAATAAAACAAAATACGGGCTTAGGGATTATTAAACAGCAATCTAACAGTGTGTTTTATATTATAAAATATCCGTTGAACAGATATAATACGATACACTTTACTGTTACAGGCAGATATGAAACTCTTATTATAGGGTCTGTGGATAATCAAACTTTACAGTTCCCAAATATAAACAACCTCTGGACAGGTTTTAAGGTCTCTTATATTTTCGATTCCAGTAAAGAACTGTTTACAAATTTGTGGAGGGGCTCTAAAATTAAGGTTTGGGCAGAGTATAATCAATGTTTGGCAAGCTATTTTGAAAAGTTTGAGTATAGGAAAGATAATCTGTTTGTAATAGGTTTTGATGCACGCAAGTCGGTAAAAGTCTATAAAAATATGACTTGGGCTACCCGTCTGGCTGGTAGTACTAATTTTGGTACGGCTCGGCTCGTGTACTATATGGGCGGTATGGATAACTGGATTTGGGCAAAGTTTAACCGCGACATTTGGACGGATTTGTCTAAAAACTACGCTTACCAAACATTGGCGACCAACATGAGAGGTTTTGAACAGAATATCAGGAACGGTACCTCTTTTCTGTTGCTGAGTTCCGAACTGCGCGTACCTTTTGTGCAACTGATTGCCGGCAGACAAGTCTCAAACCGACTGTTAAATTCTTTGCAATTTCTGGTTTTTGGAGAGATCGGCACTGCGTGGACAGGACTAACGCCCTATTCGCCGGATAACTGTTTATACACCCGCTGGATTGACAACGGCTATATGGTTATAAAAATCAACCGTCAGGTGGATCCGTGGGTGCAAGGATTTGGAATGGGTTTACGCGCCTCGCTTTTCGGATACTTCCTTCGGTTGGATTATGCCTGGGGATTGGAAAATATGAAAATCTACAAAAAGAAAGGAATGCTGATGTTTTCTATCGGGTTGGATTTTTAGTATGCAGCCAGTTATGTCAATATGCTGAGTGCAAAGCAACACGTTACAAATAGTGCTGCCGTTTCAGTGCGCAATGTTTTTTCTCCTAATGAAATCTGTTGAAAATGATGTTCTTTGGCAGCCTGCACTTCTTGTGATGTAAAATCACCCTCCGGTCCAATTAAAAAAATAGCATCTTTTTGTTGATATCGGATATTGGAAATTTCGATAGACTGTGCTTTATCATCACAATAAGCAATGAATTTATCTGCGACTGTTTCACTGTTTTCCTGTAAAAATTGTGAAAAAGAGAGGGCTTTTAATTTGGGTATCCACGTTCCTTTTGATTGTTTTAAGGCTGCGATTGCAATTCTTTGCAAGCGATTCATATCCACATTTTTTCTTTCAGAGTGGTCACAGATGATAAAAGAGATTTGGGATACGCCAATCTCTACCGCTTTTTCCACTAACCATTCCATTCTGTCGGGATTCTTTGTGGGCGCTACGGCAAGATGCAGTTGTTTTTGCTTTGATTTGTCATCAAAAACACGCTCCGTGATTGCAACGGTACAGGCATCTCTGAATATGTTTGTCAATACGGCTTTGGCTAATGTGCCTTTCCCGTCGGTAATCCAAATATAATCGCCTGCTTTCAGTCGCAACGATTTTGTAATATGCTTCGACTCTTCCGAAGAGAGTGTAAATGAATCTTGAGATAAATTTTCTTGAAAAAAACAGGGCATTATTTTCCTTTTCCTTTTAGAACAATTAATGCAGTATAAATTAATATCTTGATATCGGTTTGAAGTGACATATTATCTAAGTAAAGAATATCCCATTTTAAACGTTCCACCATTTCATCAATATTTTCTGCGTAGCCAAATTTCACCTGTCCCCACGAGGTCATTCCCGGTTTAACTTTAAGTAATAACTTATAATGAGGCGCTACTTTAACAAGTTGGTCAATGTAATATTGTCGTTCCGGTCGGGGACCTACTAACGACATATCTCCTAACAGTACGTTTGCAAATTGCGGGATTTCGTCCATACGGGTTTTCCTCATAAAATGTCCGAATTTAGTGATTCTCGGGTCATCTTTAGTTGAAAGTAGAGGCGTTCCTGTTTCGGCATTGGTTATCATAGAACGAAATTTAATAATCTGGAACGGCTTTCCGTTTAATCCAATTCTTTCCTGTAAATAAAATATGGGTCCTTTGGATGTTAATTTGATGCCAATAATGCAGAAAAGATAGAGAGGAAGCAACACGAGCATAGCAAACATAGAAAAGGTCACATCCATAAATCTCTTAATAAAATGCTGCCAAACCGGCAAATCACTGGTAGAAATGGAAATAAGCGGTTCTTGCAGTATCGCCGAAATCTTAACATTTCCAATTAAAAAATCTTGTGACTGCGGAATGATTTTGAGCATAAGGTCGCGATTGTCTCCAATAGAGGTAATAATCGTTTCTAACAACTTCCTCTTTCCATTTTGAATAGCAATAACCAATTCTTTAATTTGATACTCTTTAACAATAGATGCCAAATCTGAAAGTGTTCCCAAACAAGGAAGTTTTGCCGCTATTGATTCATCGTGTTCTTCAGGCACCTGAATATATCCCAAAAAGTATTTTTCAACATAAGGAGTTTGTTTGATAATATTTTGATAGATATTCAGCGCCACAACATCGCTTCCGATAATCAATGTTTTAAACCCAATTTTTCCACTGTTAATACGGTTTATTGTAAAGGTTGTCATTAAAACACGAGGAACATAAGTGAATAGAAATTGAAGAAACAGCAGTATTACAAAGTATTTAACATAGTCGAAGGGACGTGTTACCATATCATCTAAAATAAAGGCAAAAAAGAAAATCAGAGTTCCGAAGAAAGTAGTTAATATTGTAATTTCCAACTCTCTAAGTCGTGATTTTCTAAAAGGATTTGTATATGCGCCAATAAAAGTATGCAAAAAACACCAGTAAGCAGGCAACGCCAACATCCCGATATAGAGTTTTGAATCGTGAAAGACTGACGTTATAAAATGCTCGGAAATAGAATGGTCAACGTTGTATTTTCTATAAATAAAAAAGATAAACCACGTTACAATAGCTGATAGAATATCGAAAAGAACATAGAAAAAGAGTTTTCGGGTTTTATTCATAATTAATATGGAGCCGTAATCAGTTTAATATTTTCAAAATAGTAATAAGAGGGCATAGATGCAGTGTCTCGGGTACCGGTAATTCTTAAACAAGTTGATACTTGCGGGGCGATATAACTCGCTTGCATTACGGTATTGGAAATATCAATATATACTTTTTTCCAAACCCCTTTTGTTGAAGGGAGACCAACCATATCGTGAGTATCCATCGTGATGCTGTTTTCAAAATCAAGATGGGTAATCATTTGTCCATTAATTGATTTGTACGAGATCTCCCAAAATTGTCGTTCTCCTTTTCCTAATAGAGGAACATAAGAAGAGACAATATCAAAAAATATTGCGGAATCCTTTAATTCAATTCTTCCAATATCTTTTCCTAACTCCTCATCCGGAACAATTTCTATACTTGCAGGAAATGTATCGGGGTTTCTGGGTTTAAAATCAGTACTTTGTGAAAATGTTTCAAGAATTGGAAAATCAACGCTGTTTAAATATTTTAATCGAATATCAGAGAATCGGTATTCTCCTTCTTTTTCCATTCTTTCAAAAAACTGTTCAAAACCATATCCGGGCAAAGTAGGGTCTTTTGTTAAGAAACTATATTGAAGAGTTGTTTCGGTCATATTTACAGTTCTTACACAAGGAATTACTTTAATATTGTTTCTGCCGGAATAATCGGGTAAAAGGGGGATGGTACACGGAAGTCGCCAGTAACCTAACTCTTTCCCGTTTAAACTCACTAAAACATCTGAGAATTTGTGTTGTTTAATAGCATCTAATTCTTTTGCACCATAATTTTGGTCGTGGGTATCATTATAGTCGGATACATCTACTGTAAAGTCTTCAGCGGATACAATAAGGAAGGCGGGAGTAATATCAGGGGTAGGGCACGAACAATTCAGTATTAACAAAACAAATAAAAAAAGGATAAGATAGTTATTTTTCATACCCCAAAAAACGCTTTTTAAGCGTTATTATTTTACATTATGGTAATTTTATTGTAGAATTTTCTTAACAACTTTATCAGCAATACGTAACGCATTAACACCATCATTCATTGTAACTTTCGGCGTTTTCTGATGTTGAATGGTTTGAATAAAATCAGTCAATTCTTCCACAATGGCATTGTGTTCAACTACAGAAATTTCCGAAATATCAGTTTGATGGTTTTTAAATTCCATTTTTTCTACCTTTTTTTCCTGAAAATTTACAGTGATGTAATTTTCTGGTTGAAAAATGCACATTTTTCTTACCGGATGTTCGGCAATTCTGCTTGCGCTCAGGCTGGCAATTCCCCCATTGGCAAAAAGCAACCTTGCGTTGGCAATATCCAAAGATGAGGATATGTATTGATGTCCTGCCGCTTGAATGTCAATAACATCGCTTTTCATCAGTGACAACACCAAATCAATATCGTGAATCATTAAATCGTGTACTACAGAGACATCGGCTCCCCGCAGATTAAATTTTCCTAAACGAAATGTTTCTATGGACAGTGGATGTGTAAGGTACGGCAAGGCGGCAAGAAAAGCAGGATTGTATCGTTCCACATGCCCTACCTGAACTGCAACATTGTGTTTCTGAGCAAGTTCAATCAACTGTTCGGCTTCTTCAACGGTAGCCGTTACAGGTTTCTCTATAAAGCAATGTTTTCCGGAAGTTATAGATTTTTTAGCAACTTCAAAATGGGTAACGGTTGTCGTTACAATATCTGCTACATCGCAACGGGCAATCAATGTTTGCATATCAGCATAAGCTACTGTTGAAAACCGCTCTGCTGTTTCTTGCGCTACGTCCTGAGCCATGTCGTAAACGCCAACTAACTCCAGATTTGTTATCTCTTTAATACATTTTGCGTGAATCTTGCCGAGATACCCGCAACCGATTAGGGCTATTTTCATATATTTATTGTTTAGTGACAAGTGACAAGTGACGGGTGACGAGAGGGATACCTCACATCGTTATTTTGCCGTCACGAATAATAATTTTTCTATCTGAGAGTTTTGCAAGTTCTTCGTTATGTGTTACTATAACAAATGTTTTTTGAAATTTATCTCTTAAATCGAAAAAGAGTTGGTGTAAGTTTTTCGCGTGTTCTGTATCCAAATTTCCGGAGGGTTCGTCGGCGAGCACTACTTTTGGATTATTAATGAGCGCCCGGGCAACGGCTACACGTTGTTGTTCGCCGCCGGACAATTGAGCGGGTTTGTGCAAAAAACGTTCCGAAAGTTGCATAATTTGCAGCATATCCTGCGCTTTTTTTATTGCATTTTTTTTCGATTCTCCTGCAATCATTGCCGGCAATGCTACATTCTCTACTGCTGTAAATTCGGGTAACAAGTGATGAAACTGAAAGACGAACCCAATATTTTGATTTCTAAAAAGCGACAATTCCTCGTCTTTTAGAGCAAAAATAGAAGTAGAATCAAACAAAACTTCACCTTTATCGGGTTTATCCAATGTTCCGATGATGTGTAAGAGTGTAGATTTTCCTGCGCCGGAAGCCCCGCAAATGGCAATCACTTCCCCTTCGGGAATTTCCAAATCAATACCTTTAAGCACTTTCAGATTTCCGTAACTTTTTTCGATACCGGTGAGTTTTATCATAATTCATTGATTATCTGTGAAAATCTGTTTTAATCTGTGTTATCTGTGTGCTTTTAAGACAACCCCAATCCCCCTATCAAATTTCTTCCAATAAACATCTGCTGTTCTTCGGTCAGTTCTGTGTGCATCGGTAGTGAGATTACGCATTCGCTTAACTTTTCGGTAATCGGGAAATCGCCTGTGTTATATCCCAGATAGCCGAATGCTTCCTGTAAATGCAATGGAACAGGGTAATAAACCATCACCGGAATTTCTGCTTCTTTCATTTTCTCAATTACTTTTTCACGATTTGCATTTTTCAATTTTAACGTATATTGATGAAAAACGTGTGTACTGAATGAAGATATTGCAGGAATTTCAATATTCGGATTGTTTTCAAACATTTTGTTGTAAAAATCGGCTGCTTTTCTGCGGGTTGCATTATATTCGTCCAAATATTTCAATTTAACGTCCAATACAGCCGCCTGAATAGCATCCAAGCGGGAATTAACGCCCAGCAGTTTATGGTGATACTGTTCAAACATACCGTGATTACAGATGCCGCGCAATTTTCGGGCAAGTTCATCGTCATTGGTAAAGATAGCGCCGCCGTCGCCGTAACACCCCAAATTTTTGGAAGGGAAGAAAGAGGTACAGCCTATATCGCCTATGGTACCTGTTTTCTTTTTTTCTCCGTTTTTGTAAATAAAATCGGCGCCAATAGATTGACAGGCATCTTCTATTACAAAAAGTCCATATTTTTTTGCAATCTGCATAATTATTTCCATATTACAACTTTGTCCGAAAAGATGTACAGGAATAATCGCTTTTGTTTTTGGTGTAATCGCTTTTTCTAATTGGGTAACATCAAGATTGAAGGTATCCCGTTCAACATCTGCAAACTTACACGTAATACCGAGCAGCCCCACCACTTCTGCGGTGGCAATAAATGTAAAGGGAGATGTAATCACCTCGTCGCCGGCTTTCAGTCCAAGCGCCATTAAAGATACCTGTAAAGCATCAGTGCCGTTTGCACACGGGATCACGTGCTTCACACCCAAATAGTTTTCTAAATGGGTTTGAAACTCCTTTACTTTGGGACCGTTTATAAAAATTGTACTTTCAATAACTTGTAAAATATTCTCATCTATTTCCTTTTTAATTTTTTCATATTGACCTTTCAGGTCAACCATTTTTATAGGGGTCATTGTAAATTATTTTTAATTTCTAATAAAAATTCTTTCACAGTATTTAACTTGTGAATGATGTCGGCTTTTGTGGCTGTTTTGCCGAAATTATGGCGAATTTCATCTTTTGCGCCTTGTAAAGTATATCCTTTTTCTTTTGTAAGATATAGAATTGAGCGAATGATTTCGATATCTTTTTGGGTAAAGAATCTTGTTCCCTTTTGATTTTTAAAAGGTTTTAAAAGTTCAAATTCCTTTTCCCACGCACGCAACAGCGAAGTTTTAACCCCAAATATTTCGGCGGTTTCGCTTATGCTATAATATTGTTTTTCAGACTCATTCATTTTATTGTATCATGAGAACAGTCATTTTTTAGAGAAGTTGCAAATATCTATTTTTTTATGAGTATTAATACTCATCCTCGTGAAAAAAGAAATCGTCTTTGGTAGGATAGTCGGGCCAAAGATCTTCAATATTGTCATATATTTCCCCTTCATCTTCAATCTCTTTTAGGTTTTCAATAACCTCCATAGGCGCACCGGAACGAGTTGCATAGTCAATCAATTCTTCTTTGGTAGCAGGCCAGGGAGCATCTTCCAATTTTGAGGCTAATTCTAAGGTCCAATACATACAATTTTTTTTCTAAAAAAGTCGTTTTTTGAGGGGCGCAAAAATATACTTTTATTAATATGAAATGATGCTATTAGAATAATTTTTATTTATCTGATTTTCACGTACTTCTCATCGACCGTTGTTTTTTTATGCAAAAAACGAGCAAGAATAAATAAATAATCTCCCAATCGGTTTGTAATTTTCAAAAGCGCTAAATAATGCTCTTTTTTAGTGTCAAAAAATGAGATTTTACGTTCCAATTTTCGGCAAACCGTACGACAAATGTGAGCTTGTGCAATAGCACGGGAACCCTGAGGAAGCAAAAAATCATGCAAAGGCGGTAATGTTTCAGCCATTGTGTCTATTTCTTTTTCAATTTTTGATAAAAAAGAATCCCAAGATACTTCTTTCCAAAACTGTTCATATTTTTCTTGAGGAGTAGCCAAAATACCGCCAAGTATAAACAGTTTTTCCTGAATTTCGGTGAGAAAAGGGATATTTGCTTCGGCAATCAGCGCCCCGATGTGTGCGTTTAACTCATCGCAAGTACCGTAAACATCAAGAATGGCGTCCGATTTGCTTATTCTACTTCCGCCTACCAGCGAAGTGAAGCCGGTATCTCCGGTTTTGGTGTAAATTTTGGGCATAAGAATTTAGAATTTAAAGTTTAAGGTTTAAAGTTGTTGTTTAGTGACGAGTGACAATTGTGAGGAGTGGCTTTATGGCGGCAAAGATAAAAGATTTAAAGGTTGAATAATGAAAATTTATATTTTTGCCACCTCAATCTTTAAATTTTAAATCTTAAATTTTATAAATATGAAAAACATCACTTTATTAGTAATCTTATCTTTAATGCTTTCAGTATGTTGCACTGCACAAACAAAAAAAGAAACAACAAAAACGACAAAAGAAACAACAAAAACAAACGATGGAACTAATGCTACTGTAGAACCTAAAAAAGTACAAGAGGTTATGCAGGAAGTCATTATTGAAACATCGCTGGGCAACATCACAATTGCTCTTTACAACGAGACGCCGCTTCACCGCGACAATTTTATCAAGTTGGCAAACGACCATTTTTATGATGGTGTGTTATTCCACCGAATTATCCAAAACTTTATGATTCAGGCAGGCGACCCCGATTCAAAGGGTGCGGCAAAAGGACAGCGTTTGGGTATGGGTGGTCCCGGTTATACAATTCCGGCAGAAATATTGCCGCAATTTAGCCACAAAAAAGGCACTTTGGCTGCTGCTCGTCAGGGCGATCAGGTGAACCCCAAACGTGAATCTTCCGGTTCTCAGTTTTATATTGTGGACAATCCTAACGGAGCCCACCACTTAGATGGCGCATATACCATTTTTGGCGAAGTAATCAAGGGATTGGATGTAGTGGATAAGATAGCATCACAACCCAAAGACCAAGCCGACCGCCCATTAACGGATATTAAGATAATATCAATGAAGGTGGTGAAACAACAGTAAAGACATTTACCGCAATCTGTCTGCGCTTCTTATCAAAGCCTCATCTTTGGCAACCGCTTTCTTGGCGAGAAACAATCCAACAGCAGAAATAAAACTGATTATAATGGCGTAATTGAATTTTACAGTTGCGCCGTTTAAGTTTATATTGTGTGCAAAGATAAATCTGGGATAGATATACATAATGGTGCATATTGCTACCAAAATAACCACCATATTCAGCGATATCAATTTTATTTGCAGTTTTCTGTTTTTATACAGAAAAATGGCAATAAAAGAGAGCGCTGAAGTGGCTATAAGCAGCAACGCATTCCCAATAGTGCTTAGTATCAATGTGCTATCAGGAGTTGCTTCGCGTACCGCAAATGCTGTGTATTCATAATATGCCACATCTGTAGCCAAATGCCCGAATGGAATAAAAAGCAAAATCACAGGAATCAATCCTGCAAAAAATAGATAAAGGGTTTGTTTACGTTGAATCATTTTTTTGTGGGTTTATAAGTTTATAAGTTTATAGGTTTAATCACGAATCATCACTTCTTCCAATTTTTTTCCAACTTCTTCCCAGTCGTAGTTGGTTTTAACAAATTGGTAACCGTTTTCGGCGATTGTTTTGTAAAAATTTTCATTGCTCAAGAGTTTGGAAACAGCTTCTACATATTCATCGACACTGTTACAAATCAGGATATTGATGTTGTGCGTGGCGCCTTCCAACGGTTTTCCGGCAAGGGGAGAGGTTACGCAGGGGAGTTTCATTGCCATAGCCTCCAACAGTTTGTTTTGCAAACCGGTGCCTAATTGCAAGGGAGCAATAAAGATTTTGGATTGCGCATAATATTCCGCCATATCATCCACCCAACCTGTAACACAGATGTTTTCACAGTCCAATGCCTTTACAGCCTGCACAGGATGGGCTCCGCAAATACACAATTTCAAATGGGGATACTTGCTAAGAAGTTTTGGAAAAATAGATTTCGCAAGAAACAGAGTAGCATCTACATTGGGCGGATAAGAGATATTTCCTGCAAAAATCAAATCATATTTCTTCTCTTTTTTAACAAAATTAAATCTCTCAAAATCAATTCCATTAGGAATTACATTGATGTACTGTTTTTGTGGATGTGGAATCATCTCTCTGTCAATGCCTGTAATGATTATTTTATTGGTAAAACAGGAGAATATATTTTTTTCATAACGTTTTAACGCTTGATATTCATACATAAAGAACGGTTTTTTCCAAATCGGCGCTTTCTCGCATCTTCGCTTCATTCCGATGGATAAAACATCCTGATAATCTAATGTGGTATGGCAATCTTTATGTCTTTTAACATATTCCGCCATTCTAATCATAAAGCAATAGATATGGTCGGGGTAGATTCTTTTGATAAGTTTCTGAATTTTTCTTTTGGCTTTATTGCTGTAAAAATAGCCGCATTGTGCAGGCAAACCCTTCACGAGCGCACGTAAAATTCCACTGGCTTTTGAAAATAATGACAGTTTGACCCAATGAATCTCTTTGCAATAGGGTTCAAGTTTCTTCAACGCTTCCGGATGAAGCGTTCCGTCCTGCAAAGCCACCAAATAGATGTCGTGGTATTTCGACAACTCTTTAATTTGATAGAATGCCCGTAACTTATCCCCTTTTTCAAGCGGATAGGGAACGCGGGGAAGAAGTACTAACAGGTTCATTTTTTTCTATTTTTCTACTCTAATGCGCGCATCTACTGCGGTGATACTTTTTGAAGTTCCTAACAGGGGGTTTAGGTCCATTTCTGCAATTTCAGGTGCTACCTCTACTAACGCCGAAACGCGGGTAATAGTATCTGCAAACAGGTCTTCGTTTACCGGCTCCTGTCCCCGCACGCCTTTCAATATTTTATAGCCGCGCAACAATTTGAGCAAGTCTAAGGCTTCCAGTTTTCCAACAGGGGATAAAGCAGCTTTCACATCTTTCAACACTTCAATAAAAATGCCCCCCAACCCGAATAGAATCTGATGCCCGAATTTTTCTTCTTTCGATGCCCCGATAAAGATTTCCGTACCGTAATACATAGGACAAATCTCTACGGCGTAGGTCTCTTTTATTTTGATAAGACGTTCAAACTCACGAACTACAGTCTCTTCATTTTTTACATTTAATACTACGCCGCCCACATCCGATTTATGTACAGGACCAACTACTTTCATTACCAAAGGGAATCCCATTTTTTGAGAGGTAGCAACGGCATCTTCAACGGTAGTGACTTCTACTTCCTGTTTTCGGGTAATACCGGCGGCATCTAACAGCGCACTGATTTCATCTAAGCGCAGGTATCCGTTTTCACAATTATCTATTACATTTCTAATGGCAATGCTGTCCACTTTGGGCATTTCCGGGTGAAGCGGCTGCGGTTTGGGAGTATTGACCACTTTTGCCAACGCATTGCCAAACACACACTCTTCCGGAAAATTGATACGGTGTTTATTCTCAATAAAATCGGCAATCTCTTCTTTTACGTTTAATATAGAAGGGAGAATGGGGAAGATAGGTTTTTTGCAGATTTTCATTTTATTATCCAGCGTTTCATAGACATCCCAGTTGGGGAAAAGTCCGGGTGAACCGAAAATCACCGCCATAGCATCAATATTGTCGAAGTCGTTTTCGCAGGCGTCAATGATATATCCCAATTGTTCAGCCGTTCCTGTAGCCAAAAAGTCAATGGGGTTGGCAACGGATGAGCCCGGATACAGTTTTGTGAGCAGTGCATCGGCTTTTTCGCCTTCAATGTGCGGCACTTCGAGACCGTTGTTGGAAAGTACGTCGGTAAGCATCACTGCGGGACCGCCGGCGTGTGTGATAATGGCAATATTTTTTCCTTTCACTTCGGGGTGCATAAAAACAGAGCAGACGGTTGTTAATTCTTCCCTGTTGTGGCAGCGCACAATCCCTGCTTTTCTGAAGAGGGCTTCCACAGCAACATCGTTGCTTGCTAATGCGCCGGTATGAGAAGAGGCGGCGCGACTGCCCGCAGCTGAGCCTCCGGACTTGATGGCAGCCAGCCGCACGCCTTTTTGATAGAGCGACACCGCATGTTTCAGCAATTTTTGCGGATTGCGCACATTCTCCATATATAGCATAATTACGCGGGAACTTGTTTCGGGGTTAAAGGTATCGTCGAAATGCTCCAGCACATCTTCAATACCGGTTTGTGCAGAATTGCCCACAGCCCAAATACTGTTGAACGGCAATCCGTTACTTATTCCATATTCTAAAATAAACACGGCGGTAGCGCCCGATCCGGTAACAAAATCTATCCCTTTCTGTTGCAGTTGCGGCATAGGCTTGGCAAAGTTACCGTTATAGTTCCTGTTTAAAAATCCGGTGCAGTTAGGACCTATCAATGTTCCGTTCACACTATTGACAGTATCTACAATCTGTTTTTCCAATTGTTTGCCTTCATCGTTCTCTTCGGAGAAGCCGGCAGAAAGAATAATGAAACCGCCGGTATCTTTTTGGTGCGCCAAAACATCTACAGCGTGCGGACAAAACTTGGCGGCAACGGCTAAAATGGCACAATCCACCTGCGGCAAATCTTCAACCCGGGGAAAACAGTAAATTCCCTGTACATTAGTCTCTTTTGGATTTACGGCATACACATTTCCGGTAAACGAACTTTCCAACAAGTGTTGAAACACTTTGCCACCGGGTTTTTGCACATCATTCGACGCACCGATAACTACGATGCTTTTAGGATTTAGTAATTTTTGGTTTATCATATCTTTTAATGAATTTTAGGATTCCATTTTTGCGGTTGCAAATTAACATGTTTTCTTTAAATAAGTTATACTCTTTGAGACATCCAACTTTTTTTCTACTTTCGCACCTATCTATTTTTATATAGGTATATACGAATATCTTATTGATTATTACTACATTAAAGAAATATGGAATACAACGGGAATCTTTTATGTTTGGATGATTTAAACAAAATTATCTTTAATAATGAAAACCTGTTTTTGACCCAACCATTACTTAATGAAATTCAAGAAAGTTATAACTTTCTAAAAAAATTCTCTAAAAACAAAATCATTTATGGCATTAATACCGGTTTTGGTCCTATGGCACAATACCGTATTAATGAAGAAGATTTGCAACAACTGCAATATAACCTGATTAGAAGTCATTGCACGGGCAGCGGCGGTGTCCTCCCTGCTGTTTACGTGAGGGCTGCCATACTTTGCCGCTTAATCAGCCTGTTAAAAGGATACTCCGGCGTGCATTCGGATACCATAAAATTGCTGTCCGATTTTTTAAATCATGAAATTTACCCCGTTATTTTTTCTCACGGCAGTGTGGGCGCCAGCGGCGACTTGGTGCAATTAGCACATTTGGCATTAGCCCTCATCGGCGAAGGGGAAGTTTCTTATCAAGGAAAAAAACAAAAAACAGAAGAGGTTTTAAATGAACTCGGCTTGAAAAAATTGGAAATTCATGTTCGGGAGGGGTTAGCCTTGATTAACGGAACTTCGTGCATGACCGGTATTAGCATTGTGAATTTGGTGTATGCTAAAAAAATGCTAAATCTCTCTATTTTAGCCTCTGCTATGGTAAACGAAGCCGTGAATGCTTGCGATGACCACTTTTCGGAAGAATTAAACCAAAAGAAATTACATTACGGACAGCAAGAGGTGGCTAAAAAAATGGGAACAATCTTAAAAGACAGTAAATTAATACGTTATCGTAAAAAAGATTACTACGAAACCCAACATACTGAAGAAATCTTTGAAGAAAAAGTGCAGGAATATTACTCGTTGCGTTGCGTTCCTCAAATTATAGGTCCTGTTTTGGATACCATTTTACATGTAGAACAAACGGTGGTGGACGAAGTTAATTCCTCAAACGACAATCCTGTGGTAGATTATAAAACAGAAACGGTTTATCACGGCGGTAACTTTCACGGAGATTATATCTCTCTGGAAATGGACAAGTTAAAAATTGCCATTATCCGCCTTTCGCAACTGATGGAACGACAACTTAATTATCTCTTAAATTCAAAATTAAATGAGAAGTTTCCGCCGTTTTTAAATTTGGGAACGCTGGGATTAAACTTGGGGATGCAGGCTATGCAATTTACGGCAACCTCAACGGTGGCTGAAAATCAATCGTTAGGGTATCCAAATTATTTGCATACTATTCCAAATAATGCAGATAATCAGGATATTGTAAGTATGGGCACCAACTCTGCACTGCTTACAAAACAAGTGATAGAAAACAGTTTTGAAGTGCTGGCTATCCATTTTATCGCTATTCTTCAAGC
>WRGQ01000151.1 GCA_009787115.1 Bacteroidota bacterium
TTCAGCAACATATAGTCGCCGGTGAGTTGTGGCGCAGAGAGTTCGTAAATATTCTCTTTTTCAAGATGTTTGAATGATGCGCCCAATTTAAAAAAGCCCTCAAAGTGGGTGGTTAGCGGGCGTCTTCCAATTTTATCCCCTCCGGGTGTAGCGGCGTATGCTTTGCCGAAACGACCCAGTAATGGTCCTATTATCATAATGGACGCTCGAATGGCACTCGATAACTGCATAAATTTCTGTGATTTAATAAAATCGAAATGCACCTCTTTTGCCTGGAATTTGTACTCATGTTCCGAAAGCGGCGTAACCTCTACGCCCATAGAAGAAAGCACATCAATCAGTCGCAAAACATCTAATATTTTCGGTATATTTTTTATAATTACGGGTTCTTGCGTTAATAAAACAGCACAAATCACTTGCAACGCTTCATTTTTCGCACCTTGTGGCATTATTTCGCCTTTGAGTTCGTGTCCTCCTTGAATGATAAATTTTCCCATAACTTTAATTTTACTGTTTTATTTTTTTTGGCAAACCATCTTTAAAATCCATATCTTTTTTCAATTAAATATGCAGCAAAAATAAAATTTTATCTTATAATTTTGTTAAAAAATAAGATTTAACATAGAAAGTCATATTTTTGCAACCAAATTGCCGTACATGATAAAGAAAATGAAATGGTTTAAAAAAAAGAATCTTCCATTGCCGAAAGAACACATTTGCTGCAACTGTGGCACACAAACGGTGGGCAAATATTGCCACGAATGCGGACAGAATGTTTTTGCCGGTAAGGAACAACCCATTCTGCATCTTTTTGGTCAAATGTTGGAAAACGCCTTTTCGCTTGATGCTAAAGCACCCCGAACTTTGGCTTTTTTAATGTTTCGTCCGGGCTTTTTATCAACTGAATACCGCGCAGGCAGAATTAGCAGATATGTACATCCGGTAAAACTGTTTTGGATGGCTACATTGATTTTATTTGCACTTATGATTTACCAACTCGGTGCTAATAAGAATGTTGCTATTAATAATCAAGAATATAAAGGAAAAATAGTTGATATTAATTTCGACAAAAAAGAGGTTTCAAATTACGCTACTTCAGATACTTTACACGTTCCTTCAATGAATAGCAGTGCTGATGTGGAAAAACCAAAAGAAAATCACGAACAACTTTTCATCAATTTTTTGTCAAAATATGCTCCTTATATTTCTTTTCTGTTCATTCCCCTATTTGCCTTGTTGTTAGCGCTTTTCTTTTGGCGAAACAAATATTACTACATTTCACATTTGATATTTACGGTTCATTTCCATACTTTTCTATGGATATTTTGGAGTCTGCTCATGCTCATTGATATACTTACGCCACATTGGAAATATCCGAATTGGCTCTCACTCCTATTGTTTATCTTGCCGGGAATATATTTTGCCATAGCGCTTCATCGTTTTTATAAAACCAAATCCAGATGGCAATCCGTGTGGAAAGCCATTCTTATTTTGTTATTGTATTTTATTATATTTCTGACAGTTGTAGTATTTCTAATTATTTTAATGGAAAAATTAAACTTCTTTCACGGAGGTTACTAAAAACATATCATTTATTTTTGTTAATAGAATTCGACCGGAAAGGTATATTTTTTGCCATTATCTTAAAAAAAAATACTTTTGCCAAAATTTTCAAAACAACAATGCATACTATCGAACAAAAACTCCTTACTCTTGCACAAGAATTAAACCATAATTTTTGTCGCATTGAAAAATTGCAGCAATCAGGCTCGCACCGACAGTATTTTAGAATATTTGCAGCAAAGAACACCATTATCGGAGTTTATAATCAAGATATTAAAGAAAATAATGCTTTCTTTACTTTTACTGATTTCTTTCTATCGCAAAATATTCATGTGCCCAAAATTATTGCTATTGGCGAAATGCAACAATATTATCTTTTAGAAGATTTGGGTGATGAAACGTTGTTTTCGTTTTTAACATTACATAGAGATAATGAATATATTGAGGAAACGGTTGTCGCTTATTACAAAAAAGTGTTGCAACAATTGCCGTTACTGCAACTTTCAGGGAAAAAAGGGATTGACTTTACGGTGTGCTATCCGCGTTGTGCTTTTGATAAACAGTCTATGTTGTGGGATTTGAACTATTTTAAATATTATTTTTTAAAATTGGTAAATATTCCTTTCGATGAGCAGTTGTTAGAAAATGATTTTCATTGTTTTATTGATTTTTTATTAGAAACGGATAACGACTATTTTATGTTTCGTGATTTTCAGTCACGGAATATTATGTTACACAATGATGAACCTTATTTCATAGATTATCAGGGAGGGAGAAAAGGGGCGCTGCAATATGATGTTGCTTCGTTGTTGTATGACGGAAAAGCAGACCTGCCGCCTGTGTTAAGAGAAGAATTGTTGCATTATTATTTAGAGGAATTATCTATACATATTAATATAAATAAAGAAGATTTTTGCAGATACTATTATGGTTATGTATTAATTCGCATTTTGCAGGCGCTTGGCACGTATGGATTCAGAGGTTACTATGAAAAGAAATCTCATTTTTTATTAAGCATTCCGTTTGCCGTTAAAAATTTGAAACATTTATTACCCAAGTTTACATTTAGCGACAAAATTCCCACGTTAATTAAAGTGATACAACAAATCACGGAATCCGGATTTGTGTCGCTCTGTTCACTTCCCGAAAATAAACTGACGGTAACCATCTACAGTTTTTCTTATAAGAAAGGTATTCCTCAGGATTTAACTGTCAATGGCGGAGGTTTCGTTTTTGATTGTCGCGCACTGCCCAACCCCGGACGTTTACCGGAATACAAAAATGCAACAGGAAAAGATCAATGTGTAATTGATTATTTAGAAGATTTTGAAGAAGTTAAACTGTTTAACAATGTAACCACACAACTTGTTTGTCAATCTGTGAATAACTATATAGAGCGAAATTTTTCTCATCTTATGGTAAATTTTGGGTGTACCGGCGGACAACACCGTTCTGTTTATTTCGCGGAAAAATTAGCAGAATATCTGAAAAACAATTACCCGACTGTGAATGTGATTACCATCCATTCCAACCAAAAAATTGGCTAAATCTTATTTTAGCGTTACCGTCAAATTTCATTATAAAAAAATCTATTTATATGCCGTTAAATTTTAGCGTTTGCTATTGTTTTGAGCCAATAAAACGACCTATTTTATACTCCACTCAAGCAATAAGTTCAGCGTGGGCTTTACTTATTTTGTGGAGTGGGTGCTGATCCTATTACAGATTGCCCGATAGAGCAAACATTACTCTCAGGCTATCATGAGTATTGTATTAAGGATACCATTTGTCAATTGCGTCCAAATGATTATCAGATAATCATCCCTACTTCAGAACTCAGTTTCTTAAACTACATCAGCAATGCATCCATTGAAGAATTGATATCGTATGCTAAGGTGCCGCCCGGCGGTAGCGGACCTATATATACCCTTTCTCAATATAACCTTCATCCTCCTAAATCAGAGAACTGTTATAAAAGAGGATTCGAGAATGAAGGGACAAAATATAACACTGTGCAAAGATAGTAGGAATAAGGATTACAGAAGTTTTTAGCCTGAAATTTGTCCATTACTCCTATAATTATAATTTTGGCTATCCCATTTGGTCTTCGGATACTCCGGGCGAATACGAAATGATAGATTATTTTGATATGGGTAGATGGAAGGATGTATCGAAAATCAGTTGTAATCTACTTGTAGGGATAGGACTGTACTATAAATTACCCTACGGAGATTTGGTTAGATTTACAGCGGGAGCTAATGTTTCTTTTAACCCAATTATGGAAGGTTATTACGTGTATCATCTCACAGACAGTTACGGTACATTTTCAGTTAAGAATGATTTTATTTACACACAACTTTCGTATATTCACACATTTAATTTTTTAAAAGCAAAGAAATATCTAAAAAGACAGGAGTACTCATTTTCTTCAAAGAAAGAGCGGAGGAAGAAGATAATAGATTTATTACGTTAATCTGTTTTTAGTGTCTGAAATGCCTTTTCCCCGTAAAAATCATACTAATCCCTAATTCGTTGCAGGCTTTTATGGAGTCTTCGTCGCGCATGGAGCCTCCGGGTTGAATAATAGCGGTTACTCCGTATTGGTGTGCCATTCTCACTACATCGTCAAAGGGGAAAAAAGCGTCGCTGGCAAGTACCAGCCCTTTGGTAAAGCCTGCTTTTTGGGCTTGTTCCAATGCAATGTGCGCTGCGCCAACTCTGTTCATCTGTCCGGCGCCCACCCCCACTGTGCGCATCTCTTTTGCCAAGGTTATTGCATTCGATTTTACGTGTTTGCACACTTTCATTGCAAACAACAGATCGTTCATTTCAGATTCAGTCGGAGTTTTTTCTGTTACCACGTTAAATTCATAATCCTGAATAGTGGCGTGGTCGGCTTCCTGAACTAATAACCCGCCGTTTACGCTTAACATTACATTTTTATCTTCGTTTTTACGAGAAACCTCAAAAGTCATTAGGCGAATATTTTTCTTGGCAGATAAAATTTCCAATGCTTTTTCGGTAAATTTGGGCGCCAAGATAATCTCCAAAAAAACATTTTTCATAGCCTCTGCCGTATGTTCGTCAATGGTTTGGTTGGTAGCCACGATACCGCCGAAAATAGAAACGGGGTCTGCATCGTAGCAACGTTGCCACGCTTCCAAAACGTTTTTGCCAATCCCTACGCCGCACGGATTTTTGTGCTTAACGGCAACCATAACAGGTTCTTCCATAAACTCTTTTACAATATTCAACGCGGCATCACCATCTTGAATATTATTGTACGACAACTCTTTTCCGTGCAGTTGTTGGGCAAAAGCCATAGAGAATCCTTGCGGTTTTCCGGCGTAGAAACAGGCTTTTTGATGGGGATTTTCGCCATAGCGCAACGACTGTTTTTTGGTAAAAGTAATGGTAAAGTTTTCGGGTTCATTCTCGCCCAATCTGTCTGATAGATATCCTGCAATCGTTGCATCGTAGGCTGCGGTATGGCGAAACACCTTTGCCGCCAACTGTTGTCGTGTTTCAAAAGAGGTGTCGCCGTGGCTTTTTATCTCCTCAATTACTTTGGGATAATCGTTGGCATCGCAAATTACCGTAACAAAAAGATGGTTTTTGGCGGCGCTACGCAACATACTTGGACCACCTATATCAATATTTTCAATTGATTCTTCTAAGGTTACGTTCTCCTTAGCGATTGTTTCTTTAAATGGATATAGATTTACAACTACCATATCAATCATATCAATGCTGTTTTCTTTTGCCTGCGCAATGTGGCGGTCGTTGTTCCGCAAACAGAGAAGTCCGCCGTGTACTTTAGGGTGTAGCGTTTTCACACGTCCATCCATAATTTCCGGAAATCCGGTAACCTCATCAATCATTTTGACGGGTATTCCGTTTTCGGATAACAGTTTGTATGTGCCTCCGGTAGATATTATTTCATAATCGAAGGTAATCAATTGTTTCACAAAGTCTAACAGACCTGTTTTGTTGCTCACGCTAATAAGTGCTTTTTTCATAATCTATTTTTTAAAATCCATTCTTTTTCATCAGCGCATCAATTTTTGGTTCTCTTCCTCTAAATGCAACAAAGAGTTCCATCGGTTTTTTGGAGCCGCCTTTCGAGAGAATGTTTTCCACAAAGGAGTTTGCAACCTCTTTATTCATTACTCCTTTCTCTTTAAAGAGTGAGAATGCGTCTGCTTCCAGTACCTCTGCCCATTTATAACTGTAATATCCTGCTGCATAGCCGCCGGAGAAGATATGATTGAACGATGTACTGAAGCAGGTACCGGGTGCTTGGGGAAGCAAATCTACCCGTTGTATTGCACCTAATTCCAATTGAACAACATCATCAATCTTTTTCGGGTCAATGGTATGCCACATCATATCAGTAAAACCGAACATTAGTTGTCGGCAAAAAGCATAGCCTGCCAGATAGGTCTCCGCTGCTTTAAGTTTTTTAATCAACTCCTGAGGAATTAATTCACCGGTTTGATAATGATAGGCAAAGGTTTTCAAAAAATCGGGTTCTGATGCCCAGTTTTCCATAATTTGCGAGGGTAACTCCACAAAATCGCGGGCTACGCTTGTTCCCGACAAAGATTCATAATGCACATCGGAAAATAATCCGTGCAAACCGTGTCCAAACTCGTGTAAGAAAGTTCCTACTTCACTGAAAGTCAATAATGAAGGGTTGGTTTCGGTAGAAGGCGTGAAGTTCATATTCAGCGTAACTATCGGGCGAATATCGGTGTCGCCCACTTTATGTTGTTCGCGGTATGAGTTCATCCACGCGCCGGCACGTTTTGACTCGCGTGGGTGAAAATCCAAATAGAGAACACCCATAAATTTTTTGTTTCTATATACTTCATACGCCGTTACATCGGGATGATATACCTGAATAGATTCATTTTTTTTGTAAGTTAAGCCGTACAGGTTTTCGGTTAATTGAAATACGCCTTCAATCACTTTTTCCAATTTGAAGTAGGGTTTTAACAACTCATCATTCAAACTGTACTTTTTATCTTTCAGTTTTTCTGTATAATAAGAGAAATCCCAGCGTTGAATTATGTCATTAAATCCTAATGACTTTGCAAAATCCTGTACCTCCTGCACCTCTTTTTTTCCGGCAACAATAGAAACTTCAGCCAAATCATTCAATAATTTATACACATTATCAGGATTTTCTGCCATTCTGTCTTCTAAAGCATAGAAGGCATAATTTTCAAAGCCGAGTAGTTGTGCCATTTCATATCTGGTTTTTAAAATCTCTTTTATCAGTTCCGAATTGTCGTATTTTCCTTTAAATGCTCTTGCGTTATATGCCATAAAAAACTCTTTACGCAGGTCTCTGTCATCCGCGTAGGTCATTATAGAGAGATAACTTGGCTGACTAATATCAAAGAGATAGCCTTCCATATTTTTATTTTTGGCTTTACTTTTTGCAATTTCCAAAGCGGTTTGGGGAATCCCTTTGAGTTTGGAATCGTCTGTGAAAAGTTTACTGTATTCGTTGGTATAATTGAGTACGTTTTCGCTAAATTCGAGCGAAAGTTTCGACAACTTCATAGAAAGTTCACGGTATTTTTCTTTTTGTATCTCATTTAATTTTGCGCCGCTACGAATAAAATTCTGATACATTTTTTCCAACAACATCATATCTTCCTCATTAGTAAGTTCATTTTTTTGGGAATATACCTGTTCTACTTTTCTAAACAGATTTTCGTTGAGGTAAATTTTGTTAGAATATTCGGTCATCATTGGGCTTATCTCTTTGGCGAGGGCTTGGATTTCTGGTGAAGTGCAAGAGCCGAGCAGGTTATAAAACACGCCGGAAACTTTTGTGAGCAGTTGTCCTGCACTTTCTAACGGAACAATAATGGTTTGGAAATTGGACATAATTTTAGAGGTGGCAATAGTCTCAATTTCCTGTTCTGCCGTTTCAATAGCAAAATTAAAAGCGGGCATAAAGTGTTCCGTTTTAATGTCATTAAACGGCGGCGTTTGATGTGGGGTATCCCAATCTTTAACAAGCGGGTTGTTTCGTAGGTTTTCCGGAATATTCATGTTTACATTGTTTTGGGCATGTATGCTAAAAAAGAAGCATAATACAAGGGTAAAAAGGGAGATTTTTTTCATATTTACGATTTTAAATTATTTTTTTATAACAAATGCCAAACAACCATCATCACATCACCACATCACCACATCACCACATCACCACCTCATCACCTCATCTAATCATTACCACTGCCTGCGCTGCAATCGCCTCTCCTCTACCAATGGCGTCTAATTGTTCGTTGGTTTTAGCTTTGATTGAGATTCTATAGATTTCAATTTGCAATATTTCAGATAAGCGAGTTCTCATCAAACTAATATATGGCTCTAATTTGGGTTTTTCGGTAATGATATTCAAGTCAATATTTTCAATAATATAACCGTTTGATTTGAGGAGTTGGTAACATTCTTGAAGTAAAATGGCGCTATCGGCGTTTTTGTATTTGGGGTCTGTATCGGGGAAATGCGTACCGATATCACCGAGTGCGGCGGCGCCGAGCAGGGCGTCTAATAGAGCATGAATGGCGACATCTCCGTCGGAGTGCGCCACACATCTTTTTTCAAAGGGTATTGAAATTCCGGATAACTTAAAGGTTAATTCATTACTTTCCACTAATTGATGAATATCATACCCAATTCCGACACGCATATTCCTTTACATTTTTAGTTTAATTTACCCTGAGTTTTAATATTTTCTTTATTAAAAGAATCTAACATAAAAGTAAGTGAAAAACGCATTGAGTTTTCAAGGGGATGATTTTGCGTAAGTGCAAATAAATACGACACATCAATAGAAAAAATGTTGTATTTAACTCCGGCTCCTACTGTAATAAATTTTCTATTTCCTTTATATTTACTTTCTATAAACGTACCGGATCTCACGAATAAGATATTTCTGTAAGAGTATTCTATACCGAACGACCATGCTAATTCTCTTAATTCTTCCATAAAACATCCGGTAGGGTTTATCTTGTATCCTCCGGCGCCATCAAAAAAAGAACGTGCAATCCCTGTGATAGGATTAATCTCATCTCTGTTTTTTCCGTTACCGTAGAATTTTCCGGTGGCAGTGTCAAGAATAGGAAGGCTTGGAACTAAAAGTTTTCCTATTTCCGTATTCAAAGTTAATGTATTGTAGTCGTCAATGTTCATAATGTATGAAAGTCCCATGCGCAGGTTGCAAGGCAGAAAGTCTCTACTTTCAGTATTACCGGTATATGATACTTTATTTCCTATATTAGAGATGTTAAGTCCAAACAATAATTCCGAGTTTTTAATAGAGCCATTTTGATGAAAGAACTCTTTATCTACGAAAAGAGAAATATCCACAGCGCCTGCCAGACCAGCTTTCATTTCATATCCTGCGCTTTGACTTTGAAATCCTGATCCTAAATTTGAATAAACAAATCGTGGGGTGATAGCCATAGATACAATTTTGGAAAGTTTTCTTGCATAAGTAAAGTCAAGCGTAAATTCATTTGGATTTGCTGTATATAATGCCGTACCGTTTTCGTTTGTAAATTGAATTTCTCCTAACGAAAAGTATCGTAATGCAAAAGCAATGGCGTCATTTTCGGTAGGCTTAAAAAAAGTGGAGAGGTAAGCTAAATGAATATCATTAATTAATGATTTTAGCCACGGACTGTATGCAAGTCCTATTCCGAATATTTCTTTATTAAACACATATTTTGATGGGTTGTGGTGTTGCGAGTAGTTGTCGGGGGAGGTAGCCACTCCCATATCGCCCATGGCGCCGCCACGGGCATCGGGAGCTATTAACAGGAATGGGGCAGCAGTAGTTATGGTATTCAGGTAGGGCGCTGTGGGGTTGTCCTTATCAAACTCCTGAGCCGATAAAGTCCACATAGTTAAGGGAAGCAATGATAAGATTAGCAATAGTTTTTTCATATTATAGATTAAGATTTAAGTTAATAATTTTCAAAAACGAAACATCAATTTTATTATTTTACAGAATAGCAATTTTTTCAATTTTTTCTGCGGTTTTTCCTTGCGAATTACGCACAGTCAGTCTGTATAAATAAACGCCTTTTCCAATTTTATCGCCATACTCATCCCGCCCGTCCCATTCAATAGGATCACTTCTATTGCCTTCTAACTTTTGTGTAGATTGCAGGGTTTTTACTAATTTACCCGAGACAGTAAAAATATGTATTAATATGTCAAAAGTTTCTGCCGGTTGGTTATGTTCAAAAAAGAACGAGGTTTTAGTGGTAAACGGATTCGGGTAATTTAGTACGTGGTCAAGTATTAATTTATCATCTGTTTTAACGACAAAATCAATGGAAGCCTCCGCAGGGTTGTTGCAAATATCCCAGGCGCGAACTTTAAGGGTATGCATTCCGGGGGCTAATTTTTGCAGCGGATATAGTACTGTTCCGGAATTGTAGCTGTCCTGATCTGCCAAATAGTAGTCATTCAACACCATCTGTTTTTCAATATTATTATCTAAAATTGCCACCAAATCGTGTCCAATGCCATTACCGGTGGTATTAATACCATATTCGTCTTTAAGTTTTACTAAGATTACAGGGTCGGGGTTTGTGATGCCTCCCGGAACAAATTTCTCATCATTGAGGAAGAGGGCAATTTCAGGACCTTTATCATCTGCAATGGGTTTGTCGCTCATACCGCCAATAATAAAATTATTGTAATAATCTCCGGCATCATCGTTTTCGGAAGCAGCATAATAACTGATTTTTCCTTTTCCATATTCAAAATTAATATCTTTGGGTACATAGAATGAAAATTCAAAAAGCCCGTTTGTTACTGTAGCATTTCCTTTGAAAATAATATTTTTTTGTATTGTAAACTCAGTAATCGGACTATTGGGTACTTGTCCTAATGTTTTTTGTTTAACTGATTTATCAAAAATAGAGGGATAAATATTTCCATTAAAATCAGAAAGTGTCTCTCCATCGTCTTTAGTAATTCTACCTTTAATAGTTACTTTCGATAGCGCTTTAATAGTATCAACTTTTTGGGAGTCTTCACCGAGTATTTTTTCAGTTGTCACATTATGATTAGGAATATTAATGGTCATAGCAGGGTCTCCAATCAAATATATCATATCTACTCCACTATCAAGTCCTCCTGAATTATTTTTAGCTAATTTTTGAATTTCTCCTATTGTTTTATATCGGTTATTCATTTTAGTTCCCATTTCAGTAAAAAGTTGTTTTCCATACTCCTTGTTAGAATAAGAGATACGTGAGGTAGAAATAAGAGAAGAAGCACCGCCGTTTTCGTTTAAGAAAACTAATTCAGCGGGTGATGGGACAGGTCTGTCATACCATCCGAAAGTACAGGTTAGCGTAATCATTAAAGGTTGATTATATTTATTTTTCCAATTGGTAATATTTGAAATCTCTAAAATTCTTTCGTGCGACCAACCGTTTATTCCGCCGTGTCCGAAATAAGCGATGGTTAATGCACCGCTACTCATTCTCATATTTATGGCATTATTGACTGCCGGATACCTCCTTCCGCCTGCATAAGAAACCGATGGATATGCATCGCAGTATATTTTATCCAAATTAAAAGTAGGATATTTGGCGGCAACTTCGTTCGTAGATACCTCCGCATTGTTTAAATGGTTGACCCCATCCCAGTCGTCTGCAACAAAAGCCATTACATTACGCCAATCTCCAAAGTTAGAAACTTGAGAAGCATTTTGTAGTGTAATCCGTTTTCTGTCGGAAGCATTGATAGTTTTATCTACGGCAATTTTAGCTTGCGCTAAGGTGGATACAGGAAAACGCCCCACTGCCACATCCATCAAATCACCACTGTCCAAATTGCCGGAGCCTACACCTAAAACCCCAAAAAAGTCATCACAAGACCTTAAAACATTTTCATTCCACCATTTGTTGCCCTGAAAATTTGGAACAAATAATTGAGTTTTCTCTACACGTCCCCTGTAATCGTAAGAAGGACTTCCGAAAAGGAGTAAGTATTTTATAGATTTAGGATTATTATCATATAAATATCTCATAAAGTTCCTTATTGCCGCAGGGTCTTGAGCGCCAGATGAAAATTCATTATACACCTGTTCGGGGGTCACCACCTCTACCTTCATTTTGTTTCTTCTAAATTGCGTCAGCCGTTCTGCTTCAGATAAGAAATCAGGATGAGCAACAATCACCATATCCACATTAGTAAATCCGTGCAAGTTTTGGTTTTTTATTTCACCCACAGGAGTAACGGAATTGTACGGTGTACCATTAAAGGCAATAAAACAGCGTGGTTTATCGGTAGGGGTTTTAAACGAAAATCGCGAGCCTGAGAGCGTTCCCTTTACAGCATACACAGCATTATGGTCGGTAACATCCCAAATTATAGTTTGTGCCGAAGCATTTTCCAATTGCACCAGAGAGATGTTGGAAGCGCCCACATTATCTGTAATAGCAAACGGCATAGCATCGCCCATCATTGATAATTTACATTGTGCCTGAATTTCGATATAATCCAGGTGCGCAACTGCCGAACTCTGCGCAGAACTATACTTTAGTTTCAGTTCTAAATTACCGGAAGTCAAAGGCAGATTTTGTTCATAAGTTGTGGCTTTTGCATACTCTTCTCCGTATGTGCTTCCAAGCGAAAACTGTCGGCTGTTATTTCCCCACGTCAATTCCATAGTGGAAGTTGTCGTGCTTGTGGTAGCCACTCTGATTTTAACTCTTGCATTCGTGTTATTTAATTCGGGTAACTGAAAAGTGTAGGATTTTGTAGAAGCAACATAGAAAGATTCATCAAACCAATCTCTTCCCGATTCTGCAAAAATCATCACATCCTTCTCATAAAAGTCGTAGTGTGTAAAAGAAGTGACGCTTCCGTTTTCAGTTTGATTTGAGAAGTCTTTTGTTTCAATTCTTTTCTTCTCTCCAATGCCGTCAATATTAATGAAATAGTAGGCGTTATCAGAATAGATATTATAGTTATGCGTAAATATACCCGTAGTTTCATTATATGTCCATAAATGCGGACCCTGTGCATAAAAAATGAAATAACTGTTTTCATTAAAAACGTTGTCTGCATTTACCATCCTAATTGGAACTTCGAGCAGTTCGTCCTTCTGTATCACAGGATTAACATTGGGGATCATTCCGCCGCCATTACCAAACAATGTAATGTTTGAAGAATGTAATCCCGATACGGGAACTCCCATCTTTTTGAGGTCTTCGTAAGTAACTTTATATAATCCGGAACTATTTACGGCAATTTTATACCATCTTCCGTCTTTTAATGCGGAGTTCGTTGATTTAACGGTTTTAGTAATCATAATCGGATCAGTACCTTCAAAACGAATATCACAAGATACCAACCGTTTGTATTGCCCGTCTCCGTCTTTTATAACAGGTAAAATACGCAACATCGCATAATATTTACTTTCATTGGTTGCGGTTTTCAAATGCACTGCAGGTTCTGCAAAAGTGCATTCATTTGGAATCAAAGCCGCTTGTTCGGCAGGCAACATTTCATATTTTGCGTTAAACAAAGTATAGGAATAAGAAGTATAGAGTTGATTTACTTCAATTTTATCCCAAAGAGCAGGCAAATCTTTAAATGCAGCAGTGGTAATTGCGCCATCAAAGGTAAGTAATTTTATCTGTTTGTTGTTGTCGTCAAATTGAAGAATTTCAAACTTGGGAAAATTGTAAGTTTTCGTTATACTTTGCGCATAAAAGTTATGATGTATAAAAAATAAAGATAAAAAAAACAAAAAATAATAACGGAAATAGGTTCTTTGTTTGTCCATTTGTACTAATAAAAGGGGTATTGCGTTAATAGCTAAAATAATTATGCTACATATAACGTTGATTTATTCAAAAAAGATATACACCTGATGATTTTATGTAAACGAAGAACATATTTCTTATTCATTTTCCTAACACTTATTATTTTAAATTTATTTGGTCAGGATGCTCATTATTCGCAGTTTTACGCTAATCCGCTCTATTTGAATCCTGCTTTTGCGGGAGCGAATAATTGTCCTCGTTTTTCTTTAAATTTTAGAGATCAGTGGCCCGCGATAAAAGGAAACTATATTGCTTTTTCAGGAAGTTATGATCAGCATATTAATGTATTACACGGAGGGATAGGCGTTTTAGTTGCAGCCGATATTGAGGGGCGCGGTATCAACGGCAGTGGCATTATGAATACTTACAATGCAAGCGCCATATATAATTTCAGAGTAAAAGTAACTCATAAGTTTAACTTGCAATTCGCTTTACAGGGGGGCTACCTCACTTCGTACATCAACTGGGAAGGTTTGCATTATGCCTCAGGAGCGCAGGGATTACCGCCACCTGATTATCCGGCGTTATATGACTATAAGAAAAAATCACAGTTCGATGCAGCATTCGGATTCACAGGTTATACCTCTTATCTCTATTTCGGAATGGCAATACATCATCTATTTCCTGTTCGTACCAGTTTCTTTAGCAGTTCAAACGATAAATATCAAACAGTTTGGCAACCTAAATATACTGCCCATATTGGAGGAAAAATTACAATTTTACAAAAAAACAGAACAGAAATAAATACAGGAGATATTTTTCTCTATCCAAATCTTGTTTTTATTTCTCAAGGTAATTTTGATTATTTACACGAAGGTTTCTACTTTAACTTCTATCCATTTACTATTGGCGCATGGTTAAGACATAACTTTAAAAATTTTGATGCGTGTATTGTTTCGTGCGGAATTGAATATAAATTACTGCGAATAGGGTATTCCTACGATTTTACACTCACTCAATTAGAAGGTACAGGAGGTGCGCACGAAGTCTCACTACAGATTACTATTCCGTGCGATAACGATAACCGTGACAGAATTAATTCAAAAAAGAAGAAGAAAATGGACTATGCACCGCTTGATTGTCCAAGATTTTAATTCTGTAAAAATTTTTCATATATAATAAAAAAAAAAAAAGTTCGTTACAAGAGATAAATTTTTAAAAAAATGAGAAAATCATCAAGACCATTGTGGCTAATTATTATTACGTTATGTATATTTTCGGCGTGTAAAAACAATCAGGAATCTTCTACAACAGGATGGAAATACAACAGTGTGAAAGAAGGAGCATTTGAAGTTGTTCCATACGTGGAACAGGCTACGGGTCCGGGGTTAGTACTTATTCCCGGCGGTACCTTCACTATGGGAAATATGGATCAGGATGTAATGTTCGATTACAATAATACACCCAAGCAGGTAACCATTGCGCCTTTCTATATGGATGAGTGCGAAATCAGCAACATTGACTATTTGGAGTATCTAAACTGGTTGAAAAGAGTTTTTGTTGAAGATAACCGCCCGTATAAAGGGGTTTATGAGAATGCACTTCCTGATGAAAATTGTTGGCGCGTTCCCGATGGCTATATGGAAGATATGGTGCAAAACTACTTCCGTTCACCCGCCTACCGCTATTATCCGGTTGTGGGTGTTAGCTGGCTGCAAGCCACACAGTATGCAGAATGGCGTACCGACCGTGTGAACGAAAAAATATTAGCTGACCTTAAATTTATTGATTGGAATGAACGCCCATCACCCGAAGGACACTTTACCACAGATGCTTACCTTAACTATGCTACCTATGAATCGGAAAATACTGATAGAAGATTACAATATATTACTACCAAAGAATATAGAAATGTGACGATGGAAGATGGTATTCTTTTACCTAAATACAGGCTGCCTACCGAAGCCGAATGGGAATATGCCGCATTAGGGCTGGTAGGAAATTCATCAGGTGAAAGAGTAATAGAAAGAAATAAATATCCGTGGAATGGCAGAGCGTTACGTACAGAAGATAAAAGATATTACGGAGAATTTCAAATGAACTTTAAAAGAGGAAAAGGGGACTATACGGGAGTAGCCACTTTACCTAACGATGGTATGATGCTGACGGCTCCTGTTACCTCTTATTTTCCAAACGACTTTGGACTGTATAATATGGCGGGGAATGTTGCTGAGTGGGTATTGGATGTCTATCGTCAAGGTGGAACAGCCGAACTTTCTCAATATAATCCGTTCAGAGGAAACGTTTATATGCAAATGAAACGCAAACCGGACGGGACACTCCTTGAAAGAGACAGCATCGGACGTATCCCGACGGAACTTGAACCCGATACGAAAAACGAACGAAGAAGCAACTACAGAACCTCTTATAATATTAATTATAAAGATGGTGATTTGGCTTCGCTTATGACTGTTGACAATGCTAATGTAGATCCTAACGAGTCCTCAAAATTAATGTATCGTAAGGATATGGGACACGCTTACTCTTATTCACTTATTGGAGATGATGTTAGAGTAGTAAAAGGCGGTTCGTGGAGAGATATTCCTTATTGGGCACAGCCCGGAAATAGAAGATTTCTTGCAGAAGACGAATCTGCCGACTGGATTGGGTTCAGATGTGCGATGTCGAGACTTGGGGCTATTAGCGGAAGAAGATAATTCAGGTAAAATCAGCCCGATCAGTGTCATCAAAGTTCAATAACATAAGGAAATTGTACGAAAAGTTTGTGCAATTTCCTTTTGTTTGTACGGATACCCGAAAAATACTTCCAAATTCTTTGTTCTTTTGTTTAAAGGGAGATAATTTTGATGGCAACCTTTTTGTAAATGAAGCGCTGGAAAAAGGAGCCCAATATGTAATTACCGAAAATAAGCAACTTCCAAAATCAGACAGGATTATTGTGGTAGATGATGTTTTAAAAACACTGCAACAATTAGCCAATTTTCACCGCAAACAATTAGAAATTCCCATTATCGGAATTACGGGAACCAATGGAAAAACTACTACAAAAGAATTAATTGCAGCGGTTTTATCTAAAAAATATAAAACTGCCTGTACTCAAGGAAACCTGAATAACCATATCGGTGTGCCACTTACTTTACTCTCTATCAAAAAAGATGACGAAATAGCCGTAATAGAGATGGGGGCAAATCATCCGGGAGAGATTGCGGAACTCTGCCTTATTGCCCAACCCGAATACGGTTTAATTACCAACATCGGAAAAGCGCATCTGGAAGGCTTCGGCACGATAGAAAATATCATAGAAACGAAAACTGCCTTATACCGTGTAGCACAAGTGTTGTTTGTAAATAAAGAAGATGAGGTTTTAATGCGGTGTGCGGTGAGTGGTGAGCGGTGTGAGGTGAACGGTCTTCCGGTCTCAAAAATATATTATGGCAAAAACACCGATATTACTGCCTCCATTCTCGAAATGAACCCCTGTTTGGTTATTGATATGTTTGGACAAAGAACTCAAACTCAATTAACCGGCAACTACAATCTTCCCAATATCTTGGGTGCAGCGGCTATCGGACGTTTTTTTAACGTTTCGGAAAACGATATTTGCGATGCCATCGCTGAATATCAGCCCCGAAACAATCGTTCACAAATCATTAAAAGCAAAACCAATACCATTATTGCCGATTATTACAATGCCAACCCTACAAGTATGAAAGCCGCATTGGACAATTTCCTGCAAATAGATGCCCCGCATAAATCGGCAATTCTGGGAGATATGCTTGAACTGGGAGAAAATAGTTTGCACGAACATCAAATAATAATAGATTTCTGTCAAACGCAGCATTTAGAAACCATTTTTGTTGGAACAAACTTCTTTGCGCTAAAAAACGACCGTTCTCAATTTTTTTTGAATGTTCACAGTTGTAATGAATATTTGAAAGAGCATCAATTTGACAACCGGTTTATCCTTATAAAAGGGTCAAGAGGCGTGCATTTGGAAGAAATGCTCACTATTACTAGTATCTACCATCGATAAATTTGAGTTAAAGTTTCGTAATTGCGCGAAAGGGAGTACTCGTTCATACAATATTCCTATAGTAGCCATATATTATCTCTCTTTTTTCGTAAAAGCCAACTTTGACATCTCTATTTTTGTTTATTTTCAGAAAGTATTTTGCAATAAATACTCTTAATTAGTTTTTTTTACAGTTTTAATATATTTTTGTCCTCGTTTTTTAAAAAAATAACAAAATATAACAATTCAAGTATTACCTAAATTTCCGGACAATGAAACAGAACGTTATTGTTTATCTTCTATCAGCAAAAAAGAATACCCTGCAATTTTATATATTATTCCTGCTTGGTTTTTTTGTATTTAATATGATTAACCATCGTGCCATAGCACAAACCCAGATTACTACGCTCACATGGCAACAAGACCCTGTACAATATCCAAGAGATTTGGTAGTACTGGGTGATCCTGGATATATCTATTTAAGTGTTAAATTGATAGATGATGCGGCTAACAATACTGTTTGGCGACAACCCCGCATTAAAATTGATTTGCCTGCAGGTATTGATTTCTCTCAGTCCAATGTAACAGCCGGTACTAATGTAAGTAATATCTTGATTAACGAGCCCGGAGTAACAACGCCTGTTACAGCAACCTATTTTACGACCAGCACTGCGCCAAGCGGCGCCGCCCTTTCCGGTACACGCTCGCTCACTATTCAATATATTGCTAATGGTAACGCCAACACCGGTTATCTTCGTCTGGGCGACTCAATTGTACTGAAAATCAGAATCAGAGCATTGTGGGAAGCCAATGCTTTAAACCCCGGTTCTGTTAAGATAACGATGAGTTCTGCTGCCAATCAAACACTTCTGGGTGGTGTTGAAAAAACGTGTCAACTCAATTTGGTAAGACCCACTTTGCGTATTACACCTACACCTCCTTACAGCAATACTATCATTTTTAACAACATCTTAGATACTATGCTCGTAAGTGTGAATATTGACGCTCAAAACGGACATACCCGTTCGGCATTGATTGCCTATACCTACAATAGCAATTATGTATATCTCGATAATTTTAAGTTAGACGGCAGAGATTTACCTCTCCTTATGAGTAACTCAGGGGGTGGAGTCTTTCATAATACGCGCATTTCCGGCACTGCCTTACCGGGTCCGGCAACAGCGCAAATAACTTACATCCGTTTAGATCAAACCACACTGCAAAATACTAACATTACCGATGTCCCCCGAACACTTACCTTTAGAGCCACTACCAATCGGGGGTGTAACTGGGAACTCGTTCCGTGGATACAAAACCCTTTAGTCCCCACTAACTCGCCGTCACCCTCTACTTCTTATGACAGGTGGAACGACAACCCTACTATTTTAAGTCTTCCCGGCGTGAGAGGCGCTCCCACTTTTCTTTCGCAAAATACCAACGGGACTTTCACTGCAAACAACAGCCCCGTTATTATGCGCAGAACACCGCGCTTTAATATGAATAACCCTAATGATTTAACCGGTTTGCGAACCGGTTATACCGATACCTATTCCGGCAACGGTTATCAATTTATTACCTTCTGCTGGGATGGGGAAACGCCAAACTATGCCACGTTGGCGCTCTATAACAATAATGGGATACCTTCCATTGCCTGCGAGTTTAGAACATACCTGGATTATTATACGAATCTTTCTTATTGTGAATATTACGATACTACCCAAATCTATTACCGTATCACCTGCCCCAGTAAAATTAACGGGGCAGACAGTATAGTGAGACCTGTAACACGTCTCAAAGCGTCGGATGTGGACTTTTATGGAAAACCTTGTATTGACGCCCGCAATGACTTCCCTTCAACAAATGCGGATATCGTTGCCCAATATAATCCTATTTTGTGGAACAAAAGCAGATATATGACGCTTCGGGTTCCGGATATTGGTATGGATAACCCACTTCCTGCCAACGCTATTGTTGAATTTCAATGGGTAGTATATGGAAATCCCAACTGGATTAATGACGCCTATCGCGCCAAATCATCTTTTACTACTACAAATACCTCCTATAACCACATCTCTCATTCGTGGAATACCCCGCGCTACGAAAGCACTTGCGGAGATGTGAATCAAACCGGCGGTGTTAATGTTAGTCCTAATATTAGTAAACCACGATTTACTGCTACAGGGTTGCCCCGGGTAGCAGTATATTCCCAACACACCTTTTATTGGAGCAACCCTACTAATACCGGCTCGAATAATACTACCGCCGTTAATAATCCTACGTCAGACCCCACTGGGGCAAGGTATGCGGAGTATTTTGTAAAAATGCCCCCTTGGTTGGATTTGGACATCACCAATACTATTGAAGATGCTTTTATTATAAGAAATCGCGACAGTATTACTTTTTATCCCGGAGGAACAAGACCTACAGCCAACAGCGGCGTATTTTACGGCGAAGATGAAAACGGATATAAAACTTATTCGGTGAGATATCATGGTAGTTATGACGGTGTGCTGGATATTAGACTTAAACCGGGGGATTGCCCCGAAGAGATTGTTTTTATTGACACTATTCAGGCATGGGTGGACTGGATCAGCGGTTCCGATCCGCGCAATGTTCCCTCAACACATCCCAGTGGCTACGTAGAAGAGTGTCGCGGACGTTTCAGAAAAACAAGTAAAGTGTTTACCGTATTGGAATTTATCTGTACCCCGCCGGCGCTCGCTATTGATACCTTTGGCGTCTTCAGAATTACCCGCGGATTAAAAGACAGTAACAACGACCATCTCCCCGATGATGGTTCGCTTGCCTTGGATAGAGAAATAGACCACCGGCATTTTATGGAAGATGATACCGGATATTATTTCTTCAGAGGTTACGTGGGCGGCGCTTCTACAGAGAGATATGATAAGTTGGTGTTAGTACTGAAATATGGAACCGGTGGTGCTGTGGGCGCTACTTATCAGTATAAATGGGGAACTACAGGAAATACCGTGCCGCTTTGGACACAGGGTACTATTGATATAAAACGATGGAATGAAGATAAAACCGACTTTACGCTTTATACTCTTCCCCTTGATATACCCGTTGTTACCAATCAAGACTCTATTATTATTTACTATGATGGAGGAAAGAATGATTACGTCGCGCGGGGAGGTGACAGTTGCTATCTGCGCGTGCCGTTTAGATGCCGCCTTGGGATAAACGGAAATATACGGGGAAATTTTTATACCATTACTTATGGTATTAGACCTAACGACCAGACACAAACGTGGGTGAGCAAATATTTTCCCAACGGGATTTATAGAATTGTTTTTAGAAATTTTACCGTTCACGGACCCACTGCAGCTACGTTTCTATTTTCCACTCCCTGTGAGCAGGTAGTAGTAAATAACCTGTATTCCAGAACATATCACGGAGGCGATGAAATTTCCGACTGGCCCAGAGAGGTGAGATATCGCCATCGGATAGATAAAATTATACTCCGCGTGCCTTGTGGATTTTCCCGTACAAATAATAAAATTTATCTGCGACCGTGGAAATATTATAACAGTTATGTAGATGATGCCTACAATTTTGCCGTTGTCCCCGATTTGGCGGAAGAAGATTTTCTTACTCAGGACAGTATTTTTACGATTGATATGAAGCAATATATTGATGTAACGTATGATGGCAGTCAGGGCTATTCTTATAATGTCAACACAGGGTTGCTTTCTAATGGTAAATTTCCACCCGGAGACGATGTGGCAGGAGTATATGCAACCTTTAAAAACATTTTTGCTACCCCTGCTTCCACAAGAACTTCATTAACAAATACGTGGTATTATACCAATTCTATGGGTAATCCTCAGGGGACAGGCACTAATTCAAATACCCAAACGTCCACCGGTAACGCAAATACTTTGAATTATACCGGCAGAAAACTGCAAATGGATTTACAAACTTATGTGATAATGTTTAATCAGGTAGCATTTTCTTCTCTAAAACTTACCAATGCCAACGGAAGTCTCACCAATAAGGATACGTGGCTGTTTGTGAAAGGCAATGTATGCGACGCATATTTGTTGGATATTGCCACCCGAACAGATACGATTAAAGGGGTAGGGAAGGATAATTGTTGGGTACCTGTGGGTACTATGTCCGGCGGTGAAGTTAGAAACTATTTTCTGGTTTATACATACAAAGGAAATGATGTTTGCGAAAATGATACCATTACGGTATATTCTGCTTTTAATGCGTCAGATGTTCCCGAATTTAGCATAGATATTAATCAGGGAATAGAGCAGGTGCACGCCTGCAACCGCGGCGAAAAGAAATACACCGCTTTAGACCTGCTTACTGCCCGCGTAAAGGTTGCAGGCTATATTGAGCCGCATATCCCGAATTCTGCAAAACCAAACTATCTACACTTCAACCAAGGTTATGCTATGGATTATGTAGTAAACGGAAAAGTATCTCAAGGCGCTTTAAACGACCCCTTCGTAACTTTCCGTATTCCGGCAGGGCAAATCTATGCGGATCATACTGCGTTTGGCGTTGCTTCTTTTGAGTATCCGCAAGGCAGTGGTTTCCGACCATTCCCTAATGATATGCTCACTGCACTGGAAGCCGCCATCGGTAGCGCCTCTCAAATTGAAGAATCTCGGGTATTTACAATTCATATCAAAGACTTGTTGGAAAAAGAGGTATTTATGTTGCCGGGGTGGGGATATACCCCTATGAACTTTCAAGATATTGATAGAGTATTTACTATTCGTATTCCGCTATTACCGTTTTGCGAAACCGACTTAACCGGTATTCGTTTCCGCGCTGCCTTCAACGGCGCAACCTTCTGCGGCTCACCTTGCGAAGATGACGGTACCGTATATATTACCCCAACTATCCTTTCGGATATTGTACCTGAATACCGTTTCAAAGTTTCTATGACCAATGTCAGTAGCAGTCGTGTTTATTCTAACGAACAAAGAAGAGATGTTTTAAAGGTCTCATTTAAAAAAGAGGGGCTTGGCATTGCAGTAAATGAATTAAATTATGTGGTCTTACGTGTAAGTGAAAATATGGTAATTGATGGCAATGTAACGTGTGTTCCTTTTGGAAATATTGACATTGACAGTATGAAAGTCAATTCCGAAGGAGAGCGTTTCTATTTTATGAAACTTCCCATTAATGATTTGAATGCACTTATAGGCGGACCTCCACCGGCAGATACACTCACATTTACATACACTATACCTGTCCTCTTTAATCCTGATCCAAATTTCGATTGCTCGGTGCCCAGACAGGAGTTGGAGTGTCAGGTAATATCCGCCTCAAATTTTGACCAGGAAACGGGAACCTGTGAGGTCAACCCACTGAATATTGGCTCCGATGCTTTAAGGGTACTCACCTTAGATTATGACCCGGATCTGTTTTATGTCTGTTTAAATATGCCCAATCCGCTTACTTTTGCCTGCGGAAGTGTTACCCCTATTTGGTATAGAGACTCTGTAGGTACAGGCGGACAGCTAATTGCAGATAATACTTTTATTTACACACCTGTCGCTTATAAAGATACGACATTCTGGCTACGTATTATTTATGATTATAATGGTCCTCTTGAAGAAAATTTTGGACTTACCCATATTAAAGTTAAAATGTACCCTCTTGTAACCGCCCAATTTCGTTTTCTCTCTTCTTGTGTAGGACAGGAGACAATATTTCGTAACGAAAGTACTATCGGCGGTGAACCTTCTACGAGTGCAAATACCGACAAATGGTACTGGTATTTAAACGGGGCAACCACCCCTTTCGATGACGTGAGAGAACCCACAAAACTATTGGCAGACGGCGATGTCGTCAAGTTGGTAGTAATCAGTAAGGATGGGTGCAGGAATGAAACTTCCGTTACCGCAAGACCTTTTCCGCTACCTGTACCTGCCATCACCGGCAGCCTTGACACTTGCTTCAGACATTGCGTAACTTATAGAACCACAAGCGGTATGTCTAACTACGTATGGACCGTATCAAACGGAACAGCCACTACGCCTCTTACGGGAAGAGACAGTCTGAATATTTGCTGGGATAAACTATCTTCCCCTATACCCGGTTTGGTCGGCGTAATTTATACCGATAATAACGGTTGTGTTGCATTACCCAAAGAGGATATTGCGCGTGTTATTATTCGTGTTCCTCCCACAATTCCCGGAATTACAGGTAACGACAGACCTTGCCTCTACTCAGAAACTACTTATAATTTCGTTTATCAGGATAACATTGAATATTTTGACTGGACTGTTACCGGTGGCGTAATCATTGCCGGTGGAGATGGATATACTTACGTTACAGTAAGATGGACAACAGTCGGAGCACAGACTATTACGCTGGCTATTGCCAATCGTGCCGGCTGTGAAGCCATTCAACCCGGAGAACTCTCTATAACTGTTTTAGATGTTACAAAACCTACGATTTTAGGAGATGATGAACTCTGTTTAAATTCGGAAGAGGTAACTTACACTACACAGGCGGATATGACGAACTACCATTGGTACATCAACGGCGGAACTGTTACAGCAGGAAGCGCTACAAATGAAGCAACGGTGGTTTGGAACAATGCCGGTACCGGTAAATTAGCGGTTAGTTATACTCTTGCCAACGGTTGTCCTACTGCTATGGTGGATACTTTTGAAGTTACCTTACTTCCGCTGCCAAAACCCAACGTGCTTAACGGAACTAAAGATACCTGCTTCCTTGAATGTGACGTCTATACCACTGAAACCGGTATGAGTCACTACGAATGGAGTGTAATAAACGGCACCATAGCCGGCGATAACGATTTAGACCACGTTACCGTTTGTTGGGACGACGCACCGGGGAACGGTTATCTTACCATCAAATACAATGATGACAACAATTGCAGAGGTACCGGAAGAGATACGGTTATCGTTCGTCCTTTCCCTGATGCACCTGTCATTTCAGGTGAACCCAATCCCTGCAGCAACATTTTTGAACCCTATACTTATACAACAGCCTCCGGTATGCAAAATTATCAGTGGTATATTGAAGGAGGAACAATTGTAGAAAATAACGAACGTCAAATAAAAGTATTCTGGAACTCCTCCGGTTCCTGTAAATTAGCCGTAAGTTACGAAAACAGTTACGGATGTTTATGTTACGATATGGTGGACACCTTAAAACCGAATGTTCACTACTGTAACATTATTGATTGCGATGTTACGGAGAAAACCGTCGTTGAAGATTCCTGCTACGTGGGTTATTATACCCATTCCGATAATCTCTGGGATATTATACCTGTATCTCCGGTTATCTTTGACAGTGTTACGTACATCATTAACGATACATTAACCATTCGTGGAACTGCCGCAACATTAAACGGCGTAACTTTTACCTCCGAAGCCACAAGTGCTGTTGTTTGTATTGCTTATTATCAAAACATCGTTGATACCTGTATATTTGATGTAACCGTAAATGCAGCAGGGGTGAGCGCCGTAACCACAAATATTGACGCCGAAGATGTTGCGATTTGTGTGGGTAGCAAGGCTACACTCACGGCTACTTCAACAATTGAAAACTCAACTTTCCTTTGGTATGAAACCCAAAATTCCGATATCGTACTACATAAAGGCGACTCATTTGAAACCGCACCACTCTACTCAGACACTGCTTTTTATGTAAGTGTATATGGTGATGACTACTGCGAAAACCTTGCAGGATACCGTAAAAAAGTAGCGGTAACCCTTGATCCGCTATCTAACGCAGGCATTACCTCCAACGATACTACTATTTGCTACAACAGAAGCGCATCCGTTAGTATTGCCGGTTATACAGGG